>DATHCZ010000025.1:0-4845 GCA_035319265.1 Methyloceanibacter sp. | reverse complement strand
TCCTCGAAGGCCATGACGAGCTCGACGGTGTCGAGGCTGTCGGCTCCGAGGTCGTCGATGAAGCTTGCATTCTCGGTGACCTTGTCGGCCTCAACCCCGAGATGCTCCACCACGATCTTCTTTACGCGCTCCGAGATATCGCTCATTTCCGCCTCACCGTCCCTTGCTTTCAGTCCTTAGGCCTCGCACGTCCCCCCGAGCTGCGGCTCACGGCCTGACGCACCCCCGAGCGGTAAGTTTTATGAGGGTTGATCGCGGTGGGATTGCCTTTTGTCAAGCCCCCACTAAGCGGCCGCTTGGGTACCATATTTTACAAGACCTTGCCAGAAGCCATGGCCGGGGGAAGATCACTCGCCGGAATTGCCCGGGTCGGTCCCTAAGTCTTTGCCTTGCCACGCTCACGTCATGACCATTCCGCCGTTGATATGCATGGTTTCGCCCGTGATATAGCCGGCTTCGTCGCTGGCAAGGAAGACCACCGCTGCCGCCACATCCTCGGGCTTGCCGAACTTCTGGGCTGGGATGGCGGCGGCAATAGCCTCGACTTGCTTCGGCGTCAAGGCATCGGTCATGGGGGTCGAGATGAAGCCAGGGGCGATGCAATTGGCGGTAATGCCGCGGGATGACACCTCGCGGGCGAGCGACTTGGTCATACCGACCAGCCCAGCCTTTGAGGCCGCATAATTGGGCTGTCCCGGATTGCCGAGCACACCCGAAATCGAGGCGATGTTGACGATGCGACCGTAGCGGCGGCGCATCATGTTGCGCAGAATGTAGCGGATCAGAATGAACACCGAGGTCAAGTTGACGGCGATCACGTCGTCCCATTCCTCGTCCTTCATGCGCATGAAGAGATTGTCGTGGGTGATGCCGGCATTGTTGACGAGGATGTCGACCTGGCCGAGCACCTTTTCGGCCTCTTCACCAAGCTTGGCGACCGCGACCCGGTCGCGGAGATCGCATGGAAGCACGAAGACGCGGGAGCCGAGATCGGCGGCAAGCGCATCGAGCTTCTCTTTGTTGGTACCGGAGATCACAACGTTGGCGCCCTGAGCGTGCAGGGCCCTAGCGATCGCGCCGCCGATCCCGCCTGAGGCGCCGGTGACGAGCGCGCCCTTGCCTTTAAGGTCGAACATCGAACTCTCCTTTCCTAGCTCGAGAGCGCCGCAGCGGCTGCTTCGAGCTCTTCTGGCGCGCCGATGCTCCGCGCCTCGACGCCGTCGAAGCGCCGCGCAATACCCGCGAGCACGCGACCCGCCCCGATCTCATAAACGGTGCTTGCCCCGTTCGCCTTGAGAAACAGCATCGTTTCCCGCCAGCGTACCATGCCCGTCACCTGCTCAATGAGGCGCGCTCTGATCGACTCAGGGTCCGAGATTGGGCTCGCGAGCACATTGGCGATGAGAGGAACGGCGGGCCTCTTGATCTCGACGTCCTGCAAGGCGCCGCGCATGACCTCCGCCGCGGGGTTCATCAAGGCGCAATGGAAGGGCGCGCTCACCGGGAGCAGCACCGCGCGGCGGGCGCCAAATTTCGGCGCGAGCGCGATGGCACGCTCGATCGCCTCCTTAGCACCTGAGATCACTACCTGACCTGGCGCATTATCATTGGCGGCCTGGCAGACTTGGCCTTGCGCCGCGGCGTTGGCGAGCTCTTGGGCCTTGTCGAGATCAGCCCCGAGCAGCGCGGCCATGGCCCCTTGGCCCACCGGCACCGCCTCCTGCATCGCCCGCCCCCGCGTCTTGAGCAGCCGTGCCGTGTCGGCAAGACTAAGTGCTCCGGCCGCGGCGAGTGCAGAATATTCTCCAAGCGAATGACCCGCGACGTAAGCCACGCGATCCTTCAGCTTCACACCTTTGGTGGCGAGCACCTTTATCGCCGCAAGGGACACCGCCATCAGGGCGGGCTGCGCATTCTCGGTGAGCGTTAGCTTGTCCTCCGGCCCCTCGCGCATCAGCCGCGATAGGTCCTGGCCGAGCGCCTCGTCGACCTCGTTGAACACCGCGCGCGCAGCCGGGTAAGTCTCGGCGAGGTCGGCTCCCATGCCGACGGCTTGGCTCCCTTGGCCCGGAAAAATGAAGGCGATGCTCATGCTGGAAGCCGCGAAAGGACATAATGGAAGGTCGCGGCCAAAGACACTGTTTCAATCTTTACTGTCAAGTAAGCGGGCTTTGCGCCCCCGCCCGACCGTCGTGAGACCGCGCGGAAAAGTCACGCTTTTCCAGAGCCACGCATGCTAGAAGGTCGGTCTGCTGGAAGGTCTACGAGACTGTAACGATGCTGTCGTGCCTAAAGGAGAGTTCGCCATGAACCGCGCAAAGCTTGCCGGCGCGCTTGCCGCCGCAGCCGTCTCGATCATCAGCCTGCCGTCGTCGGCAGAGCCACTGACTTGGCCATGGAAGAGCAAGACGCCTTCGGATCCGGCGCTGGTTAATCTTTACAGCGTCGAGGACGTAACGGTCACCATCAGCAAGTCGGACCCTCCTTTGGTGACGATCAATGTATCCGCCTCGGCACCAACCTCGAACTTCACCGAGCTCCAGCTCACTCCCCGCGTCGGCGACCCTAACGACCTCATCTTCGCCTTCGATGCCAAGGGTCGTCCGCCGCAGGATTTCACCACTCAGGTCATCACGCCGGTGACCTTCACCGCCGAATATACCGGCGCTCCGATCGAGAAGGTCGGCGTCGTCGAGATCTACGCCACGTCGAACTGCAAAGCGTTCTCGGTGAAGGACAACAAGCCCGTGGACTGTACCTCTAAGTCTGTCCCACAATAGGGAATCAGAACGCGACGAGGGACTCGCCGGTCTTGCAAACCCCGCGCGAAGCCTTATAAGACCGCCACCAGCAACCACTCCGGTCGGAGGCTGAACGGAGGACCGCGAAACAACTCGCTAAGCGAGTGTCGCGGCAGGCATAGATGCCGCCCTCCCGTGTCTCCGCTCTCAAGGGTCTCTTGGGCCTTTCCTTCTAAAGCGCCCATGCGAGGCTTAGCGCCGGAGCTAACGACGAAGGAAAGGCAATCTATGCCTCTTTACGAGCATGTATTCCTGGCACGCCAGGACATCTCGCCCCAGCAGGTCGAAGCCCTCGTCCAGGGCTTTCGCACGCTCATCGAGGAGCAGGGCGGCAAGATCGGCAAGACCGAATATTGGGGACTGAGGTCCCTCGCCTACCGCATCAAGAAGAACCGTAAGGCGCATTACGAGCTTTTGAACATCGATGCCCCGCCGGCTGCCGTTTCCGAGCTCGAACGGCAGATGCGGCTGTCGACCGACATCATCCGCTTCCTGACCGTTCGCGTGGACGAGCATGAGGCGGGCCCCTCGCCCATGATGCGCCGCTCGGACCGTGACGAGCGCGATGGCCGTGGCGAGCGAGGCGACCGCGGAGATCGTGGCGATCGCGACGGACGCCGCGGCGGACGGCGAGAGTTCCGCGACCGTGACCGCGATTACGCACCACGCGAGGCGCGTGTGTCGGTCGACGCGCCCGGTGAGTCGTTCGAAGGCGGGGAGGATTCCTGATGAGCATGACCCAAGTTCAGGCCCGCCGTCCTTTCTATCGTCGGCGCAAGACCTGCCCCTTCTCCGGCGATAAGGCGCCGAAGATCGACTACAAGGACGTGAAGCTGTTGCAGCGTTACATGTCCGAGCGCGGCAAGATGGTCCCAAGCAGGATCACCGCCGTGTCGGCCAAGAAACAGCGCGAACTCGCTCGCGCAATCAAGCGCGCGCGCTTCCTCGGCCTCTTGCCCTATCTCATTCAGTAGAGGGGGAGGTTCGGGCACCTTGGTCTGAACTCTAGGCTCTCGGTGAAGTTGGGGTGGGCGCTCCCCTCCCCTAACCGCTCTTGAAGGAGACGGGACAGCGCAAATGCCAACACCGCTCATCATCGGCGCGGGCTCCGGACTCGTCTCGGCAGCGCTATTCGCCTCGGCGGCGACTGCGACTGCGCTTGCAGGCGTGCTGTTCTATCTTGCGCCCCTTCCCCTTTGCCTCGCCGGACTCGGCTGGGGCGGCATGGCCGCGCTGGTCTCGGCCATCGCCGGCACCATCGTGATCGCGGTCAGCCTTGGGCCGGCAACGGCTGCAATCTTCGCGCTGTCGATCGCCGCACCCGCGGCGCTCTTGACGCATCTTGCGCTTCTGTCTCGCCCGGTCGCCACGCCTCAAGGTCATGTCACGCAGGCGGTCGAATGGTATCCGCCCGGACGACTCGTCGGTTGGGCCGCGATCATGGCGGGCGCACTCGCGGCCGTCCTCGTGCTCATCCTTGGCTACGACCAGGAGGCCTACAAAGAGACGATCCGCCAGATGCTAAACCACAGCGCGCTGAAGGAACTCGATCGCGACGGCACGCTGTTCACCGAGGAGACCATCGCCAGCATGGCGGCCATGATCGCGCGCGCGCTTCCGGCCGCGTTTGCGATCGTCTGGCTGACCATCACGTTGTTCAATCTCTGGATGGCCGGGTTGATCGTGGATTCATCGGGGCGCGCGCTCAGGCCTTGGCCTGACTTCCACGCGCTCGAGCTGCCGAATGCCCTTGTGCCGATCTTCGCCGCGGCACTGCTCGCATCTTTCGTGCCGGGCTTGCCGGGCCTCATTGCTACGGGCTTCGCCGGAGCACTGCTGTTCGCCTTCGTTTTGCAGGGGCTAGCGGTGATTCATGTCTATAGCCGCGGCGTACCGTTCCGCGCGTTGCTGCTCGCCGCTGTTTATCTCGGAATTCTGTTGCTGGGGTGGGTTGCCATCGCCGTCGCCATAGTCGGCATCGGCGAGCCGGTGTTTCGCCTGCGCGAGCGCGGTCAGCCACCCTCGACCGGCGGAACGGTCTAAC
>DATHCZ010000024.1:0-26484 GCA_035319265.1 Methyloceanibacter sp. | reverse complement strand
CTGCTCGGGAAAGATGGGAGAGGCGGCGCTGGATCCCCCCGTGGCCTCTTAGGAAGCGCGGCCAGCCTCTCCCATTTACTCACCGAACGGGCAGTTATGGGATAACATGGGAATTTATGGGCGTCAATGGAAACAGCCGGGAGAAGACCTCGCGCGCACGGGATATTTGCGCGCGACTCCTGGAGTTGCCTTCATTTTTCGTTAACCAAGCCGCGATTGCCGCGTCAGCGCGAAGCGCGCTACAAACGGAAACGAACGGGGATTGGAGCTGACCGGGACTGATTCGCGGCAACGTTGGCCGCTTCAGGCGATCCGGTCTTGCCCGTACCGCTCGGGTCGGAGCGAGGGGTCATGTTTCGCCGGATGGCTAAGCGACGGGCGGCTGCAACGATTTGCTTTGCCCTGATCGCGCTTGCGCTCGGCTCCTGCGGCCTCAGCGCGGACGATGCCCTGATCGGGGGTCCCTATGCGCGGCTCGGCCCGCCGGACGCGCCGGTCAAGCTGTTCTACGAGGAGGAAGGCAAGGGCTCGCCGGTGCTCCTCATCCACGGCTTCGGCACGAGCACCTATACTTGGCGGCACATCGCGCCCGAGCTTGCCCTCACCCACAGGGTCATCGCCGTAGACCTGAAAGGCTTCGGCCAGTCGGACAAGCCGTTCGATGGGCGCTACTCGGTGTTGGATCAGGCCGAACTGCTCGCCCAACTCATCGAGGATCAGGATCTGCGCGATCTCACCATCGTCGGCCACTCTTTCGGCGGCGGGGTCGCGCTCCGACTTGCGCTCGATCACGACAAGCGGCTCGCAGGGCGCATCAAAAAGCTCGTGCTGCTCGATTCGATCGCCTATCCGCAGCACATCCCGGTGTTCTTCCGGCTGCTCGACGTGCCCATCGTCTCGCATCTCGGCGTGCGCATGGTTCCACCCACGGTGCAGACGCGGGTCGCGCTCAATATCGCCTATTTCGACGACAGCAAGATCGATCCCGAGGAGGTGGAGACCTATGCGGCTCCGCTCAAGACCGCGGCCGGCAAGCACGCCATCATCTACAGCGCACGACAAATCGTGCCGGATGATCTCGACGCGGTCGCCGAGAGCTACAAGTCGATCTCGCTGCCGACGCTGATCCTGTGGTGCGACCACGACCGTATCGTGCCGCTCGAGATCGGGTTGAAGCTTAGGCGTGCAATGCCCAATTCAAGTCTGCGCCTCATTCAGGATTGCGGACACATGCCCCAGGAAGAGCAGCCGGAAACCACGCTGGAGCTGCTTCAGGGCTTCATCGGCCGCTGATCGGAGGCCGACAGGCTCAGCATAAGCTCTGCTTATCGGGCCAATAGGCAAATTCGATTTGCACTTATTGTGCGCCGCACCCAATGTGCCGCCTCTCGGCACAACGAAGACCACTCAAGAGTCCACGATCGGAGAGAAACATGGACGCAAAGACTGACGACAACGCGGGCAAGTGCCCGTTCACGGGCGGCAGCCGCGGAGCTACGAACCGCGACTGGTGGCCGAACCAGCTGGATCTCCAGGTCCTCCACCGGAATTCCAGCCTATCGGATCCGATGGGAAAGGATTTCGACTACGCCGAGGAGTTCAAGAGCCTCGATCTGAACGCCGTCATCAAGGACCTGCGCGCGCTGATGACGGACTCGCAGGACTGGTGGCCGGCGGACTTCGGTCATTATGGTGGACTGTTCATCCGCATGGCGTGGCACAGCGCGGGCACCTACCGCATCAGCGACGGCCGCGGCGGCGCCGGCGCCGGCCAGCAGCGTTTTGCGCCGTTGAACAGCTGGCCGGACAACGCGAACCTCGACAAGGCGCGCCGGCTGCTGTGGCCGATCAAGGAGAAGTACGGCCGGAAAATATCCTGGGCCGACCTGATCGTTCTCACCGGCAACGTCGCGCTGGAATCGATGGGCTTCAAGACATTCGGTTTTGCCGGCGGCCGCGCCGATGTGTGGGAGCCCGAAGAGCTCTACTGGGGTCCCGAGGGGACGTGGCTCGGCGACGAGCGCTACAGCGGCGAGCGCCAGCTTCAGGAACCGCTCGGCGCCGTGCAGATGGGGCTCATCTACGTCAATCCGGAAGGCCCGAACGGCAAACCGGACCCCATTGCGGCGGCCAAGGACATCCGCGAAACGTTCTTTCGCATGGCCATGAACGACGAGGAGACCGTCGCGCTGATTGCCGGCGGCCACACCTTCGGCAAAACCCATGGCGCCGGCGACCCGTCACTGATCGGCGCCGAGCCTGAAGGCGGCGCCATCGAGGATCAGGGCCTCGGCTGGAAGAGCAAGCATGGCACGGGCTTCGGGGCCGACACCATCACCGGCGGCCCGGAAGTCACCTGGTCGCAGACGCCAACCAAGTGGAGCAACCATTTCTTCGATAACCTGTTCAAGTACGAATGGGAGCTGGAGAAGAGCCCGGCGGGCGCCTTTCAGTGGAAGGCGAAAGCCGCTGATGCCACGGTCCCGGACGCCTATGACAAGGCGAAGAAGCATGTGCCGACCATGCTGACCACGGACCTGTCGCTGCGGTTCGACCCGGTCTACGAGAAGATTTCGCGGCGCTTCTACGAGCATCCGGACGAGTTCGCGGACGCGTTTGCCCGCGCCTGGTTCAAGCTCACCCACCGCGACATGGGCCCGATCGCGCGTTACCTCGGCCCGCTCGTGCCGAACGAGACGCTGATCTGGCAAGATCCGATTCCGGCCGTGGATCATCCGGTGCTCGGCCAGCAGGACATCGAGGCACTGAAGGCCAAGATCCTCGCGTCCGGTCTCACGGTGCCGCAACTCGTCTCGACCGCGTGGGCATCGGCGTCGACATTTCGCGGTTCCGACAAGCGCGGCGGCGCCAACGGTGCGCGCATCCGTCTCAGCCCCCAAAAAGATTGGGAGGTGAACCAGCCGTCTCAGCTCAAGACCGTGATTGGGAAGCTCGAAGCGATCCAGAAGGACTTCAACGCTTCGGCAACCGGCAGCAAGAAGGTCTCGCTCGCCGACCTCATCGTTCTCGGCGGATGCGCCGCGGTCGAGAAGGCAGCGAAGGACGCCGGTGTCGACGTGAAGGTGCCCTTCAGGCCGGGACGCATGGATGCGTCGCAGGAGCAGACCGACGCTGCTTCCTTCGCCCCGCTCCAGCCGGTCGCCGACGGCTTCCGTAACTATCTCAGCAGCAAGCAGCAGTTCATGGCGCCCGAGGAGGCGCTGGTGGATCGGGCACAATTGTTGAGGCTGACGGGTCCGGAAATGACGGTCCTCGTCGGCGGCCTGCGTGTGCTGGGCGCCAACGCCGGAGGGTCCAAGCACGGTGTCTTCACCAAGCAGCCCGGCAAGCTGACGAACGACTTCTTCGCCAACTTGCTCGACATGAGCACTGTGTGGGAGCCCGACGGCGACGGCGTGTACGAAGGACGCGACCGCAAGACCAACGCGCTCAAGTGGACCGGCACCCGCGTCGATCTGATCTTTGGTTCGCACTCGCAGCTTCGCGCCTTCGCGGAAGTTTATGCCTGCGCCGACTCGAAGGAAAAGTTCGTGAAAGACTTCGTGGCTGCCTGGAACAAGGTGATGAACGCCGATCGCTTCGACCTTGCCTGATCTAGCGTTGACGCAGCGCAAATAGAAACTGGAGGCCGGCGCGAAGGGGTCACCTTCGCGCCGGCCGTATCATGTCACCAAGCCTGTAAGCCGGGTTCTGTACCGCTTCCGCAGCGATGGCCATTCCTCTGGGACGCGCCTTGCGGCGCGCCTCATGCAACCAACCCGGGCGGCTGATCTGAAAGCAGACTGAAGCGGTCTCCCGCTCCGCGCCGCCCCTATTCGGTCTTGCTCCCGGTGGGGTTTGCCGTGCCGTCCTTGTTACCAAGAACGCGGTGCGCTCTTACCGCACCCTTTCACCCTTACCCTCCTTAGCCGAGGCTGCGGAGGGCGGTTTGCTTTCTGTTGCACTGTCCCTGGGGTCGCCCCCGCCGGAGGTTATCCGGCACCGTGCTTCCATGGAGCCCGGACTTTCCTCTCCGCCTTGATACGCAACGCTGGCAGAGCGGCCATCCGGCCTGCTGACAACTGCTAATAAGGGGCTTGGCCGTCTTAAGGTCAAGTTACCTGGAAGACAGCTTTAGGCCCTCTCCGGGCTTGGGCGAGTCGGGGGCCGTAACGGCATTTTGATAGCCTCATTGCCGCTTGATCCCATATCTTTGCCCCCGGGTACCCGGACCCTGCGATCACCGCTCCTGCAGGCTCTTCTCGTCTTCGCGTGACCCGGCGGCGAAGACGTCATATGTGCCGTCCATGACCAACCAAGACCTGATCTCGCGCTGGCTTGCCGCATTTCCGGAGCTGACCGAGCTCGAAGACGAGCACAGGGGCGAGCTTCTCGGCGCAACGCAGTTCAGCCGCATGCGCGAGGGCGACATCGCCTACCACCAAGGCCAGCGCTGCCATAACTATGTCATGTGCATCGAGGGGCAAACGCGCGTGTTCAAGACCTCGGAGTCGGGCCGCGAGATCCTGCTCTACCAGGTCGGCCCCGGCGAGACATGCGTGCTGACCACCTCCTGTCTCATGGCAGGGAGCCCCTTCCCGGCCGAGAGCACCGCAGAGACCGACGTGCTGCTCGCCGCGCTGCCGTCGAGCGTGTTCCATCGGCTCATGGGTACCTCCCCGCGCTTCCGCAAATACGTGCTCGACAATTACGGCGATCTGCTCTCGAGCCTCATCATGCTGGTCGACGAAGTGGCATTCGCGAGCCTCGATCTCCGGCTCGCCCGGCGCTTGCTGGCGGAGGCCGACGCGAAGGGCGTCGTGGCCAAGACCCATCAGCAACTTGCCCTCGATCTCGGCAGCGTGCGCGAGGTCATTAGCCGCTATCTCTCGGAATGGGAGCGGATGGGATGGGTCCATGCGTCGCGCGGCTCTATCGAGGTTAAGAACCGCTCGGCGCTCGCGAGCTATGGCGGCGGAGAGGCTGCTGGATGAGCCATTTGTAAGGTGACCTACACGGTGACTTGGGTCACATACCTGAGAATAATCAGCTCTTAAGACGTTCCAGAAACCCCAACTCCCAAGGAATCAAGGCAATGACAGGCACCCCCACCGATCGGCTCCTTGTCCCCCTCGCACTGGGCGCCGCGCTCGCGGCGCTGCTCTGCCTTGCTCCGGCGTCCGTCTCGCTCGCCGCCGATACGGAAACGACCCCAGCCCCGCAGGCCATGGCGCCCGCTCCCGCCAAGGGCGAGTTCGATGGCTACTGCACAATGGGTCTCGCCGAGGGACAGACCGCCAAGACCGACTGCTCGGTCAATTGGATCGACGAGGACGGCAAGGTCTATTGCTTCTCGAGCGAGGAATCGAAGCAGGCCTTCCTCAAGGATCCCAAGGGCAACATCGAGAAGGCGCGCGAATTTTTCGCCTCGAAACAAGCCGCAGCGTCGGGACCCACCAAGACCTTCACCGAGGACGACGTCAACAAGCGGGTGGACGAGGTGGTCAAGGAGCGCTCGAAGGACGGCGTCTTCGTGTTCCACGATCCCAAGCTCGACGCCGACCTCGACCTGATCATGGAGAACATCAAGGGCGTGCGCGGCATGGAAGGCTATGGCTGGTTCGCCAATGTCATCTTCCACGACAAGGACGAGCCGAAGAAGCAATACGCCATCGACTTCTGGTTCAAGCCGGAGGGCGACAAGCTCACCCTCATGGACATCAGGGTGCAGAAGGGACCGAAGCAGGAGGGCGACGGCTGGACCATGATCACGCGCCTGCCCGTGGCGTGGTGGTGGCTCCCGGTTCAGGAGCATCCCGGCGACATGGAGGTCACCCGCGCCTGGCAGGTGATGAGCTCGATCCACACCTACATCGCCACGCATAAGGATGCGAACGGCAACCTTGACGTGAAGGATCAGGACGGCAATCCAGTGCCGCTCCAGTTCGTCGAGATTCACCAGCCGGTGCGCCACCTCAAGAAAGAGGGCGAGTACTTCGTGTGCACCGACTTCCGCAAGCCGGGCAGCAAGGACGAGTATTACGACATCGATTTCTGGGTGAATCAGAAGACCGGGAAGCTCGAGGTCGACAACGTGAAGATGCACAAGATCCCTGTGCAGGAGGACGGCATCTGGACACAGAAGCCGCTCTACACCTTCGACGGCATGGATTTCGACGTCACCAACTAGGCGGCGCTGGCGCTCCGCGCGGCGAGCAGCCGCCGAAGCGTCTCGCGGGTCGAAAGATCGGCGCGGCCGTCGATACGCGCGGGGCGGAAGTGGCGCTGGAAGGCCTCGACGACCTTCTCGAGCCCGGTGCCATAGGTCGAGGTCACCTCCACGCCGTAGCCGAAGTCGTGCAACTGCTGCTGGAGCCGAGCGACGCTCTCCCCTTCATCGCCCGGCCCTAGGCCCTGATCGGTGCCGGGCGCCACGGGCTCGACCCAAAGTCCTATTCCCTTCCGCGCGAGCCGCGCCCAGTCGAACTTCTCGCCGGGGTCGCGCTTTCGTCCGGGCGCCACGTCGGAATGAGCAAGCACGCGGTCGGGAGCGATCGCGTGGCGGGCCAAAATGTCGAGACAGAGCGCCTCGACGGCCTGCATCTCGGCCTCGGGAAACGCCGGATAGTCAAAATCGTGACCTGGGTTGTGGATCTCGATGCCGATCGAGCGGGAATTAAGGTCAGTCTCTCCCGCCCATAGGCTCTGGCCGGCGTGCCAGGCGCGCTCGCTCTCCGCCACGATCTGGGCGATGCGCCCCTCCTCGTCGACGAGGTAATGGCAGGAGACCTTGGCCTCCTCGCGCGTCAGCCAATCGAGCGCGGCCTCTGCCGACTCCATGCCCGTGTAATGGAGGATCAGCATGTCGGGAGTCGACACGCCGCGCCGCGGCTCGCGGTTGGGCGACGGGCACCACAGCGTGGCAAGCGGGCTGTCGGGAGCGGCGGTCATTGTCGTGGTCATACCTCATGCTGAGGAGCGGCCATAGGCCGCGTCTCGAAGCACGAGGTCTCATCCTTCGAGACGGCCGCGTTCCGCGGCCTCCTCAGGATGAGGAACGACGTCGCGGAAAGTCGCAAGCACTACATCCCGCGCTCTTTGGCGATCGCCTCGTAAGCCTCGTTGATGGTCGCGACCTTCTCCGTGGCGATAGCGACGAACTCCTTGGGCACGCCGCGTGCCATCAGCTTGTCGGGATGATTCTCGGCGACCAGCTTGCGGTAGTGGCTCTTCAGCTCCTCGTTGGTGATGGCAGGTTTCACTCCCAGCACGTCGTAGGGATTGCGCTTGGCGGCGATGACGTGGCGCGCCTTGATGTAGCTGAACTCGGTGTCGGTGAAGCCGAAGCGCTTGGCGACCTGGTGCAGGAACTGCTCCTCGTTGGGGTGGAGGTGCTCGTCGGCCTTGGCGATGTGGAACAAGCCCTCGAGCACGTCCTCGAGCAGCTTGCGGTTGCCCTTGAACATCGTGGCGAGTTGCTCGGCATAGGCCTCGTAGCCGGCCACGTCCTGCTTGGCGAGATTGAACACGCGGGCGACGTTCTTCATCTCGCCCTCGGGCACCTTGAACACTTCCTTGAAGGCGTTGACCTCGTCCATGGTGACGACGCCGTCGGCCTTGGCCATCTTGGCGCCGAGGGCGATCACGCCCACGGTGAAAGCCACCTGGTTCTCGGCCGGCCCGTCCTGCTCCTGATCGCGGTCGATGACGTAATGACCCGCCACCCCACCGAGCAGCGCGCCGATCGGCCCACCGATGGCAAGTCCCGCCGCTGCGCCTGCGAGCTTCCCCCAAATCGACATCGCGTGAGTTCCCCTAAGACCTGTCGCTTAGCTGGAGCATAAGGACTTTTGCCGATGGCCGCATGCAGAGAATCAAGGAAGCCCCCCAGTGCGTCAGAAAACCCTAGGCTGGGCCATAGCCGCGGAAATTGGCGAGGATCGAGAGCTTGGGCTCATCGACCTCAAGCCCTTCCCTGAGACGCCGCTCGACATGCCAGGACCGGGCGAAGGTCCACGCCGCGAGCCAAAGCGTTGCCACGGCGTTGAGGGCGCTCCCCACCAGCACGAACATCTGGCCAAGCGCGAAGAGGTTGGCGGCCGCCACGACGAAGGCCTCGAACACGATGCCGAAGCCGCCGGCCATGACGATGGCCGCGCAGAACGAGGTGATAAACACGCCGAACAGGCTGCTCCCGTGGCGAGGGTTTTTCGGGGCTTCGCTATCCATGGGTCCGCTTACTCTTCGATCCGGCCAGGTTGGCGACCCTCATAGCCGAGGGGGGTAGGTGTTACAAGGGCTCGGATGGCTCGCGCTCAGTTTGGCGGAGCGGCTCAGGCGAAGGCGAGCTTGAGCAGGAAGGCCAGGGCAATCACGGCGACCGCGGCGTTGATTTCCCGGAATCGCCCGGTGAGCGCCTTCAACGCCACAAAGGCGATGAAGCCGAGCCCGATGCCGGTGGCGATGGAATATGTCAGCGGCATCAGAAGCGCGATGATCAAGGCGGGGATATAGTCGGTCGCGTCGTCGAAACGAAGCGCACCGAAGCTCGCGGCCATGAGGCAGGCGACGAAGAAGAGCGCAGGCGCTGTGGCGTAGCCGGGAACGCTCTCGGCAAGAGGGGCAAGAAACAGGCTCAAGAGGAAGAGTACCGCCACAACGACAGCGGTGAGCCCGGTGCGGCCGCCTTCCTCCACGCCGGCCGCGCTCTCGATATAGGCAGTGTTGGTCGAGGTGCCGAAGAGAGCGCCAAGCACGGCTGAGCCTGAATCGGCAAGAAGCGCCTGGCGCAGCCGCGGGAGCTTCCCCTCCTCGTCGAGCAGCCCTGCCTGGCGCGCGACGCCGATCAGCGTGCCGGCGGTGTCGAGGATCGTCACCAGGAGCAGCGTCAGCATCATGACGATCGAACCGAGTTTCAGGATGCCGCCGAAGTCGAGCTCTAGGAAGGTCGGCGTAAGAGGCGGCGGCGGCGCCGCGATGCCATGCCAGGGCTCTAGCCCGATCGCAGCGGCAACGATCGTGACGGCGAGTACGCCGATGATGATGGCCCCAGGCACCTTGCGCACGGCGAGCGCGGCGATGATGAGAAAGCCGGCTGCCGCGAGCAGAGCTTGCGGTTTGGACAGATCGCCGAGGGTCACCAGCGTCACGGGCTGGTCCGCGACGATGCCAGCATTCTGAAGGCCGATGAGAGCGAGGAAAAAGCCGATACCGGCTGCGATGCCGAGCTTCAGGCTCATCGGGATTGCGTCGATCAGCCACGCGCGCAGCGGCGACAACGACAACGCGAAGAAGAGCACGCCGGAGACGAACACGATCGCCAGCGCAAGCTGCCAATTGCCGCCAAGTTCCGGCACCATGGTGAAAGCGAAATAGGCATTGAGCCCCATGCCCGGGGCGAGCGCGATCGGATAGTTGGCGTAGAGGCCCATGATGGCCGAACCAGCCGCGGCGGCGAGGCAGGTAGCGACGAACACGGCGCCTTGGTCCATGCCGGCCTTCTCGAGGATCGCCGGGTTGACGAACATGATGTAGGCCATGGTGAGGAAGGTCGCGAGCCCGGCACGAAGCTCGGTCGTGACGCTCGAGCCCGCTGCCGTCAACCCGAAGAGGCGGTCGAGCCCGCCTTGCGGCAAGGAACGACGAGCGGGCTCGGAGGCCGCTTCTTTGCGCCCCGCGCGCGCGGCCGGGGATTGCTTGGTGGCCATCAAAGTTCCTCCCGGCGAGCCGCCAATTGACGCGCCATTGCCCGCTATTGTCTATGATGATTCTTTACGCCGGAGAACGAGCCTAGCCCCATGACCCGTGACCGAATCCTGGTGATCGTCCTTGCGCTCTGGGGCCTCGCCATGATCGTTCCGGACCTCGTGCGGGTCGTGCAACCGCTGGGGTCGTTCGGTTTCTACGCCGACAATGACGGGCTGATCTACAGCGTGTCGGGGCCGTTCGAGAACCGCGCATCCTCGCCCGCATGGAAAGCCGGAATCAGGCCTGGCGACCGCATCGATCTCGACCGGCTGAGATGCGGCCTATCCGACATCGCGAGCTGCGGCCCCGGGCTTGCAGTGCTGGATGGCCTCGAATTCGTCTTGCCCGGCAAGACGGTGACGCTCCCCATCCTCGCCGGCAACGGTCAACCCGAACGGGAAATCACGCTCGTCGCGACGCAGCGTCAGGCCAACTTTCTTGTCCGCGCTGTTAACCTCGCCTGCCAGATTGCCGGCATTGCCGTCGTGATCGCAGCGGCCTGGCTCGTGTGGACCAAGCCCACGGCCATGAGCTGGGGCTTCTTTATCTACGTCAATTGGTTCAATCCGGGGCAGGAATACGCGTTCTACGCCATTCTTCAGCAATGGCCTGCAGTGTTGCTTGTGCAAGACATTGCTTCGTGCTTCGCCGAAGGCGCGGCCTACGCTGGCCTCATCCTGTTCGTCTTACGCGTTCCCAACAACACGACTGAGCCGCGCTGGCGCCCGGTCGAGCGGGCCGTTCCCTTTGTCGGCCTGTTCTTCTCCCTGCTCTTGCTCGCCTCGTATGCGAGCCTTCTTGGCTATCGGAGCGAGGGCATAACCCTAACTGCCATCCTGCTCGGCTTTGCCGTCGCGCTCTGCGCTCTCGGCATCCTGCTCGCACGCCGTTCGACGCAAACGCCCGAGGACTATCAGCGCGTGCGTTGGGTAATCTGGGGCTGCCTCATCGGGCTCCCCACGTTTCTGATCGCCGAGCTTGCATCAGAGACGACGTTCTTTGCGAGCCATAATCATTTCAGGCCGTCAGAGGATGTGATTGGGCTGCTCTATCTCGTGAACGGCATCTTGTGCCTGTTCGTGTTCGAGGCAATCAGGCGGGAGCGCGTGGTGAGCGTAGCGATCCCGCTCCGCCGCGTGACCCTTCTTGGCCTTACGCTCAGCATTCCAGCCCTGCTCCTGCATCAGGAGGTCGAGCATCTTCAGAGCAGTCTCGAGCTTCCAGGATGGGCGTGGCTTGCGCTCGGCGCTCTTGCCGTTTTCCTCATCAGCCGGCTGCACGAGAACGCCGTCCATCTCGCCGACCGCTATTTCAATCGCGAGCTCGACGCCGCCGAGGGGAAGCTCGTCGATGCGATCAGATCCGCCAAGAAGGCGACCGAGATCGATCGGCTGCTCGCCGACGAAACTTCCGACGCGCTTGCTCTTGCCTCGGCGGCCTCATTCCGCAAACGCGGCGCTTGCTATTTTCGCGATGAGAACGGCAGAGGCTGGGAGGAATGCGCGACGCGCACGCTCAAACAAGACGCGCCGTTGCTCGCACCGGTTCCCGATGGCAAAGCGTTCAGCATTCCGGATGAGGACGGCGACGGACTCGAGCTGCCGCAAGGACTGGCGCGTCCTATCCTCGGCGTGCCGGCCGTCAATCCCATCCGCTGCTTCGCCGTTTCGCTCTACGGGCCGCACGTCTCGGGCACCGACATTGACGCCTATGAGCGCGCCATGCTCGCGCGCCTCGCCCGCGACGCCGCTGCGATGTATGCCGAACTTGAGAGCTCGGAGCTTCGCCGCAAAGTGACGACACTCGAAGGCGAGCTGGAAACGGCACACGGCGAGCGGCAGGAAAAGAGGAGCGTGCATGGCAATTTATGAACTCGATGGGCAACGACCGGAGTTTCCCGCAGATGGCCTCTATTGGGTCGCCGAGACTGCCGCCGTCGTCGGGCGCGTGCGGCTCCATTCCGATGTGAGCATTTGGTATGGCTCGGTCTTGCGCGGCGACAATGAGTGGATCGAGATCGGGGCGCGGAGCCAGATCCAGGACAATTGCACACTGCACACCGACCCCGGCTTTCCGCTCACCATCGGCAAGGATTGCGTCATCGGCCACAATGTCGTGCTGCACGGCTGCACCATCGCCGACCAGAGCCTGATCGGCATGGGAGCGATCGTGCTGAACGGGGCGCGCATCGGCGCGAACTCACTGGTCGGCGCGAGCGCGCTCGTAACCGAGGGCAAGACCTTCCCCGACAATTCGGTGATCCTAGGCTCGCCGGCCAAGGCCGTGCGGGAGAGCGACGAGAAGGTGCGGGCGATGATCGCGCACGCCGCCGACGTCTATGTCGAGCGCTGGAAGCGCTACGCCGCCGGGCTCACGCGCATCGGCTGAGCATGAGAGGGACGTGGCAGTTCTTCATCGATCGCGGCGGCACGTTCACCGACATCGTGGCGCGCGCCCCTGACGGCCGTCTTCTCACGCACAAGCTTCTCTCCGACGATCCCGAGGCTTATCCCGATGCGGCCATTGCCGGCATCGCCGATTTGCTCGGCGTGCCACGTGGGAAGCCTTTGCCGGTGGGTTCCATCCACAGCGTCAAGATGGGAACGACGGTCGCCACCAATGCGCTGCTCGAGCGCAAAGGCGATCCCGTGTTGCTGATCGTCAGCGAGGGATTTCGCGACGCGCTCGAGATCGGCTATCAGGCCCGGCCCAAGATCTTCGCCCGCCGCATCGAGAAGCCCTCGATGCTCTATGCGAAGGTGGTCGAGGTGCCGGAGCGCGTGCGCGCCGACGGCACTATCGAGACGCCGCTCGATGCCGGCGCACTCATCGCCGCGCTGAGAGAAGCCCGGTCCGAAGGCATCGCCTCGGTCGCCATCGTGTTCATGCATTCCTATGCCTACCCAGAGCATGAAGTCGCCGCGGCCGAGGCGGCCCGGCTCGCGGGCTTCATGCAAATCTCGGCGAGCCACGAGGTGAGCCCGCTGGTGAAGTTCGTCGGGCGCGGCGACACTGCCGTGGTCGATGCCTATCTCTCGCCACTCCTTCGCCGCTACGTCGACAGCGTCGCCGCGGCACTCGCAGCAAGCTCCCCGCTCCCCCCTCGTGGGGGAGCACGCTCGCGCCCCGCGCGAGCGGACGGGGGCATATCTTCGATCCAGAGTCTGCCGCGCACCCCCCTCCCTTCCCTCCCCCACAAGGGGGGAGGGAGAGCAAGTGGCGCCGCCCTGCCAAACCTCCTGTTCATGCAGTCATCGGGCGGGCTGACCTCGGCCCACCTGTTCAGGGGCAAAGATGCGATCCTGTCGGGGCCGGCCGGCGGCGTGGTCGGCGCGGTCGAGACGGCGGCGCTCGCGGGCTTCGCCAAGATCATCGGCTTCGACATGGGCGGCACCTCGACCGATGTCTGCCACTATGACGGCATCTACGAGCGAAGCTTTGACAGCGTCGTCGCCGGCGTGCGCGTGCGCGCGCCGATGATGCTGATCCACACCGTCGCGGCCGGGGGCGGCTCGATCATCCATTATGACGGCGCCCGCTTTCGCGTCGGCCCCGATTCGGCTGGAGCCGATCCCGGTCCCCTCTCTTACCGGCGCGGCGGCCCACTCACCGTCACCGACGCGAATGTCATGACGGGCAAGCTCATCCCGGATTTTTTTCCACGCATCTTCGGACCCCGGCACGATCAGCCGCTCGACCGCGACGGGGTGCGCAAGGGATTCAAGGCGCTCGCGCGAAAGCTCGGCGACGGCAAGACGCCTGAAGAGGTTGCCGAGGGCTGCATCAGGATCGCGGTCGAGAACATGGCGAACGCGATCAAGACCGTCTCGGTGCAGCGCGGCTACGACGTCACCGAATATGTGCTCAATGCCTTCGGCGGGGCCGGCGGCCAGCATGCCTGCCTCGTCGCCGACGCGCTTGGCATCACATCGGTGCTGATTCATCCGCTCTCGGGCGTGCTTTCGGCTTATGGCATCGGGCTTGCCTCGATCAGTGCTGTGCGATCGCAGGCCGTGCTCGCACCCCTCGACGAGGTCGGACTTGCGACTCTTAGCTCGATACGCGCTCCGCTCGATGAAGACGTGAGGCAAGAGCTCATGCGGCAGGGCTTGGCTGGGAACGCCATCACCGTCGCCGCTCAGGCGCATCTTCGCTATGCCGGCACCGACAGCGCCATCCCCGTTCCGGTGGCAAGTCTTGCCGGCATGCGCGCTCTGTTCGAGATTGCGCATCAAAAGCGCTTCGGCTTCACCAGCCCCGGTAAGGAGATCGAGATCGAGGCCGTCGAGGTGACGGCGGAGGGCGGCGGCGAGCGGGCAAAGGAAGCCGAGCTCAAGCTGAGCGATGCGCCGCCGGAGGTCGAGACGCTGAGCGCATTCTTCACGCATGGCGCTTGGCACGAGGCGCCCGTCATTCTTCGCAGGAACTTCGAGCCGGGCATGAGCATCGTGGGCCCTGCCCTCATCATCGAGGACCACCAGACCGTCGTGGTCGAGTCCGGCTGGAAGGCCGAAGCCACCGCCAAAAATCACCTGCTGCTCACCCGCATTGCCAAGCGTGCGGAGGCGCGCGCGAGCAAACAAGCCGATCCCGTCCTGCTCGAAGTGTTCAACAATATCTTCGTATCGGTCGCCGAGCAGATGGGTTACGCGCTGCAGAACACCGCGCGCTCGGTCAACATCAAGGAACGGCTTGACTTCTCCTGCGCCATTTTCGATGCGCGTGGGCGGTTGGTCGCGAACGCCCCGCATATTCCCGTCCATCTCGGATCGATGGATCGGAGCGTCGAGACGGTGCTGCGTGAAGCCTCTCCCCTCAAGCCGGGCGATGTGTGGATGCTGAATGCGCCCTATAACGGCGGCACGCACCTTCCCGACATCACCGTGATCACGCCGGTCTTCGCCGAGCGCGGACCCGATCTTCTGTTCTTCGTCGCGGCGCGCGGGCATCATGCCGATATCGGCGGCCTAACACCGGGCTCGATGAGCCCCAAGGCGGTGTCCATAGAGCAGGAAGGGATCTATATCGATCCGTTCAAACTGGTCGAGGCGGGGCGTTTCCGTGAGGACGCCGTGCGCAAGCTCTTGACCGATGCGCCCTACCCCGCGCGCAACCCTGCCCAGAACATCGCCGATCTGAAGGCCCAGGTCGCCGCCAACGAAAAGGGCGTCGCCGAGTTGCACGCCATCGTCCACCATTACGGGCTTGCCACGGTCCGCGCCTATATGGGCCATGTGCAGGACAATGCCGCCGACGCCGTCGCCAAGGCCATCGCCAAACTTAAGAGCGGGCGCTTCGAGGTGGAAACCGACCAAGGGAGCGTGATCAAGGTCGCGCTCAAGATCGATCGCAAGAAGAAAACGGCGATCGTCGACTTCACTGGAACGAGCGCGCAGGCACCCGACATGTTCAACGCGCCTGAGCCGATCACGCGGGCTTGCGTGCTCTATGTCTTCCGTACCCTGGTCGATGACGACATCCCGCTCAATGCGGGCTGTCTTCGCCGCATCAAGATCGTCGTGCCGAAAGATTCTATGTTGAGGCCGCGTTTCCCAGCGGCCGTCGCCGGCGGCAATGTCGAGACAAGCCAGACGGTGGTGAACTGTCTTTACGGCGCACTCGGCGTGCTCGGCTCGGCGCAAGGGACGATGAACAATCTCACCTTCGGCAATGAACGTTTTCAATATTACGAGACGATCTGCTCGGGAGCGCCGGCCGGCGAAGGCTTCGACGGTGCCGCCGCGGTGCAAACGCACATGACGAATTCGCGGCTGACCGACCCCGAAGTGCTCGAGCTCCGCTATCCCGTGATGCTGGAGCGCTTCGCCATCCAGCGCGGCTCCGGCGGCAAGGGTAAGTGGCGCGCCGGCGACGGCACGCTTCGTGTGATCAGGTTCTTGGAGCGAATGGAGTGCGCCATTCTGTCGGGCTTCCGCAAGGAGCGACCGTTTGGGTCGCAGGGCGGAGAGGACGGACAGCTCGGCGAAAACTGGGTGCGGCGCAAGGACGGGCGTATCGAGCGGCTCAAGGGCTCGGACCAGAGGGTGCTCGAGCCCGGCGAGGCCATCATCATCAAGACGCCGACCGGCGGCGGCTTCGGCAAGAAGAGCGATCGTCGCTGACCCATCTTTATTTTGCGCTAAGCTATCGGCATCACCACTGGGAGACGAGCCATGGCTGCATCCAAGAATGGCGTCGTCACTGCTACCCTCGATTACGAGCAATGGCTCCGCCGCCAAGTCGATGTCGTAGAGGCGGATCTCGAGCTCAAGCATCGGCAGATGGCCGGCTCGCTGTTCGCCTTCCTGCGCGGAACGTTCTATCGTTGGGAGCCCCTCTTCAAGGAGGTTTGTGGAGACCTCGCCGACGCTCCGCGGGTTCTCGCGGTGGGCGATCTGCACGTGGAAAATTTCGGGACGTGGCGCGACACGGAAGGAAGGCTGATCTGGGGCGTGAACGACTTCGACGAAGTCGCCGAGATGCCCTACGCCGTCGATCTGGTGCGGCTCGTGACCAGCGCCATCCTTGCCGAGCGGGAAAACAAACTTTCGATCAATACGGACGACGCCGCGACGGCGGTGCTCCAGGGCTATACCGAATTCTTGGAAACGGGCGGCAAGCCATTCGTCCTAGAAGAAAGCCACCCCAATTTGCGCGCGATGGCGCTCAGCGCGGAGCGCGATCCGGTGAAGTTTTGGTCGAAGCTAAGCTCCGCGCTTGAAGTGACGCCGCCGAAGCGTGTGCGGCGACTGCTCAGTAGTGCGCTCCCGGACGGCACCGGCGGGATCGCCTACTCACACCGCATTGCCGGTGAAGGGAGTCTTGGCCGCCCGCGTTTTGTGGCGGCCGGGTCATGCCATGGCGGCTTCGTTGCGCGCGAAGCAAAGGCATGGCTGCCCTCGGCATGGGGCTGGGCCAAAGGCAAGCCGAAGCACCGAGCCTATGCGGTTCGCCTGCTGAAGCGCTCAGTCCGGCAACCCGACCCCTATTACACAGTCGAGGACGGCTACGTGGTTCGCCGCATCGGACCGCATTGTGGGAGGATCGAGCTCGCGGACTTTCCAAAGCAGCGCGACGAACGGCTGATCCTCAAAGACATGGGGCGCGAGACCGCCAATTTGCATCTAGGGACGTCTCGCCAGCGGACCAAGCTGCTGCGCGATCTCGGCGAAAGAAATTCGGACTGGCTTGCCAAAGCGGCACAGGCGATGGCAAACGCCACAAAGCAGGACTGGGAGGACTTTCGCTCCTCCAGATTGGCAGAAGCCGGCTAGCTCGGCAAAGTCACCACTCCGACATCTGGCGCGCGCTCTCTATGAGGAGACCAGCCGCGTCGCGGAGGTTCTATCCGCTCGATGCCACACGCAGGGTTTGGCCGGGCCCTCAATTCATTGGATGCCGGTAATGTCCATCACGATCGGTGCGTGATGATGTGTGGTGTGAGCGCCGAATGGGGCGCCCTGCACGAATACGTCCTTGCCCACGAAGTTCTTGAGGATTTGCGCGACTTGATCATTCGAGGAGAAGATCTGGACCGTGCCTACCTGCGTGCTCGCGTCGATATTTTCGTCGCCGATGAGGCAGGTCGGGAGCAGCGGCGTCAGAATGAAAGCTTTCTCAGGCTGGTCGTTGGCGTCCATGAAGGTGCCCTCGGATAGGACGCCTTCGATGATGGTGGTGGCCTGTCCTGCGTGAAGACAGACGGCATGGGCGGACGCAGGTGCAAGAACCAGGAGGGTCAAGGCGAAGGGGAGTAGCAGCCGCATGGAACGCTCGCGTGTAGACCTGAAAGTAGGCCGTCCTTCTAGCACACTCCGCGCCGGCTGCGATCCACTCGAGCCAATGAAAAGGCGCGGGATGATGAATCCCGCGCCCTCCTACGTGTTGCCTCTCTACTCGTCGCTCGTTCGCAGCGTCGCGCCGAGATTTTTTACGTCGTCGGAGCGGCAGCCCTACGCTCGGCCATGAACTGGTCGAACTCGGCCTTGTCCTTGGCGTGACGCAGGCGCTGGAGGAAGGCCTGGAACTCGTCAACCTCCTCCTCGAGGCGCCGCAACGTGTCCTCGCGATATTGATCGAAGGCGCGGTTGCCGGTCGATTTAAGCGGGCTCATACCCCGCCGCCAGCGCATCATCTCGCGCCCGAGATCGCTCTCTTTCCATTCGCGCTTCCAAGCTCCACATCCCATGCGTCCACTCCAGATTAGATAGGCCAAAACGCCAAGGCCGACGGGCCACCAGAGAATGAAGCCGACGATCAAGGCTGTGATCCATGCCGGCTTCCCGTACTCGTCCAAGGTCGCAACCAGTTGCATCGAGGCTCCTTCCTTCGGTGTGAATGTAATTTACATTCACATAGATGATCCCTGTTGGCAAGCGGTCAAGGGCTCTCGCCTGAAATGTGATCGGCTGTCATGCTTTTTCAGGTGCGGGATAGGCGTGGCAAAAATATCTTAAGCCCTGCCTGGTTAGCTCTCAATGGCGAGCGCGGCCGAGGGAAAAGCCGCGCCAGGCACGTGACGGGGAAGCTCATGCTGCGTCGGCGTCATTTTGTTGCAGCTATTGCCGCCGCTTCGGTCCTGCTTGGGATCGAGCCGATTGCGTTTGCCCAGTCTCTTTCGGACGGCAAGCCGCATGATGGGGTCGCGGCGGCTCATACCATGCCCGTCCAGGGCATCGATGTCTCTTACTGGCAGGGCGACATCGACTGGGACAAAGTGCGCAGGGCCGGCGTCGCCTTCGCCTACATCAAGGCGACGGAGGGTGGCGATGTTGTCGATCCCAAGTTTCTCCAGAACTGGAATGGCGCCAAGAATGCCGGCATCGTGCGCGGGGCCTATCATTTCATCTATTGGTGCCGTCCCGCTGACGAGCAGGCGCTTTGGTTCATGCTGAACGTGCCTGACGACCCTGACGCTCTGCCGCCCGTGCTCGACGTCGAATGGAACAGCGCATCGAAGACCTGCCCGCACCACGTCGCTCGCGACGTCGCGCTGAAAGCGATCAAGACCATGCTCGACGCGATGCAGGCACATACCGGCAAGCAGCCGATCATCTATACCGACCCCGTGTTCTATCGCGACGTGCTCGATGGGGAGTTCACCAATTATCACTACTGGCTGCGCTCGGTCGCAGCGGAGCCTGACGCGAAGTATCAAGGGCGTTCCTGGGCCTTCTGGCAATTCACCACGACGGGCAAGGTCCCCGGCGTCGCGGGCCGGGTCGATCGCAACAGCTTCAACGGCACCGAAGCAGATTGGGATCGCGTGCTTAAATGGCTCGAGGCGAGCCGCTAGGCCGTCGCGCCGCTCGACTTCGTGGGAAGAACGCCGAGTCCTTTCAGATAGATGAGCATGGCGCTTTCGAGGATTTCCTCGGGAGTCATGGGCACCTTGCGGGCCTGGAGATCTCCTTGGGTGAAGAGCGTGGCGACGCCGTGCGACAACGCCCAGATATGCAGGCTCATCAATCTGAGCGGTGGCCGCTCATTCTCCGGTAGCGCGCGGCAGAGCGCAGCCGCCGCCTCCTGCAAGACATCGAAGGCACGCTCGGCGGCGGGAAGCGGTTCCCCATTACTTCCGCCTCCGACACCTGCCTCGAACATGACCGCATAACTTGCCGGTTCTTCTCGGGCGAAGCCAAGATAAGCCTTGCCGAGAGCATCGAAGGCCGAAAGCGGGGTCGGAACGCCGTTGTTCCACGCCATGTCGAGACGCGCGGCGAAACGCTCGAAGCCGTGCCGGGCGACTTCGGCGAGGAGGGCGTCGCGATCGCGAAAATGGCGATAGGGCGCGGCGGGGCTGACGCCGGCGAGACGCGCTGCCTCGGTCAGGCTGAAACCGAAGGCGCCGTGCTCTTCGATGAGCTTGCGCGCCGCCTCGAGCAGAACCTCTTTGAGGTTGCCATGATGATATGAGCGCGGCCGGCGCCAGCCGGAATCGTCGGACGAATTCATGTAAAGGGCTTTTACATGAAGAGTGGCGTCGCGGCCAGAAGAAGCATCCCTTGGCTCATCGCCGCCTGGCTGACGAACCGTTCAGTTCGGGACCGAGGGTGCGCTGACCCGATCGCTCGAGCTCGCCAACTTGCGCTCGGTGGCGGTGACCGGAACCCAGCCCAAGACCACGGCGACAGGCAATCCGAACAGGACGCTGATGACGGCAAGCGCAAGAGCGCCGATAAAGAACCTCAAAACAACCCCTCCTACAAAATTCCCGGCTATTGCTGGGGTTGCGCCGAGGTCGCGGGCGGGCTGGTCAGCCGCATGACGGGAAAGTCGTCGGGCTCCTTCGCCGCGCAAGCGGCGACGAGGAGCGTCGAAGCCAAACAGAGCACGGCGGTCGTGCCGGCGAGCGCAGCTCGAATGCTCCCTGATTGGTGGTCCATGTCGCGCCTCCACATTTTTTTGCGGAGGAGCTTCGGTCGATCGTGCGCCTCCACATCTTTTGTGGGGGAGCATCGCCCGCGAGTTGCAAACAAAGGGACTACGCGGCTTGGAGGCGGGCGGCGAAATTCGCGAACGCAGTAAATGAATTACAACTTTCGGGTGACATACACAGGCTCGCGACCAAACGACGCCGTGGCAGTTTGGCCTCAGCGACGCCTCTGAAACGTGATCAGAGGATCGCGGGCCTGGAATAGACGGGAGCTACATGAACCAGCACGAGGCCTTCGAGCCGGTCCCCCCTGCGACGACGCTCGATTTGAGCTCCCTCCCCAGAATCGCTGGCCCCGCCATAGCAGGGTTCGTCAGCGTTCTCGTCGCTTACCTCTACCAGGACTCCCTCTTCGCCGATCTCACCAATTACCCGATCACTATCCTGCTGTTTGTTTGGCTGTTCGGCACCATGATGTGGTGCGCCTTTGCCGTGGTGCGCCACGCCGAGGCCGTGGCCGAGCGGCTCGGCGAGCCTTACGGCACTCTCGTGCTGACCCTCTCGGTGATCGCCATCGAGGTCTCGCTGCTCGCCTCGATCATGCTGCACGGCGCGAACAACCCGACGCTCGCGCGTGACGCCATGTTCGCCACGCTGATGATCGTGCTGAACGGCATGGTGGGCGCTGCATTGCTGATGGGCGCGCTGCGATATTGGGAGCAGGAATACAATCTCGCCGGCGCGCAAGCGTTCCTCATGGTCATCGCCGCGCTCGCCGTGTTCGCTCTGATCATCCCGAACTACACCAAGACGGCGCCCGACCCGAGCTTGGCACCCTATCAGGCGCTTCTGTTCGCCGTCGTCACTGTGCTCTTCTACGCCATCTTCCTGATCATCCAGACGATGCGGCACCGCGCATTTTTCGCCGAGCCCGTAGGCAACGGCAGTCGGGAGCCGCTCGGCGAGGCGCCGCCGCCGCGGGCAGGACGCAGTGGCTCGCTCGGGTTCCATGTGGCCATGCTGATGCTGACGCTGGTCCCGGTTACGCTGCTTTCCGAATATCTTGCCATCATCGTCGATTTCGGCCTCGAGGGGCTCAACCTTCCCGACTCGCTCGGTGGCGTTCTCGTGGCCAGCCTCGTGCTGTCACCCGAAGGGCTCACCGCGTTTCACGCGGCGCTGCGCAATCACCTTCAGCGTGCGGTCAATGTCTGTCTCGGCTCGGCTCTGGCCACGATTGGGCTCACCATCCCCGCCGTGCTGGTGGTCGGTCTCGTCACCGGCCGTAACGTGCATCTTGGGCTCGACGAAGTTCAGACCGTGCTGCTGATCCTCACTCTGTTCGTAAGCGCGCTGACCTTCGGCGGCGTGCGCACCAATGTGCTGCAAGGCACCGTGCACCTCCTGCTCTTCATCGTCTATGTGGCGCTGATCTTCAGCCCTTAGAGCGGTGCGGGTCGTGGCCGTAGGTGTTGCGGGCACGGATCAACCCGTTCTTGCCATGCAGAACGGCTTCGGCGCGCTCCTTGCGGGCGATCGACTTCGCCTTCTCCCAGGCTTCGCTCTGGGTCTTGAATACCGCCGAAGGCCCTTGCGCTCCTTCGGCCCTGACCGCCCAGCCGCCCTCATGGCCCACCACGTGCTGGTTCTTGCCCATGCCTCTTCCCCGCTTGACGGCCCCATTCACTATAATCGAGGCGCGAGGGGCTTAGAAGCACGCCGCCTTATTGGCGACGCGGAATATCAGAGATAAGACTTTGAGTCGGGGTAACCTTTTCGCCCGCGAACATGGAAGCACGCATCACTAAGGAGCAGCTCACGGTCGGGTGGCGCGAATGGGCCGGGCTGCCCGATCTCCGCGTTCACGCCATCAAGGCGAAGATCGACACCGGCGCCCGCACCAGCGTGCTCCATGCCTACTCTATCGAGCCCTTCCGCCGCGGCGGGATGCTCTGGCTCCGCTTCGTGTTGCAGCCGATGCAGCGGAGCGACGCCTTCAAGGTCACGTGCGAGGCGCGCGCTATCGACCAGCGCACGGTGCGGAACTCAGGAGGCGGCGTCGAGAAGCGCTACATCATCACCACGCTGCTCAAACTCGGCGAGGAATCCTGGCCGATCGAGCTTGCGCTTGCCAACCGTGACCAGATGGGATTTCGCATGCTGCTCGGCCGCACGGCGCTCGAAAGCCGGGCGCTGATCGAGCCTGGCCGCTCGTACCTGCTCGGCGGTCGACCCGCGCGACTTCGCCGCAGGCACACGCCATCCTCTTCGGGCAAATCGCTGCCATAAACCGCCACCCACCCACACGAAAGCCTCCTCTCGCATGAAGATCGCGTTGCTCGCGCGCAATCCTTCGCTCTACAGTCATCGCCGCATCTGTGAGGCGGCGCGGGCGCGCGGGCACGAGATCGAAGTCATCAACACGCTTCGGGTCTCGATCAATATTACCTCGCGCAAGCCGACACTCTATTACCGCAGGCGCCGTCTCGAGGGGTTCGATGCAGTGATCCCGCGCATCGGCGCATCGGTCACGTTCTACGGTCTTGCCGTGCTCCGCCAGTTCGAGGTGATGGGCATCTATCCGTTGAACGAGTCGGTCGCCATCGGCCGCTCGCGCGACAAGCTACGCTGCATGCAACTCTTGGCGCGGCGCGGCATCGGTCTCCCGGTCACGGCCTATACGCACGACCCACGCCAGGCTGAGGACATCATCGACCTCGTCGGCGGTGCGCCGGTGATCATCAAGCTGCTCGAAGGCACGCAGGGCATCGGCGTGGTGCTGGGCGACACGATGAAATCGGCGAAGTCGGTGATCGAGGCGTTTCAGGGCGCCAATGTCGACATCCTGGTGCAGGAGTTCATCAAGGAGGCCGACTCAACCGACATCCGCGCCCTCGTCATCGGCGAGAAGGTGGTGGCGGCGATGAAGCGCCGGGGACCACCGGGCGAATTCCGCTCCAATTTGCATCGCGGCGGGTCCGGCGAGAAAGTGCGCATCACGCCGCAGGAGCGGAGCGCGGCGGTGCGAGCGGCGCGCACGCTCGGCCTCAATGTCTGCGGCGTCGACATGTTGCGCTCGAAGAGCGGGCCGCTGGTGCTCGAGGTCAACTCCTCGCCTGGCATCGAGGGGCTGGAAAAGGCGACCGGGGTGGATGTGGCAGGCCTCATGATCGAATTTCTCGAGCGGAACGCTGCTCCCAACAACACGCGCACCAAAGGCAAGGGGTGATCTAGGGAGGGTTGGTACTTTTTTTGCCAATCCTCGAATGCGACGTGACGGCTCAATCCACACTCAGCTTTTATGCTAGATATGGCGCGGTCGTTTGGGAGCATTGAGCAATGTTTTTGCAGTCGTCTGGCAACTCCTTAGCCAAATTTCTGCAGGTCGCCCTCGGCGTCCTCGGCTTGGCCCTCCTTGTTCCCCTCGGGAGTGCGACGCGCGCGGACGACAAGAAGCCGACGCCCTGTAACGAAGACGCCATGATCGTGTTCGACGCCTCGGGCTCGATGTCGGGCAACCAGACGCTCGGCATCCCCAATTCCGAGGCGCGGATCGATCAAGTCCGCTCGGCGCTCGCCGAGGTGCTGCCGAGCGCCACGAAGTTTCGCAAGGTGGGACTCATCACCTTTGGTCCCGGCCCCTACAACCAATGCAACGTCAAGCTCGAGCTGAAGCCGATGCCCGATGCAGCCGAGCCGATCATGAGCGCGGTGAACGCGCTCGTCCCCGCCGGCAAGACTCCCCTCACCTCGGCGGTCGAGCAGGCGGCCAATGTGCTCGACTACAAGAACAAGCCGGGCGTGATCGTGGTCGTGACCGACGGCGAGGAGACGTGTGGTCGGTCGCCGTGCGAGCTCGCCAAGCTGCTCCATGCCACCGGCGCGCAACTCACCGTCCACGTTATCGCCTTCCGCTATGAGACCTTCTCATGGACGGGAGAGGGCTCGGCGATAGATCTCATGTGCCTCGCCGAGACGAACAACGGCCTCTACACCAAGGTCAACACCGACGAGGACCTGGTCAAGGCACTGGAGAAGACCCTCGATTGCCCGATGGTCTCGCAGGCGAACCCCACCACGGTCACCAAATAAGCCGCCCGCTCAAGCGGATTGCCCAACCTCGGTTGCCTCCGGCACCTCGACCAGCCGGCCGGTCTTGACGTCGTAAACGAAACCCCAAATGGGGATCTCACGCGGCACAAGGGGATGCGACCTGATGCGCCGGACATCGCTCGTCACGCTATCGGCCTGAGCCTTGATGGTAAGCCAATCGATGAAGTCGCCCTCGGATGAGCCGGGGCCCGTTCCCACGTCGCGCCAGCCTTGGGCACCGTACTCGGCGGTGTCGAGACTGTTCCTCAGCAGAGATCTGATGATCTCGTCGGTGAACAGCTCCATGCCGCAATTGGTGTGATGGATGACGAACCAAGCGTTGGTTCCAAGCAATTTGTGCGAGATGACCAGCGAACGGATCGCATCGTCACTCGCCCGACCGCCAGCATTGCGAATCACATGCGCGTCCCCTTCCTGCAATCCTGCGTATTTGGCGGGATCGAGCCGAGCATCCATGCAAGTCAAGATCGCGAAATGCCGTGCGGGCGGCAGAGGAAGCTTGCCCTTATCGCCGAACGCGGCGGCATAGGCGTCATTGGCGGCGAGCACTTCGTGAAGAACTTTGGTCATAAGACACTCCTCGAATTGTCTGCCGGCACCTATCCATCGAATCTTCGTGGCGGCTGAGCCGATGGTGCCGCCATTCATTTTCGCAAAAACCGCCCGAGAGATCGAGCAAGGCGTTGGCGCCGCTTCGCTTTAAGGCCATACGGAATGTCTGGAGCGAAGCGATAAGTGAAATTTGTGCCTAAGCTCTCCCGCGACCCTTTGTCGGTTTGACGCTAGCGCCGCACGGCGCGCTCTATTGCGCCCGCTAAAAGGGAACCATCCGCAGAAGATATGCGTCGCCTCCTCTTCATCGTCGCAGTCCTGTCATGTGCCCCGTGCTGGGCGCTGCCTGCCGCGGCAGCGGATCAAAGTCTGCTCGATCGTTGCTGGACGCCTGAAACCCTTGGCGGCTCGGATCGCGAGCGTCTGTCGGCTCGCGGTCATCACCTCGACCTCACCCCCTTGCGGCAAGAGCCGCTGCCACCGGCCTCTCCCGTGCCGCCTGAGCTTCGCGGGTCGATCAGAGGGGTTACGCTTCCCCCCGGCGAGAAGCTCATCGCGCTCACCTTCGATCTCTGCGAGACGGACGGCGACGTCGCCGGTTATGACGGGCGCATCGTCGATCTTCTGCGCGCGCAAGGGATCAAGGCCACGTTCTTCGCCGGCGGCAAATGGATGGAGACCCACCAGGAGCGCGCCGAGCAATTGATGGCGGATCCGAATTTCGAGATCGGCAGCCATGGGCTTCGTCATCTCGACCTCTCTCGCGCCGGCGATCCCAACCTCAACGACGAGATCGTACTGACCGAGGCGGCCTACGCGCGGACGCGGACGAGTCTTCTCACCAAGCAATGCGCGGCCGGTTCTGCTCTCGCGAGCGCAGTGCCCGAGCGGATGAGCGTGATGCGCTTTCCTTACGGACGCTGCAGCGCGAAGTCGCTCGCGGCCGTGGCTGATGCGGGGCTCATCGCCATTCAATGGGACGTCGTTACCGGCGACCCCGATCCGCATCAGTCGGCCAAGGCCATCGCCAATACCATTCTCGCACAGGTTCATCCCGGCGCGATCATCGTGGCCCACGCTAATGGGCGCGGCTGGCATACGGCCGACGCGCTTGCGCTTGCGATCCCCAAGCTCAAAGAAGAGGGCTATAGTTTCGTGACGGTGAGCGAGTTGCTGGCGGCGGGGAAGCCGGTCATAGCAGCGAAGTGCTACCTGAATCGGCCCGGAGATACGCCGCGCCTTGCGAAGTTGCAGCCGAAGGGCGCGCCCCATGACATTTTCACCCTTTTCGGGCCCGACCAATGAGCTGAGAGGCGCACGGCTCCTTCCTCTCGATCAGGGCACCATAGCCCCCCTCGCCGCGGCGATCGTAGCGATGCCGCCCTGGTCGGTGATGCGCTATTCCGCGGATGCGCTCGCGCGCTTCCTCGCCACCCCAGACGGCGGAGCGTCACGCTATCTCTTGCAGGTCCGGGGCGAAGAGGCCGGCGCAGTCTCGGTGCGGTTCCCGTGGCTGAAGGGACCTTATCTCGAACTCTTGGCGATTCTCCCGGCCTTCCAACGACAGGGTATTGGCAGCGCCCTTGTCGGCTGGTTCGAGCAGGAAGGGATCAGACTCGGCGCGCGCAATCTCTGGGTCTGTGCCTCGTCGTTCAATACAGAGGCGCTTCGCTTCTATGGCCGCCATGGATTTCATC
>DATHCZ010000023.1:0-9677 GCA_035319265.1 Methyloceanibacter sp. | reverse complement strand
GCGGGTTCCCGCGGCGGATGAGGAGCACGCGGCCTCTTCCATCGAAGATGACGCAATCCGTGCTCAGAGCGGGCGTCTTCGGAAATGCCATGGCGGCAAATGTTAGCAGCGACCGGAACGACAGCATACCGGCGAAAGCCGGCATCTCAGTGTCCCGAAAGCCGCCGCGATTCCTTAGGCGCCATGGCCAAGAGATATGCCAGAAAGTCAAACCTGCTGGATCGCGCGAGCTTGATCAACGGCGCGATCTGATCGCCAATTCGCTTGGCGACTTCGCGCGGATCTGCGCCGCCTCCGGATCCACCCGAGTCGCTTGAACCGGTCATGAGCCCCGGCCCACGGCGCTTTTTCGGCAGCAAATGCCGCACTGCGCCTTGTTGTTCACGGATCGATATAATCCGTGTACAGTATTTTTAGCATGACTGAGGCTTAGACCGCCAATCGATTCTTTGCGGCTCCGACTGTCATTTGTGACAGGGCCGGCGCGGGTCGGCGCAGCGAGTCCGGCGCGCTCCCAGCCCTCAGCGGGGCTGCCGCACGATGCGTATATAGGGACGAGGTGCTTTCCAACCGTCGGGATAGATCTTCTTCGCTTCCTCGTCGGACACCGAGCCCGCGATGATCACGTCATCGCCTTCCTTCCAATTCACCGGTGTCGCGACTCGATGCTTGGCGGTCAGCTGGAGCGAATCGATCACGCGCAGAACCTCATCGAAATTGCGTCCTGTGGTCATGGGATAGACGAGGATTAGCTTGATCTTCTTGTCCGGACCAATGACGAAGACATTGCGCACAGTCTGGTTATCGGCCGGAGTGCGTCCCTCCGAGCTTCCGGATGTGCTTGCCGGCAACATACCGTAAAGCTTGGAGATCGCGAGCGTCGGATCGCCGATCATGGGAAAGTTTGGCGCTACGCCTTGTGTGTCTTTAATGTCCTCGGCCCACTTCGAGTGGCGGTCGATAGGATCGACGCTCAGTCCGATGATTTTCACCCCGCGTTTGTCGAACTCCGGCTTGATCCTCGCCATGTAGCCGAGCTCGGTGGTGCACACGGGCGTGAAGTCCTTTGGGTGGGAGAACAGCACGGCCCATGAATCGCCAAGCCAGTCATGAAAGTGGATATGCCCTTGGGTGGTATCGGTCTCGAAATCGGGAGCGGTATCGCCAAGCTGAAGTGTCATCTGTTACCTCGTGATCGCTGGCACGAACCGGTGCCGGGCTTCCGACGGTCCCCCGCCTGTCGTGGCCAAGAACGTAGGGTGCTCGTCGCGGAGCGGCGGGCACAGGAAAAGCAATGCCAACTCGCGCTACACCTATCCGATAGCGCAGCGATAGCGCAAGAACGGGTAGTGCGTGAATGGCAGGATGCGTCGAATGCGCTCAGGCGCAAAAATCAGGCGACCGCTCTGTCCTCGTGCACTCCTTCGCCCACCTTCTCGATGATCTTCGCTGAGAAGGCCTCGAGGTCGCCGGGGTTGCGACTGGTGATCACGCCTTGATCGACCACCACCTCCCTATCGACCCAATTGGCGCCCGCGTTCTTCACGTCGGTCTTCATGGAGTTATAGGAGGTCATCTTGCGACCTTTGGCGAGCCCGGCCTCTACTAAGACCCAAGGAGCGTGGCAAACCGCTGCGATCGGCTTCTTCGCCGCATAGAAGTCGCGCACGAGCTGAACCGCGTCCTCATCTGCGCGCAGCAAATCAGGATTGATCACTCCTCCCGGGATGACGAGCGCATCGTACTCGTCCGTTTTGACCGCATCGATCGTCCGGTCGACGGTAACTGGCTCGGCCCAATCGCCGCTTTTCCAGCCCCAAATCTCGCCGGTCTTGAGCGAGATGATGTCCACCATGGCGCCCGCCTCTTCCAGTCTTTGCTTCGGCACCAGCAACTCTGACTGCTCGAAGCCGTCGGCGGCGAGAACGGCGATTCTTTTGCCTTCGATCTTACCCATGGAACAACCTCCTTGCTTTCACTCGGCGAATGAACGCGCAACGAGCAGAGGTTGTTTCGTTAGAACTGGCGTGCCTTGCAGTGCGTCAGAAGGGTCGCGCCGGCCCAAGTGAAGCAGCGAATAATAGTGCCCCGAACAAAAAGATGACGATGGCGCCGCCGAGGGCACAAGTCGTCCATACCGCATTCGTCCAAGCGCCATTCGCTCCGCCGAGCTTGAGCGCAAGCTCCCGCGAGCCGAGGGCAAATGTTGCGAGCACCGCCACGGTGATGGCGGTGCCGAACGCCATGGCGAAGGTCGCCGCAACGCCTGCCCAAAACAGACCCTGGGTGACGGCGAAGACGAGCACGAGAATCGCCCCCGTGCACGGCCTGATGCCAACCGAAAGGACCACCGCCATCATCTTGCGCCAGGACATCGGACCGGCAAGCTGGCGCGCATCGACAATGTGGTTGCACGCCTCCCCAGGCGCGTGGTGATGACCCTGGTGGTCGTGCGCGTGGTGATGATGGCCATGGTCATGGTCATCGTCGTGAGCGTGATCATGGGAATGATCATGCGCGTGATGGTCATGGACATGATGGGAATGGTCATGGCGCTCGAGAGCCGCTTGGCTGTGGCGAGCGTCTCCCACAAAAGCGAATGCCCGAGGCGCGCCGCGCCAGCTGCGCCAGAGCTTCAAAAGTTGGGTAGCTAGCAAATAGAGGCCGACCAGCGCGATCAACGCGTAGCTCACGCTTTCGAGTTGGTTCGACCACGTGTTGATCTGAAGTCCTGAGGCGTTGAGCCCAAACAACAGCACGCTGACCAAGACGACGGCGGTCATCGCCTGCACCCCCGCGGCGATGAACGAAAGAATCACGCCGCGCCGGGCGGTCTCCTCATTCGCTACGATATAGGAAGAGATGACGGTCTTGCCGTGACCCGGACCCACCGCATGGAGGATGCCATAGATGAAGGAGAGCGCCGCAAGCGTCAGCGCTCCGGCGATGGGATTGGCGCTCTTCAAGTCTTTGACGCTCATCGCGAGCGTACGCTGCATCGTCTGCTGCTTGTCGACTACCCAGGCGAGAAGGCTCCCGAGCGGTCCGCGCGATTGGAGGGGAGAGGCGATCGGACGCGCCCCGAACGCGGAAGGGGGTGCGGACTCGGTCGCCGCGAACGGCGAGATCGGCTTTAGCTCGGCGCGCGTGGCCGGAGCGGCGACAACAAGGGTGACGAGAGCAAGTAGGACGGCGCTTGCGAAAGCCCGTGCGCGTCTCATAGATGCGAATCCTTGCATTTCACCGTCACCGTCTGCGCAAACTGTGAGCCGAAATTCGAGTTCGGTCCGAGCTGAGTGAAGAAGGATTCGGTCAAGGCCTTGGTGTCGGCAGCTGTGTCTGGATCGGGAACGATGATCTTGGCGTCGCAGCCTTTGATATCCGCGCCCGCAAGCGTGACGGGCTTCTCGGTGGCGAAGCCGAAGGCGACGAAGAAGGAAGGATCGTAGACATCCACCGCGACCGGCTTGCCGTGCGTATCGACCGGTTTCTCCAACGGCAAGGTGAAGTGGAGCGTCAGCACGTTCTTGTCGTAGTCGATCCAATAATCGACCGGCGGCTTCAGCTTGATGAGCTTGTCATCCTCGCCGTCGAAATGCACGTAAGTGAAATAATCGAACTCCTTGAGCGACTCGACGTTGACCTTGGCGAGGGGTTCGAGCTCTTCCTTCGAGTAGACGCCGTCCTTGTTGGTATCGAGGCCCTGGACCGCCATCGCGGTATAAAACTCATCGAAGGTCCAGGCGTGGCGGATAGCGGTGATCTGGTGATTGGGCCCCAACACGATCTCAGAGCGGACCGTCGCCCAGACATGAGGATGGGCGGAGGCGGAAGTCGCGAAGGCGGCAAGGCCGGCTAGCGCGAGGAATAGCGTCAGCAGACGCCGGCGCACGGAGGCGCCCCAGAATTGCAAGGCGTGAAGCTCCCCTCGAAGGTGAGCTTACCTAGCAAGAGATTGTGGAAGATTAGCGGCCAGGGCCCTGAGGCAAAACAACCGTCCACGGCCCCGGAAAAAGCGACTATCGAAATCGATGTTTGAATGTGAAGGAGGAGGTCCAGCCCCACCACGGAGCTGGACCGCCGCATAGAGAGGCTTAGCCGCCAGCAGCCGCGCCCGGAAGATCACTGGAGATCGTGTTGAACACGCCGATCAGCTTGCCACCAAGGGCATTCACGGCGGCCAGGATGGCAACCGAAATGCCGGCGGCGATCAGCGCATACTCGATGGCCGTGGCACCGGACTCGTCCTTGACGAAACGTGCGATCTCATTTTCGACTCTCCCTTTGATCTAGGTCTAAAGGTCCCCTCGCCAAACTGTCCTCAACGGCGGAACCTCGTGAAAGCTATCACGCATGGTTTAGATACACGTTAAATCGATCCAATAGAGACGAGTGATTTACAGTAAACAAATTGGAAATGTCTAAAAGTGGAATCCAAGGAATCCTGGAGAAATTTAGATCAAGTTTTTCTCATCTTTACCTGGCTTTCACCAAAAAACGATCAAACGCTTTTGTGCAGGTAACGACCCTGCCGTCTCCTCCCGTCATTGGCAGGGGATCTGGTTACAGGGATTTTAGATGTTTTCGGGATGCCCTGGGCGCATCGACCCAGCTCAGGAGGCCACTCCAGGAAGCCAAAGGAGCCTCACCTTGACTCTTGGTCCGACTCTATTTAGAACAAAACAGGAACGAGAGAGTTGAGGTCAGTAGCGTGCGTAACGACGTTCCAGGCGGTGCAGAAGGTCTCCTCGTTCCGCCGGCTGGCGTTGCAAGAGCAGGCGGGACCACGGGGAGGGTCCTGATCGAGCAGCTACGCGCAACGATCCGTGCGCTCGAGCAGGTTCCCGTGTCCCTTGGCCTTCCCCCCGCACTGGGTCCGGGCCCTTCCCAGCCCGCCTGCTCTTTATCTTTGGAGTTATTCCCGAACATCGAGACAGTCCCGCTCCCCCCTTGTGGGGGAGCACGACCGCGCCTCGCGCGGTCGGAGGGGGGTGAAACCGCCGCCGTTCTCTCCCTCACGGAAAAAAGTACCCCTCTCCCGGTTCGCCATTCCCGCGCTACGCGCCGGGGCGAACCTACCCTCCCCCACAAGGGGGGAGGGGCATTCGGTGCCACCTCTTCGGAAACCAAATCGCCCTTGAACAGGCTCAACGAGGCGGGTCTGCATGAGATCAAGCCTGCTTCCTATCGCGACACCCCGGCCGCGCTCGGCTTTGCTCTTGCTGCGATCACTAAAATCCTGACCGAGCCAGGGCGCCGGAACCTCTTGCTCTGGTGCCTCACCCAAGAAGCCGCGCGCGAATGGGGCCACCCTTACGGGCCAGGCCTCATTGCTCTCGGCCTCGACCCTGCGCGTCTCCTCCTTGTCGAGGCAAGGACGATGCACGACGCAGCCTGGGCGCTCGAAGAAGGGCTTAAGAGCTTCACCCTCGTCGCCGCGCTCGGACAGACCGAAAGCATGGCCGAGCTTGCCGCCCGAAGACTCGGCCTTGCCGCGCAAGCCTCGTGCACACCCTGCCTTCTCCTCTCCGGTCATCGGCACCAAAGGCTGCCGGGGACGCTCACCAGCTGGCGCATCGCGGCGCGTGGAAGTGCCATCACCTCATTTGATGACGCCGCGCCGGGCCGGGCAGCCTGGCACGTCACCCTTGAGCGCTGCCGGGGCGCGGCACCGGGGCAAAGTTTCATCGTGGAGTTCAGTCATGAGTCGGATGGTTTCCATCTATCTGCCGCATCTCCCGCTCGATCGCCTGAAGAGAGCCGGCAAAGCTCTTACCGATGACAGGCCATTTGCCCTGATCGGCAGCGAGGAGCGCAGTCTTCTTCTGACTGCCGTTAATGGCGCAAGCGCCGCGCAAGGCCTCATCCCCGGAATGGGGCTTGCTGACGCGCGCGCCATCTGCCCGCAACTTCTGACCGCGCCGGCCGAGCCACGGAAAGACGCTGAAGCCTTGCTTGCGCTGGCAGACTGGGCAAGCGTCCGCTACAGCCCGACGCTGAACGTCGACGGCGATGACGGACTCTGGCTCGACGTCACCGGTGTTGCGCATCTCTTCGGCGGAGAGGCTGAGCTTCTCGCCGATCTTGAGGCAAGGCTATCCCGCGCGGGGCTCACTGCGCAGCTTGCTCTGGCCGAGACGCTCGGCGGGGCGCATGCGCTCGCTCGCTTCACGCGATCCTCGCCCATCATTGTACCGCAGGGAAAAATCGCGTCGGCGCTCGTAGCCCTCCCAGTCGAGGCCTTGCGCCTTGAGCCCGAGATCGCGTACCTGCTTCGGCGGCTCGGCTTGAAGCGCATCGGCCAGCTCTATGCCTTGCCGCGGGCAAGCCTCGAGCGGCGTTTCCATGCCAAAGACGTGGCTGAAGCCGTGCTTCTTCGCCTCGATCAGGCGCTTGGGCAATGCGAGGAGAAATGCGCGCCTCTCCGGCCCGCAACCGACTTCACGGTGAGACTTCCATTTCCCGAACCGCTCATTACCCATGAAGGCGTTATGGCCGGCCTCGCCTATCTCGCCGAAGAGCTTTGCGTCATGCTCGCTCGCAAAGGCCGCGGCGCAAGGCGCCTCACCCTTTGGCTCTGCCGGAGCGACGGCTCCTCCGCCGTGATCGAGGCGGGGCTCAGCGCGCCCTCGCGCGAACGGAAGCATCTCCTCAGTCTGTTCAAGGAAAAGATCGAGGGGATCGATATGGGTTTCGGCGTCGACCTCATGGCCTTCTCAGCGCTCGCCACCGAGACGCTTTTGCCAGCGCAGACAAGTCTCGCCGCGAGCGGGGAGAAGGTGGCGGCAGAGCCTCTGATCGACCGACTGGTCAATCGCTTGGGTTCCCGTGCCGTGCGCCGTCTTATTCCGCGCGAAAGCCACATCCCTGAGTTGGCACAAAGCGCGCGGAGCGCCTTGGCACGAAGAGCCTTGGCACGCGGCATCGCAGCGCGAAACGATGCACCTGTCTGGAACGGACAGACGAAACCTCCGCGCCCTCCGCTTCTCTTCACGCAACCCGAGCCACTCACGGTGCTCGCCGAGATCCCCGAGGGGCCGCCCGCGCGCTTCACTTGGCGGCATGTGAGCCGCCGCGTGGTCAAGGCCGAAGGGCCTGAGCGCATCGCGCCGGAATGGTGGCGTGAGTTGGTTCGCAGTAGCGGCATCGCCGGTGCGCCCCCCATCCGTCCGGCTTCGCCGCCCTCAAGACCGCGTGACTATTACCGCATCGAGGACGAGGACGGGCATCGCTATTGGGTGTTCCGTGAAGGCCTCTATCAAGAAAGCGCGCAAGGTAGCCCCGGCTGGTTCCTGCACGGGGTCTTTGGCTGAGGGCATTTACCATGGCCCGCTACGCCGAGCTCGACGTCACAACCAATTTCTCCTTCCTACGCGGCGGCTCCCATCCCGAGGAGCTGGTGGCGACGGCAAAGGCGCATCAGGTCGAGGCCATCGCCGTCACCGACTGCAACACGCTGGCCGGCGTGGTGCGCGCCCATCTCGCCGCAAAGGAGGTCGGCGGAATCAAATTCATCGTCGGCGCACGGCTCGATCTCCAAGATGCGCCGAGCCTGCTCGCCTATCCGCGTGACCGCGCAGCTTACGGGCGCCTCTGTCGTCTCCTGACACTCGGCCAGATGAGAGCCGAAAAAGGGCAATGCACGCTCTTTCTCGCTGACGTCGGTGCGCATGCCCAGGGACTCATCTTCATTGTCCTTCCGCCGCCCGACGACCTCTCTGAAGAGAACTGCAAAACGGCGCTGATGCGCATCAAGCAAGCGCTTGGTGCGCGTGCCCAGCTCTATCTCGCGGCGAGGCACTCTTATCGTGGGGATGACAAAGCCCGCATCGAAGCACTTGCGCAGCTCGCACGCCGCGAAGGGCTAGGTTTGGTCGCCACCAATGCCGTGCTCTACCACGCCCCGCACCGGCGCCAACTGCAAGACGTGCTTACTTGCATCCGCGACAAATGCACCATTCACGAGGCAGGCTTTCGCCTCGAGGCCAATGCCGAGCGGCACCTGAAGCCGCCACATGAGATGGCGCGCCTGTTCAAAGGCCACGAGGACGCGCTCGAGCGGACCATAGAGATCGCCGACGCCTGTAGCTTCTCCCTTGACGAGCTTCGCTACGAATATCCCGACGAGCCGGTGCCTGAAGGCAAGACGCCGCAATCGCATCTGGTCGAGCTGACCTGGCAGGGTGCCGCGTGGCGCTTCCCTGATGGCATTCCCGACAAGGTCCGCGACACGCTCGATAAGGAGCTCGCTCTGATCGAGGAGCTCAATTACGCGCCCTATTTCCTCACTGTGCACGACATCGTGCACTATGCGCGCAGGCTCGGCATCCTCTGCCAAGGCCGCGGCTCTGCCGCCAACTCGGCCGTCTGCTATTGCCTCGCCATTACCAATGTCGATCCGACCGAAATCGATCTCCTGTTCGAGCGCTTCGTCTCGCCCGAGCGCAAGGAGCCGCCCGACATCGATGTCGATTTCGAGCACGAGCGGCGTGAGGAGGTGATCCAATATATCTATGCCCGCTACGGCCGCGACCGCGCCGGGATTGCCGCGACCGTCATCTCCTATCGCGGACGCTCGGCGGTGCGCGAGGTGGGAAAGGCGCTCGGCCTCTCCGAAGACACGGTCGCGGCGCTCGCCACCACCATCTGGGGCCTGAGCAATGCGGGGCTGCCCGATGACTATGTTCGCCAGGCCGGGCTCGATCCCAAAGATCCTCTGCTCGCGACCTGCCTCGAGCTGACCCAGGAGCTAATCGGCTTCCCCCGCCATCTCTCCCAGCACGTTGGCGGTTTCGTGCTGACGCGCGGGCCGCTCTGCGAGGTCGTCCCCATCGGCAACGCCGCCATGGAGGACCGCACCTTCATCGAATGGGACAAGGACGATCTCGATGCGCTCGGGTTGCTTAAGGTCGATGTTCTCGGCCTCGGCATGCTCACCTGCATCCGCAAGGCCTTCGCGCTCATCAAAGCGCATTATGGCGCGGACTTCGGCCTCGGCACGGTACCGCGCGACGACGCGCGCGTTTACGACATGCTGTGCCGTGCGGACTCGATCGGCGTGTTCCAGGTCGAGAGCCGGGCGCAGATGAACATGCTGCCGAGGCTCAAGCCGCGAATCTTCTACGATCTCGTCATCGAGGTCGCCATCGTGCGCCCCGGACCGATCCAAGGCGACATGGTTCACCCTTATTTGCGCCGCCGCTCGGGCGTCGAGCCGGTCGATTTCCCCTCGCCTCATCCCGACCACGGCCCTCCCGACGAGCTTCGCCAGGTGCTCGGCAAGACCATGGGCGTGCCGCTGTTCCAGGAGCAGGCCATGCGGCTCGCCATGGTGGCCGCGAAATTCTCGGGCCCCGAAGCTAACGAGCTTCGCCGCGCCATGGCCACCTTCCGCCGCAGAGGCACGATCGAGCGCCTACACCAGAAGATGGTCGGCCGCATGACGGCGCGCGGCTATCCGGCCGAGTTCGCCGAGCGCTGCTTCAACCAGATCAAGGGCTTCGGCGAGTACGGCTTTCCCGAGAGCCACGCGGCGAGCTTCGCCCATCTCGTCTATGTCTCGGCCTGGATCAAATGCCATTACCCGGCGGCCTTCGCCGCGGCGCTGCTCAACTCCCAGCCGATGGGCTTCTACGCGCCGGCGCAGATCGTGCGCTGCGCGCGCGAGCATGGCGTCG
>DATHCZ010000022.1:0-11855 GCA_035319265.1 Methyloceanibacter sp. | reverse complement strand
CACCCGCGGCGCGCGTTTCTTTCTCGAGGCCGAGTTGCTGCGCCACTTCGGCGAACCAATCCGCGGCTTCGTCGAGAAGCGATTGACGCTCGTCACCACCGGCTTCCTCGCGGTGTTAATCGGCGGGTTCCTGATCGCCAGATATGCCTTCTGAGATGGATGCAACGGGCAAACCCATCCTCGCCCTGCCGCCGCGCACCGTGCTGGCCGCGAGCGCGGTCGTGTTCGTCGTCGCCACGGCCACCATCCTCGCCGCCCTGGGCTTCGAGCATCTCGGCGGCTATGCGCCGTGTCCGCTTTGCCTCGAGGAGCGCTACGCTTATTATTTCGCCGTGCCGGTCGCCGCGATTGCCGTTCTGCTGGCAAGGGGTGAGCAAGTCGGCGTTGCCCGCATCCTGTTGCTCGCCGTTGCACTCGCCTTCGTCGCGAATGTGGGATTGGCCGTCTACCATGCCGGCGTCGAGTGGAAATGGTGGCCGGGGCCAACCGAATGCACCGGCGCCTTCGACCTCAAATGGGGAGAGGGCGGTGTGGTCGATACGCCGTTGATCCGCTGCGATGAGGCCTCCTTCCGCTTCCTCGGCCTTTCTTTCGCCGGGTGGGACGCGCTGGTCTCGGCCTTTCTGACAACCGTCGCCTCATGGGGCGCGGCGCAGCGACGTTAGGCACAAGGCCTCACGGGTCCTTCAAGCGAGAGTGATTGGCGGGGCTCTCCCGTGCGCTGCTATAGCGGCCAGACGGTTGAACCCGCAAAAGGATCGCGCCCATTATGCTCGCCCGCCGCACTCTCCTCGTCGCCGGTATCGTCGCCGTCGCGCTGCTCGGCTCCCTGCAAGCCTCCGCGGCCGCGGAGTGGAAGCCCTTCACGCAAGCCGACTTTGCCGCGGCCAAGAAGGACGGCAAGTCGATCCTGGTCGATATTTTCGCGCCGTGGTGCCCGGTGTGCCGGGCGCAGAACCCGATCCTGACCCAGCTCACGCGCGAGCCCGAGTTCAAGGACCTCGTCGTGTTCAAGATCGATTTCGACAATCAAAAGGCCGACGTGCGCGCGATGCAGGCGACCTCGCAGAGCACGCTGATCGCCTTCAAGGGCGACGCGGAGACAGCGCGCTCGGTCGGTGTCACCGATCCCGATAAGATCGCCGCGCTGGTGAAGAGCGCGCTCTAGCGAGCTTTTACATGAGCGGAGCCGTCTCATGATCGCGACGCTCGGACTGGCGTTTCTCGCCGGCGTATTGTCGGTGCTGTCGCCCTGCGTGTTGCCGCTTCTCCCCATCGTGCTCGGCACGGCGGCGAGCGAGCACAGGCTCGGCCCCGTCGCACTTGCCGTTGGTCTTGCACTCTCTTTCGTGACGATCGGCCTGTTCGTGGCGACCGTCGGCTTCGCCGCCGGTCTCGACAATGACGTGTTCCGCGCCATCTCGGCGGTGCTCCTTATCGGGATCGGTCTCGTCCTGCTGGTGCCTAAGCTTCAGGCGCAGTTCGCGCTCGCGGCGAGCCCGGTCGGAAATTGGGTCGACGAGCGGATGGGCGGCTTCGCGACGACTGGTCTATGGGGCCAGTTCGCTCTCGGACTTCTGCTCGGGGCGGTGTGGAGCCCCTGCGTCGGGCCGACGCTCGGCGCTGCATCGATCCTCGCCGCCAAGGGCGAGAATCTCGGCCAGGTCGCGCTCACCATGTTCGTCTTCGGGCTGGGCGCCGCGCTGCCCTTGATGCTGCTCGGACTGCTCTCGCGCGAGGCGATGATGCGGATGCGCGGGAAGCTGATGGAGGCCGGCAAAGGCGGCAAGATGATCCTCGGCGGTCTTCTCGTCGCGATCGGACTGTTCGTGGCGAGCGGCCTCGACAAGCAGCTCGAGACCGTGCTGGTCGACGCCTCGCCGGCCTGGCTGACCGAACTGACGACGAAATTCTGACACACCCCTTCCCCAACGCGGAGAGGGGGATGCGAACGCTTCCAGATCAGGATTACGGCTCGAGCTCGGTATCCCAATAGAGATAATCGAGCCAGCTCTCATGCAGGTAGTTCGGGGGAAACAGCCGGCCATTGCGGTGGAGCTCGAACACCGTCGGGCGATAGGGCTTTTGCGCCGGGTGCATCTTGGCCTCGTGAGGCAGTTTGCCGCCCTTCAGAAGATTGCACGGCGCGCAGGCCGTGACGACATTCTCCCATCGCGTCAGGCCGCCGCGCGAGCGGGGCACGAGATGATCGAAGGTGAGATCCTGATCGTCGCCGCAATATTGGCAGGTGAAGCGGTCGCGCAAGAACACGTTGAACCGGGTGAAGGCGGGATAGAGCGCGGGCCGCACATAATTCTTGAGCGAGACGACACTCGGCAGCTTCATCTCGAAGGTCGGAGAGCGGACCGAGCGGTCGTATTCGGAGACGATGTTGACGCGATCGAGGAAGACCGCTTTCACCGCGTCCTGCCAGCCCCACAGCGACAGCGGATAATAAGACAGCGGCCGATAGTCGGCGTTGAGCACGAGGGCTGGGAAAGTGCCGGGGGCGGCCGATGCGGTTGCGACGTTCAAGGCGATAAATCCTCGATACTTGCCCGTCGCACTCGGGCCAAAGCCTCCTTATGGCGCGGCATACTATAGAGGCATGTCGGGAATGTGAAGAGCCCCAGATGCTGTGGTGATTGAGGGACTCCAACAGGCTCTCCACACCGCGGCGAATCGCCCTAGCCGACCGGCCGGGCCGTTGCGGCGAAGGCCTGTTTCAAGAACGCACCGCCGAGCCGCAGGCCCTCTCCGTCGATGCCGTGGCCGATGCCTTGGGCAACGTGCCACTCGACGGGCAGCCCGGCAGAGGCAAGCTGCTCGCGCGCCATGAACATGGCATCGACCGGGATGACCTCATCCATGTCGCCATGGACGAGCAGGATTGCGGGTCCCGATCCCGGCCCTCCGGGCAAAGCTTCGAGAGTGGCGAGCGCTCCCGAATACCCCACGATCGCGGCGGGCGCCGGGCGGCGCGTCAAGCCGACGCCGAGCGCCATTATCGTCCCCTGGCTGAAGCCGACGAGCGCGAGGGCGCGCGAGCCGAGATTTACTCGCTCGAGCTCGGCATCGAGGAAGTCATTGAGCGCGGGGGCGGCATGTTTCACGCCGCGCACGAGCTCGCCAGACTCGCGGAAGGTCAGGTTGAACCACTGCCGGCCCATCGGCGACATGGCACAGGGCTCGGGCGCGTTCGGCGAAACGAAGGCCGCGTTCGGCAAGAGGCGCGCCCATTCGCGACCCAGGCCGATCAGATCGTTGCCGTCGGCGCCGTAGCCATGCAGGAACACGACGAGCTGCTTTGGCGCGCCGCCAGCGGCGGGCGGAAGGCGAGGTCCGTCGAGAGGGAGCGCCATCTATCCGGTCCTTGCGCGCGAAGCGAGGAGCGCCTGCGGTTGTCTGACGCACGCGCCCGCAAGAGCAACCGGACCCCAAGGGCAGCAATCCCGGGCGAGTGGCGCACCGAGAGCTCTCTTATTTTCGCGGCAGGTCGTTCGATCGAACGACACGGCCGAGCGGCCGGGAGACTCCGATCCGCCGGCTTGCAACTCAAGGAGACTTGTCATGAAGAAGCTCATTCTTGCCGTTGCCCTGGCGCTGGCCTTCGCTGCGCCGGCCATGGCCCAGACTTTCCCCAACGAGTTCTGCCAGACCTGCCAGTAGGGCGGATTAGTTCGCGCTGACGATCGTTGCGTTCCAACTCGGCGTGCTCAGCGGGCACTCGCCGTTGTACGGCGGGTGCCCGTTTTGATCTAGATCTCAATGGCGCATCGCCAATGCCTGTGAAGCCGACGGCACGCGTCCCTAGACATTTTCCTCCGGCACCTCGTCCGAGGAGTGTGCGTTGAGCTGACCGTAATTCTGAATGCCGATCTCGTTCAGGAGATTGAGCTGCGTCTCGATGTGGTTGATGTGACTTTCCTCGTCGCCGAGCAACTCCTCGAACAGATCCATGCTCACATAATCCTCCTCTTTCCGGCAGCAGGCCCGCGCCTCCATGTAAAGGGCGCGCGCGCTGTACTCGGCCTTGAGGTCGCATTCGAGGATCTCCTTGATGTTCTGTCCGATCATCAACGGGTCGATATGCTGCATGTTGGGGAAACCCTCGAGGAAGATGATGCGGGTCACGAGCTTGTCGGCGTGCTGCATCTCCTCGATCGATTCCTCGCGCTCTTTCTTGGCGAGCTTGGTGAAGCCCCAGTCGTCGAGCAACCGGTAATGCAGCCAATATTGGTTGACGGCAGTCAGCTCGTGCGTCAGCGCCTTGTTGAGATATTCGATGACGCGTGGATTCCCCTTCATTCTAAGTCCTCCTATCGGTCTTTGCGGCCATCATGACCTGTTCCTGGCGCCGGGCTCAAACGAAAAAGCTGCAACGCACCGGCGATCGAGCGTGCGGGACCGTGCCGCTAAGGCTCCTCTCCTCCTCCGCGGTGGGGGACCGAGGCGGGCGCGCCTGGTCCTTCCTCGTCATAGGCAACCATCAGCTTGGTGATGAGCGGCAGGCAGCCGCCGCAAGAGGGGCGCTTGCCGAGATGGCGGTAGATGGTTCCAGGTGTCAGCACTACGAAGGGGTCGGCCGTGCGCAGCGCCGAGACTGCCTCGGCGATGTCCTTGGCGGTGATCATGGTACAGGAACAGACGATCATGGCCTTTCTCTAAGGCATGAAGGCCCGGTTTGTCGCCGGTGACGGGCTGGCCTGCGTCGATCTTGGTGAAAGCGTCAACCGCCTCAGGCGGGAAGCCCCGAACGGGATGCGGACTGGCGCCGCACCCCGTAATAGGCCCAAAGCAAGCGCGCGGCGACGCCGCGCCAGGGACGCCAGATTTCGGCAATCTCGACCATCTCGTCGAGACTTGGGCGTGCATCGAGCCTAAGCGCGTCTCTGACCGCGTATTGCAGCGCGAGGTCCCCGGGCGCCCAGGCGTCGGCCCTGGCGAGACAAAAGAGGATATAAATGTCGGCCGTCCATGGCCCGATGCCTTTCAGCGCGGTGAGCTTGGCGTGAATCTCCTCTTCGGGCGCGTGCGCTAGAGCATCGAGATCGAGCGTGCTCTCGTCCAGCACTCGAGCAAGGCCGCGCAGCGTCGCGACCTTGACCCGCGACAGGCCGGCGCGGCGCAACTCTGTCTCCGGCACCGCAAGAAACGACGCGGCTGTGAAAGGCCGGACGCGCGCTTCTAGTCGTTGCCAAATGGCCGAGGCGCTCGCCACCGAGAGCTGCTGAGCCGTGATCACCCGGGCGAGGCCCTTGAAGCCGGCCGGCCGGCGGCGCAGCGGCGGCGCCCCCGAAAGCGCATGGACGCGCGACATATGCGGGCAGGAGGCGACGAGCGCCGCCACGCCTTCGTTCAGATCTGCCTTTGTCCTGATCCTGCGAATGGCCAAATTCTCGCGTTTCCAGTGCCACTTAGTCCAATCTTGGGCACGGCAATTTAGCTGAGTTTTAAGTGATGTCTGCGAGACTCATTGCCGATCGCGAAACCACGATACGGGCACCGGCCATGCGGCCAGAGGACTTCAAGGCTGACGACCTCTTCGCGCAGATTCAGAATCTCGTCGAGAGACTGGCGGCAGAGCGTCGCTTGCGCGAGACGGCGGAAGCCGCCGACAAGGCGAAGTCGGAGCTCCTCGCCACGACCGGCCACGAGCTCCGGGCGCCGATCGAGTCGGTCGTGGCCTTGATCCAGCTGCTGAGCGCGAGCCCGCTCGATCCGGCCCAGCGCCGTTATACCGATATGCTCGCGCAGTCGGCGCGCAGTCTGCTCTGGGTGATTGATGATATTTTCGACCTCACCTATCTCGAAGCTGGGCGCCTCGCTCTCGACCGCGCGGCGTTCGATCTGCACGCGATGCTGGACGAGGTAGGGTCGGTGCTGCAGGCGCACGCCGGCGACAAAGGACTGACCAGCGGCGTGGATATCGGGGCGAGCTGCCCCGACCTCGTCGTTGCCGACGAGGCGCGGATTCGCCAAGTGTTGATGAGCCTGATCGATACCGCGCTGAAGGAGACCACCGAGGGCTCGGTGCGGCTGCATGCCAGCGCGATCGACGTGAACGGGTTGTGGAGGCTCAGGTTCGACGTCACGGATACCGGAAGGGGGCACGGCAGGCCCGAGCGCGCCCAATTGTTCGCGCCGATGCTCAAGATTCCCAGCGCGACGGCCGGCAGACCCGGCGGCACCGGCCTCGAGCTCGCGATCGCACGGAAACTTGCCACGCTGATGGGCGGAGAGGTCGGTTGCGACAGCGCCGTCGGCAAGGGAAGCCTCTATTGGTTCACGCTTGATGCACGGCACGTCGGGGAAGAGTTGAACGAGACGGAACCTCTGCTCTTGTCGGAGCCGCTCGCGGCAGAACCGCTCGTCATCGAACCTTTGCTCCTGTCGGAGCCGCTGGTGGCGGCAGAACCGCTCGCGACAGAGACGAAGCCCGAGCCTGAGTCTCACGCCAAGCTTTCGGGTCACGTGCTGGTGGTCGAGGACAATGCCGTCAACCGCATGCTGATCGCCACCTATCTCGATGAGTTCGGACTGAGCCACGACATGGTGGCTAGCGTCGGAACCGCGATCCTCAACCTCGCCTCCAAGCACTACGACGCCGTGTTGATGGACGTGATGATGCCGGATCTCGACGGCGTCGAGGCGGCGAGACGAATCCGCGCGTTGCGTGCTCCGGCGGCAGAGGTGCCGATCGTGGCGCTGGTCTCCGCCAAGAATGGCGACCGCGGCGTCTATCTCTCAGCCGGCATGGACGCCTATGTGTCGAAGCCGATCCGGGGGCGCGAGCTCTATCGCGTGCTCGCCCCGTTCCTCGCCAAAGATGCGGGCGACGAGCCCTCTCTGCTCGCCGGCTAGAGATTGTCGAGCAGCACGCCTGCCAGCAAAATCAGATAGGCAATCAAGAGCAAACCGAGCGCATAGCCGGTGAAGAACGGCAGCGGCACGATCATGCCGAGGACGACGAGTGCGGCGATGACGACGGAGACGAGGAAGGTCTCTCGCCGCGGCGTGCTCAAGTGAAAATTCATGATGTCCCCCTTTTATCAAGGCGCCCCTGTGTGGCGCACAGAGCAGGACTCTATCAAATTGGACGATAGTCCTGGCGGGGCTTGTCCCGCCCATCCACGATTTTGAGCGGACATCTGTAGGGAGTGGGCTAGGTGCCCGAAAGCGGGACTTTCTCCCGGGCCCGGAGCGGCGGGACGGGAACGCTCACGCCCGCAAGCGTCTCGGCCTTGGCATCGACCAGCTTCACGATGCCGAGCATGATGTCGTTCAGCTGGAAGTCTTTCGGGGTGTAGATCGCCGAGGCCCCGCATTGCTTGAGGATGTTGACGTCCTCGGGCGGGATGATGCCGCCGACCACGACCGGCACGTCGCCCATGCCCGCCTCGCGCAGGCGCTGCACTACCTCGCGCACGAGCGAGACATGCGAGCCAGAGAGGATCGAAAGGCCGACCACGTGGGCCTTCGCCTCGCGCGCCTGCTGGACGATCTCGGCGGGCGTCAGCCTAATGCCGTCATAGACGACCTCCATGCCGACATCGGTGGCGCGCACGGCGATCTGCTCGGCGCCGTTGGAGTGGCCGTCGAGACCGGGCTTGCCGACGACGAAAGTAAGAGTGCGCCCGAGCTTGCCGGAGACCGTCTCGACCGCCTCGCGCACCTCCTCCAGTCTCGCCTTATCGATCGCGTGCTTGGCGTGGATGCCGGTCGGCGCCCGGTATTCGCCGAACACCTCGCGCAGGATCTGGCCCCATTCGCCGGTGGTGACGCCGGCTTTGGCGGCGGCGATCGAGGGCGGCATGATGTTACGGCCTTCGGCGGCGGCGGCCTTCAGGTCGATCAGCGCCTGGCGCACGGCGTTATCGTCGCGGTCGCGGCGCCAGGCCTGAAGCGCAGCAACCTGCTCGATCTCGACCGACTCCCCTACCGTCTGAATGCCTTCAGTGCCGCTTGCCGAAAGCGGCGAAGGCTCGGTTTCGGTATAGGCATTGACGCCGACCAGAACCTGCTCGCCCTTCTCGATCGCCTCGACGCGGGCGGCATTCGAGGCGATCAGCGCCTCCTTCATGTAGTCGATGGCGGCAACGGCGCCGCCCATCGATTGCAGCTTGGCGAGCTCGGCGCGCGCCTCCTCCTTGAGCTCTTCGACCTTGCGGTCGATCTCCTCGGAGCCATCGAAAATGTCGCCGTACTCCAAGAGGTCGGTCTCGTAGGCAACGATCTGCTGCAGCCTGAGAGACCATTGCTGGTCCCACGGCCGCGGCAGGCCGAGCGCCTCGTTCCAGGCGGGAAGCTGCACGGCGCGCGCGCGCGCTCTCTTGGACAGAGTGACCGCGAGCATCGACAGCAGGATACGATAGACGTTGTTCTCGGGCTGCTGCTCGGTCAAGCCCAGCGAGTTCACCTGTACGCCGTAGCGAAATCTCCGCAGCTTCGGGTCGGTGACGCCGTAGCGCTGCTCGGCGATCTCATCCCACAAATCGACGAAGGCGCGCATCTTCGACACCTCGGTGATGAAGCGCACGCCGGCGTTGACGAAGAAAGAGATGCTGCCGACGACTTGCGGAAATTGGTCGAGCGGCACCTCGCCCGATTTCCTCACCTCATCGAGAACGGCCTCGGCGGTCGCCAGCGCGAAAGCGAGCTCCTGACCCGGGGTCGCTCCCGCCTCCTGCAGATGGTAGGAGCAGACATTGGTCGGGTTCCATTTCGGCATCTCGCAGTTGGTGTAGACGATCACGTCCTTGATCAGCCGAAGCGAAGGGGCGGGCGGGAAGATGTAGGTCCCGCGCGAGAGATATTCTTTCAGGATGTCGTTCTGCACCGTGCCGGTCAGCTTGGCATGGTCGGCGCCCTGCTCCTCGGCGAGCGCGACATAGAGCGCGAGCAGCCAGGCGGCCGTCGCATTGATGGTCATCGAAGTGTTCATCTCGGCCAAGGGGATGCCCTCGAACAGGCTTCGCATGTCGCCGAGATGGGAGATCGGCACGCCGACCTTGCCCACCTCGCCGCGGGCGAGAATGTGATCGGAGTCGTAGCCCGTCTGGGTCGGCAGGTCGAAGGCGACCGACAGCCCAGTCTGACCCTTGGTAAGGTTCCGCCGGTAAAGCTCGTTAGAGGCGGTGGCCGTCGAGTGCCCCGCATAAGTACGGAACAACCACGGCTTATCCCGCTTCGGTGACTTTTCGCTCATGAGTGCGCTCAAACGGTTCGGCGTTCCCGCAAAAGAAGCATGGGCGACGCGGTTCGGCAACCATAGGCTGGCATTGCCTTCCAAAAGACGAAAGGCTGCACCGCGCGGGCACCGCCCCAGATGTCTCGCCGCCCAAGACGAATAGGACGCGTTCGGGGAGGGGAACTTGCCCTCCTTCACGGGGGGCGCCATCGCGCCTGCACCGACTTGATCTTGGGCACCGCTCTGCGGCCGCGCTCAACGCGCGGTCTTTGGCCCTGGGGCCTTGGGGGAACGTGTCCGAATGTGGGGGGTTCCGGTTGTCACGGAGATGTCGCTTTGACCTCTGGGCATGGCTGCATCTTTTTGCTAACGCTCTGCCGCCCGGCCAAACCGTGCCGGAAATGTGGTCTTTCGGGCGGGGAGCGGGCGTCATTGTGGCGCGCTTGCGCGTTAAGCCTCCCTCCCGCAAACATGTTGCAGTCGCGAGATGAATAGAAGAGAATTGCCGCAGTGCAAAAACAGACCGAACAAGCTTGGACTGGGGGGACAATCGGATGAATGAGATGTCGCTAGCTACCGTTTCTCCGGCAACGTCCGCGCCAGCCGGCGCACTCAAAGATCTCTACGAGATCGGCGAGATTCCCCCGCTCGGACATGTGCCGAAAAACATGTATGCGTGGGTGATCCGCAAAGAGCGGCATGGGCCGCCGGACGAGGCCATGCAGGTCGAGGTGGTCCCCACCTGGGAGCTCGATAGCCACGAGGTCCTCGTTCTCGTGATGGCGGCCGGGGTCAATTATAACGGCGTGTGGGCGTCGCTCGGGCAGCCGCTCTCGACGCTCGACGTCCACAAGAACCCCTATCACATTGCCGGCTCCGACGCGTCGGGCATCGTCTGGGCGGTCGGCTCCAAAGTGAAGCGCTGGAAGGTCGGCGACGAGGTGGTGGTCCACTGCAATCAGGACGACGGCGACGACGAGGAATGTAACGGCGGCGATCCGATGTTCTCGCCGTCGCAGCGCATCTGGGGCTACGAGACGCCTGACGGCTCCTTCGCCCAATTCGCACGCGTGCAGGACCGCCAGCTGCTCGAGCGGCCGAAGCATCTTACCTGGGAGGAGGCCGCCTGCTACACGCTCGTGCTCGCCACCTCCTACCGCATGCTGTTCGGCCATCGGCCGCATACGCTCAAGCCCGGCCATAACGTGCTGGTGTGGGGCGCCTCAGGCGGCCTCGGCTCGATGGCCACCCAGCTCTGCGCCACCTCCGGCGCCAATGCCATCGGCATCGTGTCCGACGAAGATAAGCGCGACTTCGTCATGTCGCTCGGCGCCAAGGGCGTGATCAACCGCAAGAACTTCAATTGCTGGGGCCAGATGCCCAAGGTCGGCACGCCCGAATACGACGCCTGGAACAAAGAGGTGCGCAAGTTCGGCAAAGCGATTTGGGACGTCACCGGCAAGGGCGTGAACGTCGATTGCGTGTTCGAGCATCCGGGCGAATCGACCTTCCCGGTGTCCTGTTTCGTGGTGAAGCGCGGCGGCATGGTCGTGTTTTGCGCCGGCACCACCGGCTACAACCTCACCATGGACGCGCGCTATGTGTGGATGCATCAGAAGCGCATCCAGGGCTCGCATTTCGCCCATCTCCAGCAGGCGAGCCAAGCCAACAAGCTCGTCGTCGAGCGGCGTATCGACCCCTGCATGAGCGAGGTCTTCCCCTGGGAGCAGATCCCCAAAGCGCATATGCGCATGTGGAAGAACGAGCACAGGCCCGGCAACATGGCGGTGCTCGTCAGCTCGCCCTGCACCGGCCTTCGCAGCTTCGAGGATGTGATCGAGGCGAGCCGCGAGATGCACGGCGGCTAGCCGCCGTGCAACGGCTCTAAAATTGCGCCTGCGGCGGACTTCGCAGCCGCGGGCGGCAAAAGCAAGGCGCTAATCGGCGGTCCCCAGCATTCTCACGTCAATCACGGCTCTTCCTCCGAACTCCTGTCGTCTTGCAGCGTTATTAGCTTGGTCACAGCGGGTCGACATCGAAGATGTCTCATTCCCGCGATGAGCGAAGCTCATGATGGGCGAGGGTCGACTCCCGACCGTAACTGGGCAGGATAGCGGTCCGCAACTGTGGCGTGTGCCGCTCAAGCAGAGGGGGCAAGTGATGCATAATCCGCTGGTGAAACAAGATCTGGTCGCCGCAATTCTCGCGCTCCGCGAGGATGTCGAGCGGCAGCTCAAGGCGAACAAATACTATATCGCGCTACACAAGCTCGATGAGCTTCTGGCGGCGATCAGGCCGCTCGACATCATCGAGGCCGCGGCAGAGCCTGCGCCTGCCCCAGCGCCTGGCGTCGAGGAGGCCAACGCTCCTGCCGCCGTCGAGGCGGCTCCGGCTCAGCGGGAGCCTGCGGATTCCGCGGCCGATGAGGTCATGGTCTTCCACGGCGTGGTGCAGGAGCAGGTCGGAGACCCGAGCTGGGCGCCGCACGAGGCTCGTCCCTCCTAGGCTCGATCAAGCCCTTCTTGGCGTTAACCCGCTGCCACAGATTCCGATTTGACTTGCGGCGCGGAGCGCGCTTCCGTGCTCGCGGAACCGTGGTTTTTTGCTTGAGGAGCACGCTTTGACTGCCGTCGAAACTGCAAGGGGCCGCGCGCCGGTCCAGTCG
>DATHCZ010000021.1:0-9670 GCA_035319265.1 Methyloceanibacter sp. | reverse complement strand
GCGCATTCGATGGCGAAGGTGGTCTGGGTCGCGCCATAACCTCTGAATCCGCCGCCCGGCACCGTATTGGTATAGACGGCATAGCCGTCGGCCTTCTTGTTGGGGCAGCGATAGGCGGCGATCGGGCTGCCGAGCGCCGCGGCAAGCGTCTCACCGCCGTGATTGCCATAAGCGCCCGTGTTGGAGACGACGCGCACCTGAAGCGCGGTCAGCGTCCCGTCCTTCTTGGCGCCGAGCTTAACGTGGGTGGTCATGGGATGGCGCGTGGTGGCGCCGATGAACTGCTCTTCGCGCGTGAACTCCCACATCACCGGACGGCCGGTCTTGAGCGTGGCGAGTGCGCACAGATCCTCCGACAGCATCTCCTGTTTGCCGCCGAAGCCGCCGCCGACGCGTTCGGTGAAGACATGGACCTGGCGGTCGAACAGGCCGAACAGATAGCAAATCTTCTGCTTGGCGATGAACGGCGCTTGCGAGCTCGTGCGGATATGCAACCGCCCATCCTCGCTCCGCCAGGACAGCGAGCCATGCGTTTCGAGATGCACGTGCTGAGCGCGCGAGGTCGAATAGGTCATCTCGTGGATGACATCGGCCGCGGCGAAGCCCTGCTCGACGCTGCCGAGCTCACCGTGGATATCGACATAGATATTGTCGCGATAGGCGATGCTCTTATTGTCATGCAAGATGGGCGTGCTCGGCTCCATGGCGGCCTCGGGGTCGAACACCGTCGGCAAAAGCTCGTAATCGACCTCGAGCTTGCGGCAGGCTTCCTCGGCGGCGCCTTCCGCCTCGGCCACGACCGCCGCGATCCGTTGACCGACGAAGCGGACGATATTGTCGAGAATGTAGGTATCGTCGGGATCGACGAGATGATCCTCATGCGTCGCCGTCGAGTACAGCTTGCGCGGCACGTCCTCAAAGGTGAACACGGCGACGACTCCCGGCACGGCGAGAGCGTGGTCGCGCTTGATCGATTTGATGCGCGCGTGGGGATGCGGTGAGCGCAGCACTTTGAGGTGCAGCATCCCGTCCATCGGCGGCACGTCGAGGGTGTAGTGCGCTTTGCCGGTGACGATCGCTTCGGCATAGGGGCTACGCAAGCTTGCGCCGCAGGCCTTGCCGGCGACGTCCTCCTCGACATTCACCACGCCGTGCAAAGCATCGTCGATCGAGTGATAGCCGGTGCAGCGGCAGAGATTGCCCTTGAGCAGGCGCGGCAGGTCATCGCGCGCATCTTGATCGAAGGTCGCCGAGGTCATGATCATGCCGGCCGCGCAATAGCCGCATTGGAAGGCTTGCGCATCGAGAAAGGCCTGCTGCATGGGATGAAGCTTGCCGTCCCGAGCGAGCCCCTCGATGGTGGTGACGTCACGACCCTCGGCGCGAAAGGCTGGCACGAGGCAGCTGTGAAAGGGTACGCCATCGAGCCAGACCGTGCAGGCGCCGCAGTCGCCCTGGTCGCAGCCCTTCTTCACGCCGAACCAGCCGTGGTCGCGCAAAAAGGTGCGCAGGCACTGGCCTGGCGCGGGCTCGGCGGAAAGCATCTTGCCGTTGACCGTGAGTTTCATCGCGCGGCGAGCTCTTCACGGATCTGCTCGGCGTAGTAGTACGTGAGGTGACGCTTGTAGCGCGCCGAGCCGTGCACGTCGCCGAACCACTCCGCATCGGCGACGCGGGCCTCGATCGCCTGACCGAGATCGTGGCTGCTCGGCATGCGGTCGAACTTGAGCTGGATCGGTCGACTGGTCGACGCGGTGAGGGTGAGCGTCAGATCGCGTTTGCTTGCATCGCTCGTGCCGACGACGAGCGCCGCCGACCGTCCGAGGTGGGTGAGCGACGAGCGGCGAAACGCATAGCGTTTCTTGACCGCCTCGACCGGGAGATGGATGCTCCTGAGCAGTTCGCCCGGCTGGAGCACGTTCTTGTGGTTGCCGGTCACGAAATCGAGGGCGGAGACGTGACGCGGCTTTCCGCCGTGCGGCCACAGCGTATAGGTGCCCTCGAGCGAGGCCGTAAGCGAGATCATCGCGCCCGCCGGAAGCGACATGCAGATGTTTCCGCCGACGGTCGCCGCGTTGTGGATCTTGAACGACATCAGGAGCGCGCGGCAGCAAAGCTTTAGAAGCGGCGCAGCCGTCCATGCGGATGGCGCCGCGAAGCGATTGAGCTCGGCGATGGTGCAGGTCGCGGCGATTTCGAGCCCATCGGCACCGGCCTTGAGTGCCGGCCAGCGGAGCGTCTCGAGATCGATCAGGGTGTGCGTGGTGATCTGCGGCGTCGAGTATAGCCAGGTGCCGCCGGCGAGCCAGGCATAACCGTCGTGCCACTCGGGAATCTCGTTCAGGGACTTTGGCCGCTTGACCTCGGTAATGGTGTTCAGATTCATAGCCTGAGCCTCATGATCCCGGCGCCAAGTGGCGACGCAAACATGCCATGATTCATCGACGTGCGGGTAGCGCGGGGTTCGGCGGAGAGTGTAAAGCTGTGAATTACCTCAACGGTCGGTAAGTCCTTGACCCGGAGAGGCGTGTCCGCCGCGCTAATCTCTCCGAATACGGGCCAAGACGCTGGGATGTGGTGATGAATGGAACCAACCCGATGGTGCTGGCCAACGCCCTCGATTGGCTCACCGAGGGCCGGCAGGTCGCGCTCGCTACCGTTCTTCAGACCTGGGGCTCGGCGCCGCAACCGGTTGGCAGCCAGCTGGTTATCGACGGCGACGGCAATTTTCTCGGCTCGGTCTCCGGAGGTTGCGTCGAGGCGGAAGTCGTCGCCCAGGCTGCCGAGGTGATCGCAACGGGCAAGCCGAGAACGCTTGAATTCGGCGTCGAGGACGACACGGCGTGGAAGGTTGGACTCGCTTGCGGCGGCGCGATCCGCATCTTCGTCGAGAAACTTGACGGGGAAGACGCGTGCTCCGAGCAGAGCGTGCTGCATCGGCTCATCAGCGACGTCGAAGCGCGCCGCAAGGTGGCGCTCGTGACGCATCTTGCCAGCGGAGCGCGGGGACTTGCGCACGCCGGCCGTGACGTGGACGCCAAGATTGCGTCCGCTCTCGAAGATGCGTTTCGCGGCGACAAGAGTTGCGCGGTCGCCGGAAGCGGCGGCGAGACTTTCATTAATGTCTTCAACCCGACGCTGCGCCTCATCATCGTCGGCGCCGTGCATGTGGCGCAGCATCTTATCCAGATGGCGAGGGCGCTCGGCTATCAGGTGATGGTTGTCGACCCGCGCACGGCGTTCGCCACCGAGGAGCGCTTCGGCGATGTAGAGATCGTGCGCAAGTGGCCGGAGGAGGCGCTTGACGGAATCGGCCTCGACGAGCGTACCGCGCTCATCGTGCTCAGCCACGATCCGAAGATCGACGACCCCGCGCTGATCTCGGCGCTGTCGTCGGAGGCGTTCTATGTCGGGGCGCTCGGCAGCAGGAAGACTCACGCCAAGCGCGTGGAACGTCTGCTTGAGGCGGGCGTCGCCTCGGCGGATATAGCGCGCATCCATGCGCCGATCGGGCTCGATATTGGCGCCGAAGGTGCCGCCGAAATCGCGTTGTCGATCATCGCCGAGATCACCGCAGAGCAGCGCGGCAAGGGGCGCCGATGAGTGGGCCGGCTGGCCGACACGGCTGCAAGGTCGCGGCCATCGTGCTCGCGGCGGGTCGATCGTCGCGCATGGGACCGCACAACAAGCTGCTTCAGCCGATCGACGGCAGCACCATCATTGCCCGCGTCACCAGCGCGGCTATCGCGAGCGGCGCCAAGCCGGTCATCGTGGTCACGGGCTTCGAGGCCGATCGCATCGAAGATGCGCTCTGGGGGCTCGATGTGATGTTTGCCAATAACCCGAACTTCGATGAAGGGATGAGCGGCTCGATCAAAACCGGACTCTCGGCGTTGCCGGCGAGCTCCGATGGCGCGATGATCCTGCTCGGCGACATGCCGGCGGTCGAGGCACGCGACCTCAAACTACTGGTGGGCGCCTTCGCGGGGAGGAAAGCGATCTGCCTGCCGGTGTGCGACGGGAGACATGGCAATCCCGTGCTGTGGGGGGCGTCGTACTTCGCCGAGATGATGCGCCTCAGCGGCGATGTCGGGGCAAAGCAGCTCATATCGAAGCACTCCGAGTACGTCATCGAGGTCCCGGTCGCGTCAAACGGCATCTTCGCCGACGTCGATACGCCGGCAGACCTTGCGCGGCTCGGGGCGAGCAGCACGGCGAAGCCATAAGGCCTCACGTCACAGAGGTTTCACGAGATTCCACAGCAGCGCGATCTCGATCGCGTAGCAAGCCACGAGGATGAAGGGCATTGTCGTCAGCAACCAGCGCGGCCTGCTCTCGGGATAGAGCCAGGCGCTGAAGCCCCAGATAGCGAGCGGCATCAGGGGCCACGTCGTCAGGGCAACGGTGATGGCATTGCCGATGAAGGTCCCCACCGCGGGGTTGAGTGCTCCGAGATGCGGATTGAGAAAACGAATCTCCAACATGACGAGCGGGAAGAGGGTGAGCAGGACGAGGCCCGCGGTCTTCCACATATTGGGTGGCTTGCCGGTCGCAGGATCGCTCGGCACCCAGCCCGGGAAGGAAGTGTCGACCCGCTGGGCGTGGAATCCGGCGACCATGTCCTCGCTCTCCTTGACCATCGCCGCGCGCTCCTTGGACTTGAGCCAGCGATCGAGATTGGCGGCAGAGTCGAAGCGGAGGACGGTCGTCCAGCCTGTTTCATTGTGTTGGGGGGGCTGGACGAAGGAACCGATATAGCCGGGGTAGGTCGCCTGGAGCTTCTGGATGCGCGCGGCCCAGGCTCGGTAGTCCGCCTCTCGTCCTGGCTTGATCTCGGTGACCATCACCATGGTCACGCCATGCCTGACCGAATAATCGACCGCGGCCTGGCCGACGAGCTGCATGACGAGGCTGCCTACGACGAGCGGTTCGGCTTCCTCGGTGAGCTTTTGATGTTGCTTGCCGCGCCGCCAGAGCCGCAACGCCTCGATCGAGGGGAAGCGCGCCAAGATCACGGCCTCGAGCTGATCGGGCGGCGCCGGCGGCCAGAACTCGACGGTCTCGGCCCCCGACGCAAGCGCGGCGGCCTGCCAACTCACTTGCCACTGCCCGAAAGCGGCCTCGCTGCCTCGTCGAATGCGGGCGCAGAGGAGGAGCGTTGAAGGTTCGCCGCTCACTGCTTGGCTCAATCGCCCCCCAGCACGCCCGGCGTCGTGCCAGGCGCCGACACGACCTCGGCGACCTGCTTCGCGTCCAGCACGGTGGCTTCCGGCGTCGATCTGACGAACTGATATTTGCGCACCTGCACGGCATCGTCTTGCTGGGAGAAACCGCTGACCAGGAGATCGGCACCGACAGTGGTGCTGGTCGTCGCCACGCTCACGCCCGTGTCGCCGCCAAACGGCTCGAAGCGCGCGGCCTCGGTGAACTCCGAAATAAGCTCGTGGGTCATGGCGCTGTATAGATATGTCGCCGGGCCGCCTTGCAGGGCCGACCCGCTCGAGAAGACCTTCACCGTGCCGGGACCGGTCAACTGGCCGACGACGATGCGCTTCGCGCCGCCGATCGAGCCGGTCAGCCATCCCGTCGCGAGCGACACGCCGCCGCGATAATCGCTGCCGAAGGGCATGAAGGCCGCGGTGAGAGCGGGGTCGCCAGGAGCCGGACAGATATCCTTGGAACCGGTCGTGCTCGTGGGCTTTTGGCCGATGGGACTCATCAGGGTGAAGGCGAATACCTTCACCTGCGTGGGAACCCCGGGCCCTGGAGCCGTGACGATGCTGTTGCGTCCGGTAATGAAGTCGACGAAGCCCGAACTCACGGTTACGCCCGACCGATCGTTCGCATAAGGATTGAAGTTCGCGAAGAGCTCGGGAGCTTTGCCGAGCGCCGGCAGCGCCGTGCGGAACACCTTGACCTCGCTCGGGATGCCGGGGGGAGATCCCACGATGATGTTGTCGGAGGTCGAGCCGTCGATACTGCTCACGCTGACGTTGAGGCCGCCGCGCGCGTCATCGGGAAAAGCCGTGAAGCGGGCGAGCTCCGTGGCGAAGGCGCCCTTACCGCCATCCTTGCCGGAATACACGACGATTTCGGGCGCATGGTCCTTCCCGGCGCCGACAACGAGGTCGTAGATGCCGTCGCCATCAACGTCGCCCATGGCGACGCTGACGTTTCCCTCGTAGCCGGGGAAGGGGGTGACGGTGGCAACGAGCTTGTCGCCATTGCCGTCATAGACCTTCACCTCGGCAGCGCGGCCCTCGGCGGCGGGCGCGGCAACCGCATAAGTCGAGACGGCGGGGATGACGTTGACCAACGCCATCAGCCCGTTGTCCTCGTGGTTGAGGCGATGGCAATGCATCACGAACAGGCCGGTGAAGTCGTCGAAGCTCATGCGGAGCGACAATGCGCCGGGTTGGATCACCGCCTCCTCGGCGCCCATCACCGGCGCGGGCACATTGGCGTTATCGACGCCCCACATCTCAGGTCCCGTCTCGAGGCCGGTGGTCGGATCGAAATAGTGCGTGACCTGGAAGTCGTTGACGTGGATGTGGATCGGATGCTCGTCGTTGTTGTAGTTGATGAAATTCCACTCTTCAACCGAACCGAGCCGCGGCTGAATCAGCGCAACGTTGGGAAAGGCCATGCCGGCGAAGGCGTAGATGAAGGCCTTGGGGTCGGACTTGCTCGCGAGATCATTGAGAAATCCGCCATTGATGACGAGGTCCCGCTTGAAGTCGGGCGTAACCTGCGAGATGTCCCTGAACGGCGTGTAGCCGTCGAGCTTCTGTCCTTCGGTGAAGGTCGTGGTCACGCCTTGACCGCCGTCGGTGGTGGCGCGCGCAAGCACCTGCGTCGGTGAAAAGAAGAAGCCGTCGTAATAGCTCACCGCCGACGGCAAGACACTTATGTTGCCGAGCGTCGCCGGCGGATTGTCGGTCCCGTCATTGCTGTAGAGGATGCCCGGCGCGGTCGTCGTCACGGCGCCGCCCCCTCGTGGCGGCATGTCGAGAACGAGGCCGCCTGTGTTGGGCATCGTCACGGCGATCGCGTAGCGCGTCGCCGGGGGTATCAGCAGCCTCGTGCCGTTGTCAAAGACGGGGTAGTGCACCTCGGGGAAGGGCAGCCCGTCTTGGCCGACGATGGCGATCTTGGGATGATTGCCGGTCGCCGTCTCGGTCAGCCGAACGGGCATGTAGACGATGTCGCTGACATTGGCGAGCACCCAGATTTCCGTCTGCCCCGCCTTGCTCTTGATTACCGGCTCGAACTCACCATTCACCGTGAACTGGACATCGCGCTTGTAATCGGGGAGCGCGGGGTCCGCGGGCACGTCCTTGCTTGGATCGGCGGGATTGGCGGTAAAGCGCTGCAAATTGCTCGGGATGAACTGGAATCGTCCGCGTTGGTTGTAGATCGAGAGCGGGCCCGCGTACCAGATGGTGAAGAACCGATCGCCTTTTCTCGATTGCAGGAAATTGGTCGGGGTCAGCAGCGGCCGGTAGGTGCCCTTGGCGAGCTCGTCTCCCACCGGGAGCTTGAGGGTGCTCAACCATTGCGGCCAGCTGTAATTGTTGATCTCGGCGAGTCCGCCGGCGCGGTCGAAGACATAATTATATTGCAGCACCATGTTGCGGATCGGGATGTTGTTCTCCGTCACCAGTGGAAGGTTGCCGTCGGTGCGTCCGATCGCGAGCAGGCCGGCGAGCCCGAGATAAGTGTGGGCCGTCGTGAGCGTGTGCAGATGGCTGTGATACCAATAGGCGCCCTGCGGCATGCTCTTGGGAATGCGATAGGTGTAGGTGTTCGATTCGCCGGCCGGAATGTGCAGCATCACATTGTCGGCATTACCCTTAGGGCTGACATGCACGCCGTGAATGTGCAGGTTTATCGGCGATGACGTCATTTGGTCGGGATAGAGCGGCACCTCCTCGCCCTTGGGAATGTATTTCGGATCGATGAGGTCGCGGATGGTGAGGCCCGAGAGCGCGTTGTCGAGATGGACGATCAGCGTCTCGCCGGGAAAGACCTGGAGCGTGGGCGCCGGATAAAGATTGTCGTCCGACATCTTCCCGTTCGACGCGGTGCCCTGATTCACCTCGTAGGCAAAGACGAGGAAGTTCTGCACCGGCACGGCGACCGTATCGAGGTGGGCGACGCCCTGATGGGCGGTCAGCGTCACCTCGAGCACGCCATCTTTGCTGGCGAGCACGACCGGCTCGTGGAATTCAGGCCGGACCGCGGGATCGAAGGAAGGTTCGGCGTCTTGCGCCGAGGAAGGGGACCAGGAAGCCAAGACCCCGATCGCAAAGGCGACAAGGGCGCCCATGACGAGTGGCCGCAAGACTCCATCCATGGCCGCATCCTCCCCGAATGAGCTTACTGATCGGTGAGGAGCCGACAAAGACTTGTTCCGAATTGCCCACTGTCTCCATCGCGCGCCGGAGTGACCCGTCTTTACGCTTTGGGCATACAACACGGTTAGGTTTGGGGGCCAATCGATCGTGGCTTGAAAGCCGGGAGAGGATCGTGGATCGACTTGCTGTCCCCTTGGTGATGACGGCGCTGCTTGTCAGCGTCGCGCCGGCATCTTCCAAATCGGAGTCCGCTTCCTTACGTGCCGCCGACTCGTTGATCATTCAGGTGAAAGATCAGGGCGAGCTTGCCGAGAAATTCTGCGCGGCCGACCCGAACATCGAGCACGTACTCGTGCTTCCAGCCGCGCTCTTCGTGGATAGTCAGCAAGTGATCTGTACCAGCGGACCCTATAAATTATACAGAATTATTGAGCACGATGATACCGACGACTATGAATACTTTTTGGACCCGCCATTCTACGCCAAAGGAAATCGCCTGGGCTGCGATGGGAAAGCTGGAAAAACCATGCAAACGATCGCGGTCAACTGCCGGCCGCTGAAATAAATACCGGCGCTTGGGAGGGGCAATGCCCGGGTTCAATCCACATCGGCGCTCGGTGCTCAAAGATTTGGCGCTGCTCGGCGCTACCGGGCTCGTCTCCGGTCTCCTGCCAGCCCGCTCCGCGCGCGCTGCCGATCTAAGGGCAGGCTTCGTCTATATCGGCCCGCGTTTGGACTGGGGCTGGAACGAGTCGTTTGCGGTGGCGGCCGAGGCGCTGAAAGGGGTCCCCAACATCCGCGTTGCCCAGGCGGGCTACCTCCCGGAGAGCACCGACTACGGGAGCGGAAAGGACACCCCGGAAACCGAGGCCTACACCAAGGCAATGGAGGATTTGATTGCCGAGGGCGCCGGGTTGATCTTTTCGACGTCGTTCGACGACGATCCTTTCCTGCTGGCGATGGCGAAGAAACATCCCGGTGTCCTATTCCGCCAGGCCTCTCTGCTCGCACACGCAGACAACCCGCCGAACGTCGGCAGCCAAAATGGATTGATCAACCAGGGCCACTATGTGAACGGTGTTGCCGCTGGTCTGTGCACGACCACGAACCAACTCGGTTTTGTGGCTGGCAAGCCGTTCGGCAGTGTGCTTCTCAACGTAAACTCATTTCTTCTCGGTAGCCGCCAGACCAACCCTCAAGCGACCGTGCGCGTCATCTTCACTGGCGGGTGGGAGGATGAGGCTCACGATAAGGCAGCGACGAATGCGCTCGTTGACGCGGGCTGCGACGTCATTTCCTGTCACCTGGACGCC
>DATHCZ010000020.1:0-9422 GCA_035319265.1 Methyloceanibacter sp. | reverse complement strand
ATCGGCGACCCGCACCATCTTGTTGACGGCGTCGCGGCCCTCGTTGGTGCGGTAATGCGTCGCCTTCGAGAGGACGATGTCGACCTCCTTGTCGTGCGGCAGGTAGTTGAGCGTCGTCACGATCGACCAGCGGTCCATCTGGCCCTGGTTGATCTGTTGCGTGCCGTGGTAGAGGCCGGATGTGTCTCCAAGGCCGATGGTATTCGTCGTCGCGAACAGGCGGAAGGCGGGATGCGGCCTGATCACCTTGGACTGGTCGAGCAAAGTGAGCTTGCCGGAGACCTCGAGCACGCGCTGGATCACGAACATCACGTCGGGGCGCCCCGCATCATATTCATCGAAGCACAGCGCCGTGTTGGTCTGCAGCGCATAGGGAAGAATGCCTTCGCGGAACTCGGTGATCTGCATGCCGTCGCGAATGACGATGGCATCCTTGCCGACGAGGTCGATGCGGCTCACATGGCTGTCGAGATTGATGCGCATGCACGGCCAGTTGAGCCGCGCCGCCACCTGCTCGATATGGGTCGACTTGCCGGTGCCGTGGTAGCCCTGGATCATCACGCGCCGGTTGTGCTTGAAGCCGGCGAGGATGGCGAGTGTCACTTCCGGGTTGAACTGGTAATCCGGGTCGACATCCGGCACGTGCGCGTCGGGCTGCGAATAGGCAGGCACTTCGAGGTCGGTGTCGATGCCGAACACCTGGCGCACGGACACCGACATGTCCGGCAAGCCGGCGGCGCGCTCAGAAGTTTGCAGGGTCATGGGTGGTGGAAGCCTGTTTGGTCGCGTTGCAAAGGGGCTCGCGTGCAGCGGGAGCCTCGGTGTTGGGGGTAGGGGCTGGCAAGCGACTGTTACGCAAGCCCCGCCTGTTTCAGATAGTTATAGGCTTGGATCACTTCGCGCAACTTATCCTCCGAGGTGCGGTCACCCTTGTTGTGGTCGGGGTGGAGGCGTTTAACCAACTCCTTGAAGCGCGCCTTGATGTCGGCCTTGGAGGCGGTGTCCTCGAGATTGAGCTGACGCAGGCATTTCCGCTCGGCGCGGCGAATCGGCCGCGCTTCCGCCGTTCCCGGCTTGGTCTTTGCCTCGCGCTCGGGAAACAAGCCGAAAGGATCAGAGGCGGTGAAGCGGTGGACGAAGCCGTTGCGGCGCGCTCCGCCTTTGCCGGCCCGGCTGCGCGACCAGGCGTTGACACCGACGAACCAGGTCGGGCGGTGGCCGATCATGTCGTCCTTCTGGTGCTTGGCGACGGCCTCATCGGGAAGACCGGAGAAATAGTTATAAGACTTGTTGTACTCGCGCACATGGTCGAGGCAGAAGCGGTGGTACTGGCCCTCGTGCCCTCGCCCCTTGGGCGCAGGGTAGAGACCGGGCTCCTTGCAGCCCGGCGACTCGCAACTCGGACAGGCATCGCGCAACAGCCGGTTCTCGTCCGGCTTGACGCGGAGGCGGTCGAAGAATTTCGAGTCGAGCTTCATGGAGCCCGCATTATGGGAAGCTATGGCGGTCACGACAAGAATGGCCCTTGGGACACCAACTAGGATATGGTGATCGGTTAAAGATTCTAGGAGCGGGCGATGGGCGTCGAGGACGAGATCAAACGAAAGCTGAAGCAGGCCTTCGCGCCGGAGGCGCTCGAAGTCGTCAACGACTCGCATCGCCACGCCGGTCATCGCGGCTCGCCCGGAACCGGCGAGAGTCATTTCACCATCAAAGTGGTGTCGCCGGTCTTCGCCGGCAAGTCGCGCATCGAGCGTCACCGCATGGTCAATCAAGTTCTCGCCGAGGAGCTTGACGGTAAGATCCACGCGCTTGCCATCACCGCGGTTGCGCCGCAGGAACGCTCGCGGACCTAGTTTCTCACGACGCTTGGCTTGCTTTCTTCTTGGCCTTGGCGCGCTTCTTTGCCGAGGGAGTGACGCGGAGGGTCGTGATGCGGTTTCGCTGACGCCGCAGCACCTCGAAGCGGAAGCCATGGAAGGTGAAGGCTTGGCCGGCCTCGGGAATGGTCTGCGCCTCGTGAATCACCAACCCTGCGACCGTCGTCGCCTCCTCGTCGGGGATGTCCCAGTCCATGAGCCGGTTCACGTCGCGGATCGGCACCATGCCGTCGACGATCACTGAGCCGTCGGCCTGCGGCTTGGCCAGAGACGCCGCGATGTCGGTCTCGTCGGTGATGTCGCCGACGATCTCCTCCATGATGTCCTCGAGGGTGACGAGGCCCATCACCTCGCCGTACTCGTCGACGACGATGGCGAAATGCGCCTTGCGCTTCAAGAAGGCGTTGAGCTGGTCCTTGAGTGTGGTGGTGTCCGGCACGAACCATGGGGGGGCGGCAATCGCGAAAATATCGATCTTGCTCAAGTCGCCCTTGGAGTCGCGCAGCGCGCGGAGCAGAGTCTTGGCGTGGAGGACGCCGACGATCTCCTCGCGCTCGCCGCGCCACAGCGGAAGCCGGGTGTGAGAGCTTTTCAGCGCGGCGTCGACGATCGCCTCCGGCGGCAGGTCGGCGTTCAACGTGTCCATCTTGGTCCGGTGCACCATGATGTCGGAGACCGTCAGCTCGCGGAGATCGAGCACGCCGCCCAGCATGTCGCGGGTGAGCTTCACCACGCCGCCCTCCTTGTGATGCAACTCGATCGCGCCGCGGATTTCTTCGTGCGCCGAGAGCACTTCGGCATCGTCGCTGATCGACACGCCGAATAGGCGGAGCGTGTGGCGCACCAGAAACTGCATGGCGCCGGTCACCGGCGCGAGCACCGCCACCACGAAATTGACGACCGGGGCGACGGCAAGGGCCATGCGGTCGGCATTGAGGATGGCGTAGGTCTTGGGTAGCACCTCGGCAAACAGCACGACGATCACCGTCATCACGCCCGTGGCGTAGAACACGCCTTTCTCGCCGAACAAGGTGAGGAACAGGCTGGTGGCGAGCGCAGAGGCGGCGATGTTGGCGAGCGTATTGCCGAGCAAAATGGCGCCGATGAAGCGCTCGCGCACAGTGAGCAGATAGTTCACCACGCGGGCGCGGGCGTTGCCGTCCTTCTCGAGCGCATGCATCTTGGCGGGAGACGCCCCGGTCAGCGCTGTCTCAGAGCCGGAGAAGAAGGCCGAGGCGAGCAAAAGACCGAGGATCGCGCCAAGCGTAATTCCCAAGCCTAACGTCATCCTGTGGCGCACTCCCGGGCGAGGAAATCGGTTAGGCGGGGCACCGACACGTCATGGCCGACGAAAGCCTTGCCGATGCCGTGCACGAGCACCAGAGCGAGCTTGCCGCCTTGCACTTTCTTGTCTTGCGCCATCAGGCGCATCAATGCCTCTGGCGTCGGCGTGGCGCCGCGGATCGCGGCAATCCTCACCGGAAGGGCGACGGCGGCGAGGTGCCGCTCGACCCGGGCGGCATCTTCAGGCGGGCAAAGCCCGAGTTCGACCGAGAAGGTGAAAGCGAGCCGCATGCCGATCGCAATCGCCTCTCCATGCAACAAGCGGTCCGAATAGCCGGCATAGGCCTCCAGCGCGTGCCCGAAGGTGTGGCCGAGATTGAGCAGAGCGCGCGTGCCCTTCTCCTCTTTCTCGTCGGCCTCGACGATGTGAGCCTTGGCGCGGGCGCTGGTCTCGACCGCATAGCGGCGCTCCGCGCCCGCCGTTGAGAACACCGCAGACCAATTCGCTTCGAGCCAGGCGAAGAACGGCGCATCGCCGAGCAGCCCATATTTCACCACTTCGGCATAGCCGGCGCGGAACTCGCGGGGGCTCAGCGTCGAGAGCACGGCAATGTCGGCGAGGACGAGGCTCGGCTGGTGGAAGGTCCCGATCAGGTTCTTGCCCTGCTTGGTGTCGATCCCGGTCTTGCCGCCGATCGCCGAATCGACCTGGGCCAGCAGCGTGGTCGGCGTCTGCACGACGCGGACTCCACGACGCAAGATGCTCGCGGCGAAGCCGGCCAAGTCGCCCACGACGCCGCCGCCAAAGGCGATCACGCAGTCGCCACGCTCCACCCCGAGTTCGAGCAAGCGCTCGCAAAGCGAAGCAAGCACGGGAAAGCACTTGCTCGACTCACCGGGCTCGACCACCACCTCTCCGAGCAGAAGCCCCTGCTCGGCGAGACTTGCTTTGAGAGCTGGAAGATACAGCGCGGCCACATTGGCGTCGGTCACAATCGCCGCGCGCGCCCCTCTCATGGCGGCAGCGATCCGCCGGCCTGACGAGGCGAGCAGGTTTTCGCCGATGACGATGGCATAGCTTCGGCCCGGAAGTGCCAACTCGATGATCGTCTCGCCCTCGCGGGCGGCGAGAGCGGTCGCGCCGTCGCGCATTGTCACACCTTCTTGCTGCCGGGAACCTTAGCCCGCTCTTTTTTGCAGCCGAGCCTAGCGGCGAGGGCGTCGATTACGGCGCTCACGATGACGTCGTGAGGAACGTCGCGGCTTTCGACCGTCACGTCGGCCTCGGCATAAATGGGATAGCGCTCGGCCATCAGCGTCTTCATCACCGCTTCGGGATCGCCCGAGGCGAGCAAAGGCCGGTTGTCGCGCCGGCCCACCCGCTTCAACAGCACGCGGAGCTCGGCCTTAAGCCAGATCGAGATACCATGCGCCTTGATGTTGGCCTGCGTGTCGGCATTCATATAGGCGCCGCCGCCGGTGGCAAGCACTTGCGGCCCGCTTTCGAGCAGGCGAGCAATGACCTTGCGCTCGCCCTGGCGGAAATAGGCTTCGCCATGCTCGGCGAAGATCTCGGGAATGCTTTGGCCCGCGGCGACCTCGATCTCGGTGTCGGCGTCGATGAAAGGCAACTCCAGCCGGTTTGCGAGCCGACGGCCGACTGCCGTCTTGCCCGCGCCCATGAGCCCGATCAGCACGATGCTCCGCGGCCCCAGCGCCTCGCGAATCTCCGCCAAGCGCTCGTTCCGGTCCTCTGTTCTATGTTCGGCCAGTCTGAGACTCATCCGTTCGTCTGAGGTAAAATGTCGGGGCGCGAGCTTCAGAGCGGCTGCGCGCACCCAGCGACTCAAGGGCTTGGTTGCAATTTCCCACGCTGGTCGCGCCCTGTCGAATCGTCCATGATATGAAAGAGGTTAAAGTGCTGGGCGGTTTTGGGTCATAATAGGGCCCTGTTCGCGACCAATAAGCGGTTAGGATCACGAGCGCCCGCGATGCCAACACTGTTCCGATTCCTAATGGTTATAGGGGTGATCGCCGGTGTCGTCGCTGGAAGCCTTTATGTGCTTGCTGAATATTTCCAGCCTGAGCCCAAGGAAATCTCCAAGGCTTTGCGCAACGTCAAGGCCCGCATCCAGGAGGAGACGGCTGCGACGCCCAGCGCCGACACCACGGGATCGTCTGGGTCTGCGCCAGTTCCCGCTGCATCGCCCGCCTCGGCGCCCGTGGACAGTGCGAGCAAGGCTCGTGCGCAGTAAGCGTCGAGGGCACGCAAGCTTAAGCCGAAAGGCGTGAGCCTTTGGCAGCGGCGAAGGGATCAAGCGGGGGAGGCGCTTCCGAGCTTAAGCTCTTCCTCGATATGCTGATGGCGGAACGCGGCGCCGCAGCACACACCATCGAAGCCTACGCGCGGGATCTCTCGGAGTTTCTCGCGTTTCTCGTCAGCAAGGGCAAGACCGCCGAGACGGCGAGCGCCGATCATCTGCGCGCCTTCCTCGCCGGCCTTGCCAAGAAGGGCCTCGCGCCCACCTCGCGCGCCCGGAAGCTCTCGGCCGTTCGCCAGTTCTTCCGCTTTCTTCTCGCCGAGGGCCTGCGGAGCGACGATCCAAGCTCGGCCATCGACAGCCCAAAGCTCGGGCGGCCGCTGCCCAAGATCCTATCGCTCGAAGAGGTCGAGACGCTGCTCAAGACGGCGTCAGATGCAAGCGAGCAGGCGGCAGACGGGGCGGCGCGGCGAAGGGCGTTCAGACTCTATGCTCTGCTCGAGACGCTCTACGCCACAGGCATGCGCGTGTCAGAGCTGATCGCGCTGCCCCGGGCGGTCCTGAAGACCGACGACCGCGTTCTTACTATTAAAGGCAAAGGGGGGCGCGAACGGCTGGTGCCGCTGAACGATGCAGCACGCGAGGCGCTCGCCGCTCATCTTGCGGCCGTTCGCGACGACGAGGCGAAGGGCAGCGGCGCCTCGCCTTGGCTCTTCCCGTCATCCGGCGGAGAGCATCTGACGCGCCAGCGCTTCGGCCAGGAGCTGAAAGCGCTTGCCCTTCAAGCCGGGATCGAGCCCTCGCGGGTCTCCCCACATGTGCTCCGCCATGCCTTTGCCAGCCATCTGCTCGAACGCGGGGCTGACTTACGCACGGTGCAGCAGCTTCTCGGCCACGCCGATATCTCGACGACCCAGATCTACACCCATGTCATCGAGGAGCGCTTAAGGCGTCTCGTCGAGCAGCATCATCCTCTCGCCCGGGCCCGTTTAACCAAGCGCGGCTAGGTTTTCGTTGGGGGCGCGGGTTGACAGCGTGCCGCCCTAAGGGCCACTTACCAGCAACTTCCCTTTGCCTTATCTCTTTCGCCAAGATCAGCCGAGGACTGCTCGTCCTTGAAGGGCTCACATAAGCCGGATGCGCACGTATCTCGATTTCGAAAAGCCGATCGCCGAGCTCGAAAGCAAGGTCGCCGAGTTGAAGGCGCTTGCCGCCGAGCAGCGCTCGGTCTCGATCGAGGAGGAGCTCGCCAAGCTCGAGATCAAGGCCAAGGAGGCCTTGGAGGAGACCTACGCCGAGCTCACGCCCTGGCAGAAGACGCAAGTGGCGCGGCATCCCGAGCGTCCGCATTTCCGCCACTACATCGACGGGCTCGTGGAAGGCTTCACGCCGCTCTCCGGCGACCGCGCGTTCGCCGACGACCAGGCCATCATCGGCGGCATCGGCCGGGTGTCGGGCCGCTCGGCGATGATCATCGGTCACGAGAAGGGCTCCGACACCGAAGGCCGCATCAAGCACAATTTCGGCATGGCGCGGCCCGAAGGCTATCGCAAGGCGGTGCGGCTGATGGAGATGGCCGACCGCTTCTCGCTTCCCGTGGTCAGCCTGGTCGATACGGCAGGCGCCTATCCTGGCATCGGCGCCGAGGAGCGGGGGCAGGCCGAGGCGATCGCCCGCTCGACCGATTGCTGCCTCAGCCTCGGCGTGCCGATCATCTCCGTCATCATCGGCGAGGGTGGGTCGGGCGGCGCCGTCGCCATCGCCACGGCGAACCGGATCTACATGCTCGAGCATTCGATCTACACGGTCGCCTCGCCGGAAGCCGCAGCCTCGATCTTGTGGAAGGATTCGACGCGGGCGGTCGATGCCGCGACGAATATGAAGATCACCGCCCAGGATCTGCTAAGGCTCGGAATTATCGATGGAATCATCCCAGAACCGATCGGCGGAGCCCATCGTGACGGGGTCGAGGTGGTGCGTGCCGCGGGCGAAACCATCCTCGCCGCAATCGCCGAGTTCGACGATCTCTCGCCGGGGGAGATCCGCAAGGACCGGCGCGAGAAGTTTCTGTCTATGGGCCGCGCCGGCTAGCGGCCAAATCTGCCCCAAAAAGCGACATTTTTTCCGTCCAAACGAGAGTCGGGAAAGCTTATAATGGGAGCCAAAAAGGGGGAAACCGAAGGAAAAGCGCGCGCGAGCCGCGCTAACTTCGCTTTAACCTCGCAGATTCGATCTTGACCGAGATGCGCAAGGGGCACTCGCGTATGCTTCGATCTGGGTTGGTCACGGCCGTTCTCGCGGCAAGCGTGGTGATTTCGGTCGCCGCACTGCTGGGCGGCTGCGGCCAGTTCGCGCCCTCCTATATGAAGCCCCTTTCGCCCCAGACCCGCGCGCTCCTCGCCCAGAAGGGCATGACCGAGGACGCGCCCATCCTCATCCGCATCTTCAAGGCCGAGTCCGAGCTCGAAGTGTGGAAGGCCAAGGACGACGGACGCTTCCATCTCTTCAAAACCTATCCAATCTGTTCCTATTCCGGTGGACTAGGGCCCAAGGTGAGCCAGGGCGACCGTCAGGCCCCGGAGGGGTTCTATCTCGTATCGCAAGAGCAGATGAACCCGAACAGCAAGTACCATCTGTCGTTCAATGTCGGTTTCCCCAACGCCTATGACCGCGCCTATGGCCGCACCGGGCAAGACATCATGGTGCATGGCGACTGCACGTCGGCCGGCTGCTACGCGATGACCGATGGTGTGATCGAGGAAATCTTCATCCTTGCCTATCAGGCGCTCCAGGGGGGGCAGGAGGCGTTCCAGATCCAGGCCTATCCCTTCCGCATGACGGCCGCCAACATGACCGCCCACCAGAAGGATGAGTGGTACGATTTCTGGAAGAACCTCAAGGAGGGCTACGACTATTTCGAGGTCACGCATCTCCCGCCGCGCATCGCGGTGTGCGAGAAGCGCTATCTCGTCAATGCGGCCTTCGTCGATCGCGGCGCGCATCCCGATCCCGCCGGCGCTTGTCCGGCGTGGCAGAGATTGCCGGTGTCGCGCGCGCCCGCCGAGCAGGTGGCTTCGACCAAGAAAACGAACGAAGCGGCTCTCACCAAGCCGCTCGCCATGGTGTTGGGCCTGAGCCTTGGCCCGCAAAAGCCGGTCTATCGCGCCTTCACGCTCGGTCCGGCGACGCCGGTTTCAACGCCGGCGCCGGCGCCAGCTCCGGCGAAGAGCACGGCGAAGGGCAAGTGACGGACAGCAGAACTCAGAAATCTGAAACCAGAGGGGCTCATTCTGACGTACGATTGCTGATTTCGGACCGCTGACTTCTGGACGCGAATGCGGGAATTCTTGTCGCTCCTCATCCTCGCTGTTCTGATCGGTGCCGTGCTGTTCGCGCTCGCGCCGGAAGGGCGGCAAACGCTCGACCGCGTGCGCATCAATGCTGTGCGCGCCGAACATCAAGCGCGTTACCACGCAGGTGAGCCTCTCGCCGGCACGCCCGACCTCGCCCATCTCGATGAGAGACTGGCGGCGCAAGGGGTGAAGCTCGGCGATCCGGTGATGCTCCGCCTGTTCAAGCTCGAGTCACAGCTCGAGCTTTGGGTGGAGAAGGACGGGCGTTTCGTGCGCTTCGCCACTTACCCCATATGCCTGTGGTCTGGGCGCCTCGGGCCCAAGCTGAATGAGGGCGACCGTCAGGCGCCCGAAGGCTTCTATACGATCGCCGCAGAGCAGCTCAATCCGAACAGCCGCTGGCATCGCGCCTTCAATCTCGGCTACCCCAATGAGTTCGACAAGGCGAAGGGGCGCGATGGCTCCTTCATCATGGTGCATGGCGGGTGCTCCTCGGTCGGCTGCTATGCCATGACTGACGCCGTGGTGGACGAGCTTTGGCGCTTCGTCACCGCCGCGCTCGACAAAGGCGAAGGGAGGGTGCCGGTGCACGTCTTCCCCTTTCGCATGACCGACGCCAATCTCAATGCAAGGAGTGGAGATCA
>DATHCZ010000019.1:0-12403 GCA_035319265.1 Methyloceanibacter sp. | reverse complement strand
ACCTTGCCGAACTCGGCGATGCGCAAGGGAAGATCGCGATAGCTCTTCAAGCCATGCTTGAATATCTGCACGTGGCCGGGGCAATTCATCGGCTTGCAGCAATAGATGCGCTCGTCGGGGGTCTCGGTGACGTACATGTGGTCGCCGAACTTCTCCCAATGGCCCGACTGCTCCCACAGCGTTCGCTCCATCATGTCCGGGGAGTTGACCTCGTAATAGCCCCAGGCCTCCTGGCGTCGGCGCATATAGCCGATCAGCGCGGTAAACAGCGCCCAGCCTTTGGGGTGCCAGAACACGGCGCCAGGCGCCTCTTCCTGGAAGTGGAACAGATCCATCTCCCGGCCCAAGCGCCGGTGGTCGCGCTTCTCGGCCTCTTCGAGCTGATTGAGATAGGTCTTGAGGTCATCCTCGGACGCCCAGGCCGTGCCGTAGATGCGCTGGAGCATCGGCTTGGTCGAATCCCCGCGCCAATAGGCGCCGGCGATCTTGAGCAGCTTGAAGCCTTTGCCGACCTTGCCCGTGGAGGTCATATGCGGGCCGCGGCAGAGATCGAGCCAGTCGCCTTGGGCGTAGAGCTTGACGTCCTCGCCTGCGGGGATCGCATCGATCAGCTCGAGCTTGAAGGTCTCGCCCTTCTTCTTGAACAGAGCCTTCGCCTTCGCCCGATCGACCACCTCGCAGGTGAACGGACGATCGCGCGCGACGATTTCGGCCATCTTCGCTTCGATTTTCGGCAAGTCCTCGGGCGTGAACGGCTCCTTCCGTGCGAAATCGTAATAGAAGCCGTTCTCGATCACGGGACCGATCGTGACCTGCGTGCCGGGATAGAGCTCCTGTACGGCCTCGGCCATCACATGCGCTGCGTCGTGGCGGATGAGGTCGAGCGCCTCCTTGTCCTCGCGCGTGAGGATGCGGATCTTGGCGTTCTCCTTGATGGGCTCGGCGAGGTCGCGCGTCTTACCGTCAAGCTGGACCGCGACGGCCTTCTTGGCGAGCGATTTGGAAATCTGCTCGGCGATATCGCGCCCCGTGACGCCTTGCTTGAAGGCGCGGGCGGAACCGTCGGGAAATGTCAGGGAGATTTGCGACATCGAGTCTCTCCTCTCACTCCTGCGTACCAGCGCAGGTAAGGGGTTATTGAAGGCGAGGGTTCTACCCGGATTTCACTTCCATGTCACGCGACATGCGCCACCTCCCGTAGCGCCACGGCGCGAGAGGATGATGCTCGCCGCGGAGATTTGGGACGGGGTCCAGGCCGTGGCTGCCCCACGGGTGGCAGCGGCAGAGTCTCGCGAGCGTGAGCCAACCTCCCCTCCACGCACCGTTCGTCTCGACCGCCTCGCGCGCGTAGTCCGAGCAGGTTGGCAGATGCCGGCAATTCGCCCCGACCAGCGGCGACAGCGTCATGCGATAAAGCGAGATCGGGGCAAGCATGAGCGCCTTGGCGAATTGCGACATCAGGTTCATGCGTAAGGCTCGCCGTTCTTGCGCGTGAACACGAAGCGCCCGCCCTCTTTGCGTGCGACCATGTCGATGTCGCTGTACTCGGCGACCTCGCTTGCGGCGCGCGTGCCGACCTCGAGATAGAGCGCAGGCTTGTCGGTACGATTGATCAAATGATGTCCGTCAGGATTGCCGGCGGGGAAGCCGGCGGCCATTCCGGGACGCAGCACCGTCTCGCCGGAATCGGTCACAAGGGTGATCTCCCCCTCAACGACATAGACGAACTCGTCCTCGTTCTCATGCCAATGTCGCTGCGACGACCAGGCGCCGGGGCGAAGCGTCGTGAGGTTGACACCGAATTGCTCAAGTCCGAGCGGATCGCCCAGCGCGCGCTTCTCGCGGCCCGCAATCGGAGCGTCGTATGGCCTGGGGTAGCCGCCTCCAATTCGGGGCGTCACACTTGCTGGATCGAGCCAGCAGCGGCCGTTGCTTTTGGCCTTTTCCATTGAACCCTCCTCGCTGCGGCTTTGCGGCGCTCAAGCCGGCTGTGCCTGATCTGCCTTCGTCTCGCCCCTGGCCGCCGCGCGCTCCCCCTCGATCTTGCCGATGGCCTCCTCGACCGCGTCGAACACGAGCAGCGTCGAGGCATGGCGCGCGCGATAATCCCGCACCGGCTCGAGGACGGCCAGGTCGGCCCATTTGCCGGACGGAGGTGGCCCTCCCTGCTTCAGCATCTTGCGCATCGCGGCTCCCACGGCCCTAAGCTCATTCGCGCTCGAGCCTACGATCTCGCGCCCCATCACCGAGGCCGCCGACTGGCCAAGCAGGCAAGCCTTAACGCTCTGGCCGTAATCGACCACGACGTCTCCCTCCATGGAGAGGTCGACGCTGACGGTGCTGCCGCACAGCTTTGAGTGGGCGGTTGCAGAGGCCTGCGGCACGGAGAGCCGCGTGGTGCGCGGAATGGCAGCGGCAAGCTCGAGGATGCGCTGGGTATAGATGTCTTCTGGCAATGTCATTCCGGTTGCTGTCACCCCTTGGGCTCGCCTTGCGGGCTGAAATCACGCATTATATATGCAGCCGGGCATGGCAATGAGAGGGCCTGTAACCAAATGGGGCTACGTGGCATCTATAGATGACGCGCCGTCTTGGTGCCGGCAACCCGCGCATTCCTCCCGCGTTGAAGCTCTAAAGGAACGTTTCATTCATGGACGCCACGGTGAAGAAGTTGAAGACACGGCCCCAGATCGAGGTTGGCCGCGGACCCGCCATCGTGCGGCCGTCGCGCGAGGAGGCCGAGGAGGCGGTCCGCACGCTGATCGCTTATGCCGGCGATGATCCCGACCGCGAGGGTCTGCGCGAGACGCCGCGCCGCGTTACTTCGGCCTATGACGAGTTCTTCTCGGGCTATCGTGAAGACCCGCTCGAGGTGCTCTCGCGCACCTTTGACGAGGTGGCTGGCTATGACGATATCGTGATGCTGCGCGACATCGAGCTCAACTCGCATTGCGAGCATCACATGATCCCCTTCGTCGGCAAGGCGCATGTCGCCTATTTCCCGACCGACCGGGTGGTCGGCATCTCCAAGCTCGCCCGCGTGGTCGATGTGTTCGCAAAGAGACTCCAGACCCAAGAGACCATGACAGCTCAGATCGCCGAAACCATCGACAAGGCGCTGAAGCCCAAGGGCGTCGCGGTGATGATCGAGGCGGTGCATCAATGCATGTCGATCCGCGGCGTGAAGAAGCCGGACGTCGCCACCATCACCACCCAGTTTACCGGCATCTTCAAAGAGGATCCGGCGCAGCAGGCGCGCTTCATGATGCTTGCGGCGGGACATGGACGCGGCTGATGCAACTGGCCGCGAAGGACATATCGCGGTGAGCAAGCCTGCCGTCTTTCCCCCTCCCGGGGGTGACAAGTCAGAGATCGAGGAAGGGACCGTGTTCACGCCGCGCTTCGACGCCGACGGCCTCATCCCCGTGGTCGCGATTTCGGCCTCGACCGGCGAAGTTCTGATGCTCGCTTACATGAACGCGGCGGCCCTCGCCCTCACCATCGAGACGGGAGAGGCGCATTACTGGTCGCGCTCGCGGGGAGAGCTCTGGCGCAAGGGCGAGACGAGCGGCAACGGTCAGCGCGTGGTCGAACTGCGCATCGACTGCGACCAGGACGCTCTTCTGCTCAAAGTCGAGATGAGCGGCCGCGAGGCGTGTTGCCACACCGGACGGAGGTCCTGTTTTTATCGCGCTCTGCCTGTCGGCGAGGCGATCGGCAAGGGCGTTGCCCTGCGCCTGATCGATGCGGAGCGGCAGTTCGACCCAGAGACAGTTTACCGTCATGCTGGTGCCGCAAAGGGAACCTTAAAGAAATAGGAGTAAGGTGGTGACTCGCTTTCGGCCAGGCCGATCGAGCTCGTGCGCGGCCGCCTCGGCCAGACTGCCGGACCTAGTCCGGCTGGAGCTTACGGCATGGACAGCTTTGGAAAACCGAAACTTGGGATCGCGCTCGGCGGCGGTGCTGCGCGCGGCTGGGCCCATATCGGCGTTCTCAAGACGCTCGTCGCGGCCGGGCTCGAGCCCGACATCGTCGCCGGCACCTCGATCGGCGCAGTGGCGGGCGCCTGCTTCATCACCAAGCGGCTCGACGCGCTCGAGGATTTCGCCGGCACGCTGACGCGCCGCCGCGTCTTCGGCTTTCTCGACGTCAATTTCGCTGGCTCGGGCCTGATCACCGGACAGCGCTTGAGCGCCCGGCTCGAGCATCATTTTCAAGAATTCCAGATCGAGAAGCTAGACCGGAGGTTCGTCGCCGTTGCGACCGAGCTCGGTACCGGTCATGAGGTCTGGCTCAACAAGGGCAGCCTGGTGAATGCGCTCAAAGCTTCGTTCGCGCTCCCGGGCATTTTCCGTCCCGTGCAAATCAACGGCCGGTGGCTGATCGACGGCGCTCTAGTCAATCCCATTCCGGTGTCGGTCTGTCGCGCGCTCGGCGCCCGCATCGTCATCGCCGTCAATCTATCCAACGACGTCTTCAGCAAGGGCGGCGTGATCCATGATCACGAGGCTTTGGCAGAGCCGCCCGCGGCGAACGAGGGCCATGAGCTTCTCGGTTCGAATGGCCGTGCGGCAGTGCATCTCTTGCACCGGCAGATCTTCGGTAGAAGCGGCGCGCCAGGCATGTCGGCCGTGATGATGGACGCGGTCAACATCACGCAGGACCGGATCGCCCGCTCACGCCTCGCCGGCGATCCGCCCGACATCGCCATCAGCCCAAGGCTCGGCGACATCGGGCTGTTCGACTTCCACCGCGCCGGCGAAGCGATCGCGCAGGGGGCGAAGGCCGCGGAGCGGCAGATCGAGGAGATCAAGCACGCGCTCAGAATGCTTGCCGCCTAACGCATGGTCCCGAAAAGTTGCAGACTTTTCGGACGAGATCATGCGTCAGAGACAAAGGCGTCGATCAGCCAGTGGCGATATATTCCCGCATCGCCGCGGCTTCCATCTCCGCTTCAGCGATCCGCATCCTGACCACATCGCCGATCGAGACGATTCCGTTGAGCCGGCCCCGCTCCACCACGGGCATATGGCGGAAGCGGTGCGCGGTCATCTCCGCCATCAATCGATCGATGGTGTCGGACTCGCGGCAGGTCACTACCGTCTTGGTCATGCACGTTTCGACCGGCTCCTTGAGGACTTTCGATCCGGCCCGCGCGATCTCGCGAACGACGTCGCGCTCGCTGACGATGCCGACGACCTTTCCCTCGATCCCGGTGATGACGATGCAGCCGATCCCGTGCAGCCCGAGCAACTTGGTGATGTCGAGCAGCGACGTATCGGGCGTGGTAGTGAAGACCTCCCTGCCCTTCTCCTTCAGAATTGCAGCGACGTTCATTCGCGTTTCCTCCAGTCCAGGAGCTTCCGTCCCGTGACTGCGACATTCTGTCCGGTCCTTGACGCCGACGCAAGGGACAGCGAATGCGCTGGTGAAAAACGCCCGAACGGCTCAAACGATCCGCCGCTCCTCCTCCTCGGTCGGGCGGCTCTTCGTGTCGAAGAAGCCGAAGGTCAGTAGGCCGAACAGGAAGCCGCCGATATGCGCTTCCCAAGCGATCCCCCCCTCCTGACCGGCGATTCTGACGGCGCTCAGCCCGAAATAGGCGTTGATCGCTACCCAAAGAGCGAGAAAGAGGAGGATGCGGGGATCGCGCACGGTCTGCGCGAGCGGCATCAGCGGTGCCGACAGGAGATCGGAAGCGCGACGCGCGGGCGATGATTGTGCCGCGAAGATGAACCTGAGCGCTCCGGCCATCTGGCCCGAGATCGCCGCCGAGGCCCCCACCACGGGCGCCATCTCGCCGAAGTGGCAGACGAGATGCGTGACGGCGCCGGCAACACCACACATTACCGAGAAGACAACAAATTTGCGGTCGCCGACGCGGCGTGCCACCGCGCTGCCAAAGGCGAGCATCCAGAGCACATTCACGACGAGATGCACCCAGCCCGCATGCACCACCATGTAGGTGAAGAAGGACGTGACGCAGGTGAGATACCCGCCCGGCAGTTCCGCCGCGGCGCCACTGTACCGGGCCGGGATGAACGCGAGAGCGAGCAGGAGCGTGAGATCGACTTCGTCGGGGAGAAGACCCCTAATAAGCTGGACCGCGGCCATTACGGCTGCGGCACCGCTGACCCCGCGTGGGACATTAAGGATAGGCTCACCCGCCGCCATGGGACGCGCGCTCCAAACAAGCAGCCCCGAAGGGCGCCCGCAGCAACCTAATTGTGCGCAAAGGCAACCCTCACGCCCATTTTCTCGGCCCTGGCACACTCCCTGCTTAGTTAGCCCACGAGCATTGCAAGGCTCAATCTCTGTGCCAAAGCGGGAAATTTACCCTGGCTTGGCGGAAGAATGGGCCTGCGAAGGACCACGGTGTAGCGTTTTACAGCGGGTGGGTTATGCAGCAGCCGACGAGCAGGCAGCTTTACGCGTATTGGGATCGCGTACGCAATGGCCGTGTTGCGCCACGGCGTTTCGAGATCGAACCGGCGAGGATCCCGGCGCTGTTACCGGAGACCTTCATCGCCGAAAGTGCCGGTGCGCTCGGATTCCGATTCCGCCTCGCCGGCACCAAAATCTGCGAGCAATTCGGCAAAGAGCTCAGAGGCATAGATCTTTTAAGCCTCTTTGACGACGACGACCGCGACCGGCTCGCGGCCGTGTTGCATTCCGTGTTTACCAACGGCGCCGTCGGACATGCCGTATTCCGCTCCTTCACGGCTGCCAACAGGCAAGCGACCTTCGAGATCGCCGTCATGCCCCTCATTCATTCCGGCGAGACGATCAATCGACTGCTCGGTGTGATCACAGCCATCGAGCCGCCGTTCTGGCTCGGCGGTGAGCAGCTACTGCGCCACGAGCTCATCGAATTGCATCTACATTGGCCTGATGGCCCTCCTGCTCACGAACCGCCGGACAGCGCCGAGATCGTCCGGCTCTCGCCGAGACGCTTTCGCGTTCTTGACGGTGGGCTCGTGGAGTCCGACGTCAGGGTAAAGAACTAACCTCTACTGACCATGCCATTTTGGGGCAAAAGTTTTGGCGTTCCTTAACAGGAACCCGCCTAGGCTCGTGCTGCCACGAACCCCCGCTCATGGCAGGACGATGCGTACAGCACCCCTTGACGATCCTACCTTGGCAACGCCTTTGCGGCTGCGGACCCTCAAGTCCACGACTCATCGGCTTGCCACGATCGTCGCCGACCGCCGCCGTCACCGGCGCGTGGCCGTCACCCTGTTCGGACGCTTCATGCGCGAGAACAGGGAGGAGTACCCCTGCCAAGTGATCCAGATGTCCGCAGGGAGCATGTCCCTCCTCGCTCCCGTGAAATGCGAGGAAGGCGAGCGGATCATTGCCTATCTCGACCATGTCGGGCGCATCGAGGGGATCGTGGTCAGGCCGATCGAAGGGGGATTTGCCTTGCGCATCTTGGCGAGCGCCGCCAAGCGTGAGCGCATCGTCAATCTCCTGACTTGGCTCATCAATCAGAAGTCGCTCGGCTTAAGCGAGGAGCGGAAGCACGAGCGCGTCGTGCCACGCAACAGCACTTCGAAGCTCATCCTGCCGAACGGCGGGGTGCATAGCTGCCGCGTGCTCGACGTTTCGTTGAGCGGCGCCTCGATCGCCTGCGCCGTCAAACCGCCGATCGGGACCGAGACCGTTCTCGGGCGCTTGCGGGGTCGAGTCGTGCGCCATCACGATCAGGGTGTCGCAATAAAATTCGTCGACCTCCAAGATCCCGACAGTATCGCCCGATCCTTCGGCTAAGCCGTCTTCGGCCGGCTGCTTCAGCGTGAATCAATGGTTTCTGGTGGGGCGTGGCCACGCTCATAAAGGGCCTATTTCCGCCAAAAATCGCGGTTTGTTCCCAAGTTCTGTAAAATTTTAGCGATCACGGGAACATCCGGCTAACTCTACCATTTTCAGGTTTGAGTAGTTCTCACTAAAAAACCACTACCAATACTGCTTTAAACCGAGACCTTCCTTTATCGGGTTCTCAAAATCTCTCTGACATAGTGCATCCCAATAAAAGGGGGGTGCAATGAAACAGTTTGTCCTAGGTTCAGCCTTCTTGATGTTTATCTCATCTTTGCCGGCTGACTCGACCAATGATCATGCGATCAGCGTCGCCGCGCCGAGGATCGAGGTGCAGAAGGTGGCCTTCTTGCCGTCGTTCGGCGATACCTTGCCGCCCATCGGCTATGTAAATTTCTGCCGCGAGCATCAGGCCGACTGCCTGCCCGAGCGGAAATTTGCCGACCGCGTCCAGCTGACGAGCGCAAAGTTCCGCGAGCTCGACCAGGTCAACACTTCGGTCAACACTAGGGTCCAGCCCGTTACCGACCTCGAGCTTTACGGCAAAGTCGAGTATTGGACCTATCCAACCAAGAACAAGGGCGATTGCGAGGACTACGTGCTCGAGAAGCAGCGCGAACTCATGGAGCGCGGCTGGCCCGAGAGCACGCTCCTGATCACCGTCGTCCGCGACGAGAACAACGAGGGCCACGCGGTGCTGATCGTCCGCACCGACAAGGGCGATTTGGTTCTCGACAACAAGCGCCGCGACATCATGCTCTTCGCCAACACGCCCTACACCTACATCAAGCAGCAGTCCGAGCGTAATCCGCTCGTGTGGATCTCGCTGCTGCCGCCCGACAGCGCGCCGCAAACCGCGGTCTCGGCGTCAAACAGCCACTGAAGGAGCTCTTCGACCCCCCGTATTTAGGGCCCGGTGAACATCCCCCACCCATCCCCGACCCAACCGGGCCTTTCCTAGAGCCGGTCTCGCAAGAGACCGGCTCCTTTTTTTCTCGGACAAACCGTCTACGGGGAAGAATTCCTGATGCCGCGGTTCAGTAGCAGCGCACGCAGTGGCAGCAACGGTGACGACATGAGCTGATCCAGCCAGGGGCACAACCACAGCCACCTGTGTATCCATTACACGCCGCCATTTTGACGATCGGGCTTTGATTCTTGAGCGCATGAAGGCTGGGAAGGTCTTGCGCGCCAGCCTGTCCCTGCCACGCCAATGCTCCGAGCACGAAACCCAGCACGAGCGCCGACGACGCCAAAACCATCATGATTCTTCGCATGAGCCTCTCCTCCTTTGCAGGACTTCGAAAGCAAACCACCCCATAACTCTACATCAAGGTTGGAGATCGCGGAGGGCGGCGCGAAGCCGCGCCTCGGCGTCCGTGCCTCGTTGTCGATGACCGCTAGAGTTTGACGATCAGATCGAGCAGCAGGGCGCCCGAGAACAGGCTCCACACGGCGGCGATCAGCGCCGAGACGCCGAACCAAATTTTTGGCCGCTGTTGGATGATCTGGCCCAGCCAAGCGTTGCGCATGAGGATGGCGGGTCCCGCCAGGACGCGAAGCAGCACCCCGGCCAGCGAATCGAGGACCGATTTGGGCTCGATGGTGAAGCGCATCGGCTCGCCTGAAACGAGCTGGACGAAGCTCGCCAGCACGCCTGCGGCGACGAAGCCGACGGCCATTACATAGAGATAGATTGCCAGGAATTGCATCGGACATCCCCTCGCTGCCGTGCTCGTAAGTCCGCAAGGAGCACTTTAACGGGGAGGCCGAAGCCCTTGGCCGGAATTCTTAAGGATTAGTTAACCGTAATGTCTTCGAGACCTGACGCGGCGTGGTCGTCATAGATCTCCCAGCCGACAATGCGGGTCGTTATCAGCGCTGCTGTTGCCGGCGGGTCACCAAAGCTGCTTCGTTTTGTGCTCATCTGGCTGTCTAGCAATTGGATACGTGGGGGACTGTGTGATGCGTACCACCTTCGCGGCAGAGCCGCGCCCTTTCGCTTTGCAGCCTAGCTTCCAGATCAAAGCCTATACAGCGCAACCGTTTCCACCCATCGCGTGGAAGCACGTTCCGTCAAGTAACGCGGTCAAATGGTGCGAAGCCGTGCACCTGACTTGGACCGTCAGTACTGAAAATAGTGACAAGGAAGCTTAGCAGTCAGGGGCACGCTCGTTCCTCTACCCAAAGTGCAGCAAGATTAGGCCTCATTGTTACCGCGATGGGACTATAGGTCGAGATCGTCGACCTGAGCCCTGAGAGCGGACGGCATGAGATCGTTGCGAGCACTAGGCTTAGCTTTGCTTATGGTGGTCGGCGGACCGGATTTTGCGTCAGCCGCCGACGCGGATGCTATCAACACGTCCGCGAATGCCACCCTTCACCGCTTCGTCGAGCAAAACGTGAGTGCTCAGGAGCTTGGCCGCAAGGCCGCGGGTGCGCTGGTGTTCCCCTCCGTCGTCAAGGCTGGGCTCGGATTTGGCGGGGCCTATGGCGAGGGCGTTCTTATCGTCCACGGCAATCCGGCCGGCTATTACAATATTGTGTCGGCCTCATTCGGCTTTCAGCTCGGCGTCCAATCTCAGTCCATCATCATCCTGTTCATGACGGAGCAGGCGCTCTCGCAATTCGAGCAATCCTATGGTTGGAAAGTCGGCGTCGACGGTTCGGTCGTCGTCGTCACGCTCGGCGCCGCAGGATCGATCGACACCGATAGTCTCACCAGTCCGATCCTTGGCTTCATTTTCGATCAGCAGGGGCTGATGTACAGCTTGAGTCTCGAGGGATCCAAGATCAGCCGTATCACACCCTGACCGCCCGGCGATCGGAACAGCATCGCGTGGCCGCTAAGGCGCCAGGTACGAAGGCCGCGCTCACTCCTTGAGGTCGTAGTCGAGGATGGCCATCTGGAACTGGTAAGCGGTCTCGCCCTCATCCTCGTCGCGGAAGATGACGCCGATGAACTCGTCGCCGACAAAGACCTCGGCCGAGTCTTCTTTCCGTGGCCGCTGCTTCACCTCGAGCACCGGAAGGCGGAACACCTTCTTGAGATAGCGCTCGAGCTTGATGATCTCGTCCCGTGTCACCGCCCCTCCGATCGGAACCCGCTCGACCCGGGCATCCCTGCTGTAGTTGATTTATTGGCAGCCGCAATCATCGTCAGCGATCATCTGATCCATGGCGAGCGCGGGCTCCTCGCAGCCGGAAGGCCCGATCTCGCGTGCCGGCACGCCGGCGACCGTGCGCCGCGGCGGCACGTCATGAAGGACGACGCTACCGGCGGCGACGCGTGCGCAATCGCCGACCTTGATGTTGCCGAGGATCGAGGCTCCTGCCCCGATCATCACGCCGCGCCCGATCTTGGGATGGCGGTCGCCCCGCTCGTTGCCGGTGCCGCCGAGAGTAACGCCGTGCAGCATCGAGCAATTGTCGCCGATCACCGCCGTCTCGCCGATGACGATGCCCGTGGCGTGGTCGAACATGATGCCCTTGCCGATCACTGCCGCTGGGTGGATGTCGACTTGCAGGAAACGCGAGGTCAGGCTTTGCAGATAAAGCGCGAAGTCTCTGCGTCCCGCCTGCCAAAGAGAATGCGCAATGCGGTAGGTCTCGAGCGCGTGGAAGCCCTTGTAATAGAGCAAGGGCTCGATCAGGCGGCTGCACGCCGGGTCGCGCTTGGCAACCGCCACAAGGTCGGCTCGGAACGCCTCGCCGAGCGAAGGCTCTGAATCGAGCACCTCATGAAACATCTTATGGAGCAGCCCCGAATCGAGCGCCGCATGCTGCAGGCGCCGCGCCAATCGATGGCAGACCGCATCCTCGAGGCGCTTGTGGTCGAGCACCGTCGCATAGATGAAACCGCCGAGCGCGGGCTCCGACGCGCTGATGTCCTCGGCCTCGCGCCTCACCTGGCTCCAGACCGGATCGTAAGCTTTGATTTGCGGCTCCGCCGCCGTGAACGGCCTCTGCATCGCATCCTCACTCGGTAGTTTCCCCCTTAAGGGGACGTTTCACTTTCCCTAGCATGGGCTTAAGGCCGCCGGGTTAAAAAGTCGAGCACCCCCTGCTTGAAGGTGGCATCCCCGACCGCCCGCATATGGTCGCGGCCCGGAATGTCAAGAAATTGGGCTCCCGGGATCAAGGTTGCAAGCTCGGCGCCTGAGCCCGCGATCACATCGTTGCTACCCACGGCCATAAGCGTGGGCACGGCGATGCTCGCGAGCCGCTCCGGCGTGATCTTCTCCCGCGGCCCCCTGATACAGGCGGCAAGAGCGGTGAGATCGCTCTTGGTCTGTTCGGCAAACGCCCTGAAGCTCCGTGCCGTATCGTTGGTGACGTCCTCGATGCGCGCGGCCTCGAGCGCCTTGGCGATGGGGCCGCTGCCGACGACGCCCCGCACCATATTGATGCCGAGTCCGCCCAAGATTAGGCCTCGCACGCGTTCCGGATGCGCGAGCGTGAGAAAAGCGGCAATGCGCGCGCCCATCGAATAGCCAAGGACGTCGGCGCGCATGATGCCGAGGTGATCGAGCAGCCGCCTTCCGTCTTCCGCCATCAACGGCGCGCCATACACGTCCGGATCGTA
>DATHCZ010000018.1:0-2367 GCA_035319265.1 Methyloceanibacter sp. | reverse complement strand
ACGTTCATAGTCTCTGTCGAGCCCTGAGGTGCGAAAGAGTACAGGAAGTAGGACAGTCGAGCCGAGGTCGGCGCCAGTATAATAAAATCTGGCGGTACGCTTGGCACGGAGGTCATGCTTAATTGACGATTAACGGTGGGGCCGTTAATCGCTACTGCAATATGCGCTTTGGAGCGGCGCCATAGGATAGTGAGGTCGCATCTTCTCGTAAGCGAGGGGAGGCGCGCCGAGAACCGCAAATTTGCGCTTCGGAGTAACGAAAGAATGGCAACCAAAACCGCTGAAGCCGAAGATCAAGAGCAGACGCCAGCCGAGCCGGCCGATGGCCCCGTGCTCGACATGTCCGATGCCGCCGTCAAGAAGCTCATCAAGACCGCCAAGGCGCGCGGTTTCGTCACCTATGACGAGCTCAACGAGGTGCTCCCCTCGGAGGAGGTGTCCTCCGAGCAGATCGAGGACACCATGTCGATGCTCTCCGACATGGGCATCAACGTGATCGACACCGACGAGGCCGAGGAGGCCCCCGAGGCTGGAGCCGAGGGAGGAGAGGCCGCGCCCGCGCGCCCTGTAGCCCCCGTCACGCCCATTGCCAAACCCGAGACCAAGTCGGAGCCCGCCGAGCGGACCGATGATCCCGTGCGCATGTATCTGCGCGAGATGGGTTCGGTCGAGCTTCTCTCCCGCGAAGGCGAGATTGCCATCGCCAAGCGCATCGAGGCCGGCCGCGAGGCCATGATCGCAGGGCTGTGCGAGAGCCCACTCACCTTCCAGGCCATCATCATCTGGCGCGACGAGCTGAATGAGGGAAAGATTCTGCTCCGCGACATTATCGATCTCGAAGCGACCTATCAGGGCCCCGACGCCAAGCCCGCTCCCTCCCAGCCGCTGCCGGGCGAGGGCGGCGAGACTGTCGCGCAGAACGGTAATGGCCAGTCGGCGCCGGGTACGCACGCGCGCCCCAGCGACGACGAGGGCGAGGAACCCGCTCCGGAAGAGTTCGACGACGACGAGGACGATCTCGAGAACTCGCTCTCGCTTGCCGCGATGGAGGCCGAGCTCAAGCCCAAAGTGCTCGAGACCTTCGACCTCGTCGCCACCAACTACAAAAAGCTCCGCAAATTGCAGGACCAGGTGGTCGAGCGCGCGCTCAAGAACGACTCCCTCTCGTCCGGACAGGAGAAGCGCTACAAGGTTCTGAAAGACGAGATCGTCGCCGAGATCAAGTCGTTGTCGCTCAATGCGAACCGCATCGAGAGCCTCGTCGAGACGCTTTACGACATCAACAAGAAGCTGCTCGGCTATGAGGGCCGGCTGCTGCGCCTGGCCGAGAGCTATGGCGTGCACCGCGAGGACTTCCTCGGCGAATATCAGGGCAACGAGCTCGACCCCAACTGGCTTCGCCGTGTCGGCCGCCTCAAGAAGCGCGGCTGGGCCGAGTTCATTCACGACGAGCGCGGCATGGTGAAGGACATCCGTTCCGAGATCCATCGCCTCGCCGCCGAGACCGGCTTGGAGATCAGCGAGTTCCGCCGCATCGTTCATATCGTGCAGAAAGGCGAGCGCGAGGCGCGCCAGGCGAAGAAGGAGATGGTCGAGGCGAATTTGCGTCTCGTGATCTCGATCGCCAAGAAATACACGAACCGCGGGCTTCAGTTCCTTGATTTGATTCAGGAAGGCAATATCGGCCTGATGAAGGCCGTGGATAAGTTCGAGTATCGCCGCGGTTACAAATTCTCGACCTACGCCACGTGGTGGATCAGGCAGGCGATCACGAGATCGATCGCCGACCAGGCGCGCACCATCCGCATCCCGGTCCACATGATCGAGACCATCAACAAGATCGTGCGCACCTCGCGCCAGATGCTGCACGAGATCGGCCGCGAGCCGACGCCGGAAGAGCTCGCCGAGAAATTGGCCATGCCGCTCGAGAAGGTGCGCAAGGTCCTCAAGATCGCCAAGGAGCCGATCAGCCTCGAGACGCCGATCGGCGACGAGGAGGACTCTTATCTCGGCGATTTCATCGAGGACAAGAACGCGGTGCTGCCGATCGACGCGGCGATCCAGTCCAATCTGCGCGAGACGACGACCCGCGTGCTCGCCAGCCTCACGCCGCGCGAGGAGCGCGTGCTCAGAATGCGCTTCGGCATCGGCATGAACACCGACCACACGCTCGAAGAGGTCGGTCAGCAATTCTCGGTGACGCGCGAGCGCATCCGCCAGATCGAGGCCAAGGCGCTGCGCAAGCTGAAGCATCCCAGCCGCAGCCGGAAGCTGCGGAGCTTCCTGGATACCTAGCCGTCTGTCGGCGTGCACGCCGGCTCTTTGGCCCCGCTCTCGACTTTGGCACGCCGCTGAGGCTTGATCCCG
>DATHCZ010000017.1:0-2423 GCA_035319265.1 Methyloceanibacter sp. | reverse complement strand
GCCACCAGCTCGTCGTCAAGGGTGATCGTCACTCTCTGCATGTCAGCATCCCCAATTGGCGCGGTCATGGACTGCGCAGTCCCGACCATCAACGATTACGCGCCTCGAGCCAAGACGTGGATGGCCGGCACAAGTGCCGGCCATGACCAAAGAGTTATACCTCGAAAATGCCAGTCTAGCCGTGGCGATTGCCGCATACGGGGCAGGCGACCTCGAGCAGATAGCCGTACCAGATGCCCCGGCAATGGCTGCACCAATGGCCGGTCGCCTGCTCGACGACCCCAAGGCGCTTGACGAGAGCGCTCGAGCCGAGCTCTCTGACCGGCTCGTTCGATCCCGAAAGCCGCACGCGCGACTGCGGAAAGCGGACCACGGGTGCCGTCTCATGGCGTTTGTCGTCGTCGTCAGGTCCCGGCATCGGGGAATGCCTCAGCCCGTCTCGTTGAGCCCGTAACGCTTGATCTTGTTGGCAAGACCGACGCGTGACAAGCCCAACTCGTTGGCCGCGCGGCTCTGGTTCCAACGATGCCGCAACAGCACCTCTCCGACGAGCTGTTTTTCGAGGCTCTCGACTTTTTCCTTGAGCGTGGCGCCTTCCGGCATGAAGCCATTGGCCCGGCGCGGCGCACGCGGCATGGCCGCGAGGATGATCGGCGACATGAACTCAGTGGTCAAATAGTCGCCGTCTTTGGCGAGGGCGACCATGCGCCTGATCTCGTTCTCCAGCTCGCGCACATTGCCGGGAAACTCATAGGCCGTGAGCTTGTCGAGCGCGCCGGCGGAGATGCCGAGCACCTTGCGTCCGATCGCGTCGCGGTGCTTGGCGGCGAAGAACTCCGCGAGCGCCGGGATATCGTCGGGCCTCTCGCGCAAAGGCGGCACCTCGAGCTCGAAGCCGCGCAGGCGGAAATAGAGGTCTTGGCGAAACTTGCCGGCCGAGGCGAGCGCCTTGAGCGAGCGGTTCGAGGCGCAGACGACGCGCACATTGCAGGTCTCGGTCTTGTCGGAGCCGAGCGGCTTCACCTCGCCCTCTTGCAGAAAGCGCAGCAGGCTGACCTGAAAGGAAGGGGAGACTTCCGAGATTTCGTCGAGAAAGACGGTGCCGCCATCCGCCGCTCGGAATAGGCCAAGGCGGTCCGAGATCGCGCCGGTATACGCGCCGCGCTTGTGCCCGAACAGCTCGGACTGCAACAGCTCGTCGGGCATGCCGCCGCAATTCTGCACCATCAGCGGGCTCGCCCGCCGGCTCGAATTGTAATGGATGCCGCGCGCGAGCAGCTCTTTGCCGGTTCCCGTCTCGCCTTGGATGAGGATCGGCAACTCCGTTCGCGCCGCCTTGCGGGCAAGGTCACAGAGCTCGGCCATCTTCTCGTTGACATAAACGAGCTTCTCGAAGCGCTGGCTCTCGGGCGTCAGCGGATGGCCGTGGCGGTCGTTGAACAGAAGCGAATCGCCCGAGAACTTGAACTCGCGCGAGAGCAGGCGATGCCGTCGCGCCAGTTCGCGCGTCTCGAGCGCGCGCTTCACCACGAGCCCGACTTGCTCTTCGTCGAGCGGCTTGCGTACGAATTGATAGATTGCCGCGGGCGTTACCGCGGGTCCTACCAGGCTGGTCTCGGCATCGAGCGCGAGCAAGCGGATGATCTCGGGATGGGAGATGCGCAATTCGGAGAGAAAGGCTAGCCCGTCGCCGGAACCCCCGTCCTCGGCGATCACCAGATCGACATGCGCGTCGGCAAGGGCGCTGTTGGCATCTCCCGCCGAGCGGACGGCAAGGACACGGTAGCCGGACTGGTTGGACAGAAGGTCCACCGTATCGGCCCATTCCGCGGCGTCCTGCGCCAAAATAAGGACAGTTCCGAGCTGGTCCATGCAATGCTATTTGTCAGATTGAATACCTTCTTAGCAGAGAGAGGAGTCCCAATCAATTTCCGCCTTAGCGAGAGGGGCAAAGACGTGCTGGCCTGCCAGAGTCGCCATCGCCAAAGGCTGAATTTCGGGCAGAAATGGGCCGCAAGAGACGACGAGGAGGACGTCGTGCGATACACATAGAGGACGTCGTGCGCATACACATATATGTCGTCTGCCGGCGCGTAGAGAGCTTTGCATGATCAGCGTCGACGTCGCGCTTAAGCTCGGCGCTTTCGATCTCGACGTCGCCTTCGCGAGCGACGCGGGCGTCACCGCTCTGTTCGGCCGCTCGGGTGCCGGCAAATCGATGACCATCAGTCTGATTGCCGGGCTCGCGCGTCCAGATCGCGGCCGCATCATCCTCGACGACCGCGTGCTTGTCGATACCGCGCAAGCCATCTTTCTCCCGGCCTATCGGCGCCGCATCGGACTCGTGTTCCAGGACGCGCGTCTCTTTCCCCATCTCTCGGTCAGGCAGAATCTCCTCTTCGGACGCTGGTTCGCGCCGAAGT
>DATHCZ010000016.1:0-9928 GCA_035319265.1 Methyloceanibacter sp. | reverse complement strand
CGGGTTATGGTGCGACCTCTGACGGCTACGATATGGTTCAGCCTTCCGGCGAAGGCGCCGTGCGCTGCATGCGCATGGCAATGAATGGCGTCGACGGCATCGACTATATCAACCCCCATGCTACCTCCACCCAGATCGGGGACCTCCGCGAGATCGAGGCGATCCGCGAAGTATTCGGCGACACATGCCCGCCAATCAGTGCTACCAAGTCACTCACCGGCCATTCGCTCGGCGCGGCCGGCGCCCACGAGGCGATCTATTCCTTGTTGATGATGAATAACGGGTTCATTTGTGAATCCGCCAATATCGAGACCATCGACCCCGCCGTCGCCGACATGCCCATCGCGCGCAAGCGCATCGACAACGTCGCCATTAACGCAGTGATGTCGAACAGCTTCGGCTTCGGCGGGACCAACGCCACACTGGTGTTCAAGCGAGTGGATGGAGCCGACGGGAGCTAATGCCGACCAACCGAGCAGAGTAAGCAACATGGCAACAACAAGAGATGACGCTGGGTCCGCGCCGTTGATGGCCGGGAAGAGAGGGCTCGTGATGGGCGTCGCCAACGATCGTTCGATCGCGTGGGGTATCGCCCGCGTGCTGCACGACCATGGCGCCGAGCTGGCCTTCTCGTACCAGGGCGGTGCCTTCGGCCGCCGCGCCGTTCCTCTCGCCGAAGGCATCGGCGCAAAGATCATCGAGGAGGCCGATGTCGAGGACCTCAAGAGCGTTGAGCGTGTGTTCGAGGTGATCCGCAAGAAGTGGGGCTCGCTCGATTTCGTCGTGCATGCGCTCGCCTTTTCCGACCGCAACGAGCTGCGCGGCCGTTACGCGGACACCACCCGCAAGAACTTCGAGCACACCATGGTGATCTCGTGCTTCTCCTTCACCGAGGTGTCCAAGCTCGCCGCCGAGCTGATGCCGCAGGGTGGCTCGCTGCTCACGCTGACCTATAGCGGCGCGACGCGGGTCGTGCCCTGCTACAACGTCATGGGCGTGGCTAAGGCCGCGCTGGAGGCCTCCGTCCGCTATCTCGCCTCCGACTTTGGCCCGCAAGGGATCAGGGTGAACGCGTTGTCGGCGGGGCCGATGCGCACTCTAGCTGGCGCCGGCATCTCTGATGCGCGCACACTGCTGCACTATCAGCAACGCCACGCGCCGATGCGCCGATCGCCGACGCTCGATGAGGTCGGCGGCGCCGCGCTCTATCTCCTGTCCGATCTGTCCGGCGCCGTCACTGGAGAGATCCATTTCGTCGATTGCGGCTACTCGACCATCGCCATGCCCAATCTTACCGCGCTCAAGACCCTGGAGCAGGCCGAGGAGCTCGAGGCCGCGGTGGAGAAGGCTACGCCGCGCGAGGCCGCGCAATGAGGTTCAGTTTAGCTATGTGGAGGCAACGGCCATGGCCGAGCTCGTAGTTCTGGTCTGTCTTCTCTCTAACCCCACGGAATGCAGCGAGAAGGGTGTGCCGGAGGCGACTGCCGACGACGTCGTGACCTGCATTAAAGCGGCGGGCGACAAGGCTGACGCGTGGCAGAAGATCAACCATCAGTATTTTGTCATCGGCTGGCGGTGCGAGAAGAAGGGCACCTCCGCCGCCACCCGCTAACTGCCATCAAGCATGCATAGCTCCCCTCGTGGGGAGGTCCAATGGCCGGGGTAAACCCCGGCCACGCCAATGCAACTGAGCTTGGTGGGCGTCAGCTCGCGGCGGCTTCGGCCTTCTCCCGCTCCTTGCCGGTGTTCTGGTCGACCACCTTCATCGATAACTTGACCTTGCCGCGGTCGTCGAAACCAAGCAGCTTCACCCAAACGATGTCGCCTTCCTTGACCACGTCGGTCACAGCCTTCGGCCGCCCTTCGGCGAGCTGCGAGATGTGAACCAGGCCGTCCTTGGGCCCGAAGAAGTTCACGAAGGCGCCGAACTCCATCACCTTGACCACTTTACCCTTGTAGATCTCGCCGACCTCGGGCTCGGAGGTGATGGACTTGATGCGGTTGATCGCGGTGCGGATCGACTCGGCGTTGGCAGAGGCGATCTTGACCGTACCGTCGTCGGAGATGTCGATCTTGGCGCCCGACTCGGCGACGATCTCGCGAATCACCGACCCGCCCGAGCCGATCACCTCCCTGATCTTGTCGACGGGGATGTGGATCGTCTCGATGCGCGGCGCATATTCACCGAGCTCCGGCCGCGCCGCGTTGAGCGCCTTGTTCATCTCGGCGAGGATGTGCATGCGTCCGTCGCGCGCCTGACTGAGCGCAACCTTCATGATTTCCTCGGTGATGCCGGTGATCTTGATGTCCATCTGCAGCGAGGTCACGCCCTCTGCCGTGCCGGCGACCTTGAAATCCATGTCGCCGAGATGGTCCTCGTCGCCCAGAATGTCCGACAGCACGGCGAAATCGGCGCCTTCCTTGATGAGGCCCATGGCGATGCCGGCGACCGGGCGCTTGAGCGGGATGCCGGCGTCCATCATCGCGAGCGACGAGCCGCAGACCGTTGCCATCGAGGATGAACCGTTGGACTCGGTGATCTCCGAGACGATGCGGATGGTGTATGGGAAGCTCTCGCGCTCCGGAAGGACCGGGTGGATCGCGCGCCAAGCGAGCTTGCCGTGACCGATCTCGCGCCGTCCGGGTGAGCCCATGCGCCCCACCTCGCCGACCGAATAGGGCGGGAAGTTGTAGTGCAGCATGAAGGTCTCTTTGTAGGTGCCCTGGAGCGCGTCCACATACTGTTCGTCCTCTCCCGTGCCGAGCGTGGCGACGGCAAGCGCCTGCGTCTCGCCGCGGGTGAACAGCGCGCTGCCGTGGGTACGGGGCAGAATGCCGACCTCGCACACGATCGGGCGCACCGTCTTGAGGTCGCGACCGTCGATACGTTTCTGCGTCTGGAGGATGCTCGTACGCACGACCTCCTTCTCGGCTTCCTTGAACGCGGCGGCCGCCTTGGCGGCGCCGGTCCCATCGTCGTCGGCCGGAACGATCGCGGCGAGCGTCTTCTCCTTGACGTGAGCGACACGGTCGCGGCGCTCATGCTTGGCGGCGATGGCATAGGCCTCGCGCAAACCGGCATCGGCGGCGGAGCGGATGCGCGCGAGGATCTCGCCATCGTCTTTGGCCTTCAGCTCCCACGGCTCCTTGGCGGCGCGTTCGGCGAGCTTGACTATGGCGTCGAGCACCGGTTGAAAGTTCTTCTGGCCGAACACCACGGCGCCGAGCATCACGTCCTCGGGCAGCTCCTTGGCCTCGGATTCGACCATCAACACGGCATCGGCGGTGCCGGCGACGACGAGATCGAGCGAGCTCACGCCCATCTCGTCGATCATCGGGTTCAGCGCGTATTTGCCGTCGATATAGCCCACCCGTGCAGCCCCGATGGGCCCGAGAAACGGAACGCCCGAGAGCGTGAGAGCGGCCGAGGCCGCAACCATGGCCACGACGTCAGGGTCGTTCTCCATGTCGTGAGAGAGCACGGTGGCGATGACTTGCGTCTCGTTCTTGAAGCCGGGGGCGAACAGCGGCCTAATCGGCCGGTCGATCAACCTGGAGGTGAGCGTCTCCTTCTCGGTCGGACGCCCCTCGCGCTTGAAATAGCCACCGGGGATCTTGCCCGCGGCAAAGGTCTTCTCCTGGTAGTTCACGGTCAGCGGAAAGAAGTCGATGCCGGCCTTCTCTTCCTTGGCAGCGACGACGGTGGCGAGAACGCTCGTATCGCCATAGGTGGCGAGCACGGCGCCGTCGGCCTGACGGGCGATGCGCCCGGTTTCAAGCCTGAGGGGGCGTCCCCCCCATTCGATCTCTACGGTCTGTTTATTGAACATGGTTGTGTCCCAATGTGTGGGGAGGGATAAGGCCGCACCGATCGCCCGATGGCGACAGGGCTGGCCAGTTCAGTATTTGCAGGCTCCGCCGGGGGATTGCCATCACCGGCGAATACCCAGCCGGTTGATGAGCTTCTGATACCGGTCTTCATCGGTCGACTTGACGTAATCGAGCAGCCGGCGACGCTGGCTGACCATCTTGAGCAGCCCTCGGCGCGAATGGTTGTCCTTGCCGTGCGTCTTGAAATGTTCGGTCAGATTGGTGATGCGCTCGGTCAGGATGGCGACCTGAACCTCTGGCGAGCCGGTGTCGCCGGACTTGGTCGCATATTCCTTGATGAGAGTCTGCTTGCGCTCAGCGCTGATCGACATCGGATGATCCTTGCTGTTAGGGGTTTTGTCATGGCCGGGCCAGGATGTCGTCCAGCACGGTCGGCTCAAATGCGCGCGCAAGCCGCGATGGCCGGAAGGGCGCGCAAGCGGAATATAGGGATTATCCCGCTAGAGGCCAGAGGAATTTGCTTCACCTTTGACCGCCGTTAATAGCAGGAAACGAATTCGAGTTAGCGTGGCGAATTGAAGATTCGCCTCGGCCTGAATTCTCCCTGTTCCATCTCGCCGACGGCGACCAGCATACCGCGAGAGGTAGCGTAGGCCGTGCCGCTGAAGATTGGCGCGTCGCGTCCGCGCAGCAATACCGGCTGGCCCTGCCGCAGCCTAGCCGCATCGGACAGCGACAGCGCCAGAGCCGGAATGTCGCTGAGAGCGCTCTCGATCGGCTTGAGCGCACGGGTGAGCGCGTCGGGATCGGCCGCGTTCTCCTTCAATGCCTCGAGCTCGACGAGCGTCACGGCGTCCTCCTCGCCGAAACCGCCCACACGTGTCCGCCTCAGCGCCTCGACATGGGCGCACGAGCCGAGTGCCCGGCCGAGGTCGCGCGCCAAGGCCCGCACATACGTGCCCTTGCCGCACTCAGCCTCGAGCTGGCAGTGATCGGGATCGGGGCGAGCGATGAGGGCAAGTCGTTCGATCGAGACGGACCGAGGGGCAAGCTCGAACTCCTCCTTGTCGCGCGCGAGGTCGTAGGCGCGGGCGCCATCGATCTTGAGCGCCGAGAAGCGCGGCGGCACTTGGCTGATCTCGCCGGTGAAGCGCGCCAGCATGGCCTCGATCGCCTCGGTCTCCGGCCGTGCCGTGCTCGCCTTGACGGCGGTACCCTCGGCGTCGTCGCTATCGGTCTCGGTGCCAAAGCGAAGGGTGAAGCGATATGTCTTCAAACCCTCGACGGCGAAGGGCACGGTCTTGGTCGCCTCGCCGAGCGCGATCGGCAACACCCCGGTCGCGAGCGGGTCGAGAGTTCCGGCATGGCCCGCCTTCGCCGCGTCGAACAGCCGCCTCACTTTGGTTACGGCTTGGGTCGAGGTCATGCCTTGCGGCTTGTCGAGGATGAGCCAGCCGCTGACCGGTGAGCCTTTGCGGCGTCGCGCCATGGTCAGAACTTAGCTTTCGAGGTCGCGCGCGACCTTGGGCGAGGCTAGCAGCTCGTCGATGCGCGCCGACGCCTCGAACGAAGTGTCCACCTTGAATCTGATCTCGGGCATGAATTTCATCCTGATGCGCTTTGCCACTTCGCCGCGTAGGAAGCGCTTGTGTCTGTTCAAATGCTCCACCGCCTCCTCGGCATCCCCGCCGCCGAGCGGCAGCACGTAAACGGTGGCGAGCTTGAGGTCGGGCGTCATGCGCACCTCCGGCACGGTGAGCGAATGCCGGCTCAGCACCTCGTCGACGATCTCGCCGCGAAAGAAGATGTCGGCCAGCGCATGGCGGATCAGCTCGCCGACCTTCAGCTGGCGCTGTGAGGGCGCCCGCGCCCCCTTGTCGCGATTGGCCATGTGAGAGGCCCTCGATTAGAGGGTGCGCTGGACGTGCTCGACCTCGAAGCACTCGATGACGTCGCCTTGGCGCATGTCTTGGTAACCCTCGAAGGCCATGCCGCATTCTTGGCCTGCCACCACCTCGCGCACCTCGTCCTTGAAGCGCTTGAGCGTGGACAGCTTGCCTTCATGCACCACGACGTTGTCGCGGATGAGTCGAACTTGCGCGCCGCGCTCGACTTTGCCTTCGGTGACGCGGCAGCCGGCAACCTTGCCCACCTTGGAGATGGTGAACACTTCGAGGATCTCGGCATTGCCGAGGAAAGTCTCGCGTCGCGTCGGCGCGAGCAAGCCCGACATCGCCTGCTTCACCTCGTCGACCAGGTCGTAAATCACGTTGTAATAGCGGATTTCGACGCCGTCGCGCTCGGCGGCCTCGCGGGCCTGAGCGTTGGCGCGCACGTTGAAGCCGAGGATGACGGCGCCCGAAGTCGCCGCGAGCCCGACATCGGATTCGGTGATTCCGCCGACGCCGGCGTGAACGATACGCGCGCGCACCTCCTCGGTGCCGAGCTTGTCGAGCGCCGCCACGATGGCCTCGACCGACCCCTGCACGTCTCCCTTGACGAGGAGTGTGAACTCGCTGGTGGCGGCGGCCTTCAGATTGCTCATCATCTGCTCGAGGCTGCCGCGCTGACCAGCAACCGCCAGCCGCCTGCGCCGCTCGCGCTGACGGTAGCTTGTGATCTCCCGGGCGCGCGCCTCGTTCTCCACGACGGCGAACTGATCGCCCGCTTCCGGCGCCGAATCGAAGCCGAGCACCTCGACGGGGACCGATGGACCAGCGCTCGAGACCTGCTCACCGAGCTCGTTGATCAGCGCGCGAACGCGGCCATAGGCCGAGCCCGCGACGATGAGATCGCCAAGATGCAGCGTGCCGCGCTGGATCAAAGCCGTGCCGACCGGCCCGCGTCCGCGCTCGAGCTTGGCCTCGACGATCACCCCTTCCGCCGCGCGGTCGGGATTGGCCCTGAGCTCAAGCACCTCGGCCTGAAGAGCGATGGCATCGAGCAGTTTGTCGAGGCCCATCCTCTTCAACGCCGAGACCTCGACCTCGAGCGTATCGCCGCCGAGGCTCTCCACGACGATCTCCTGGCTCAATAGCTCGGTACGCACGCGCTGAGGATCGGCGCCCGGCTTGTCGATCTTGTTGATGGCGACGATCATCGGCACGCCGGCCGCCTTGGCGTGGTTGATGGCCTCGACCGTCTGCGGCTTCACCCCATCGTCGGCGGCGACGACGAGAACCACGATATCGGTCACCTGGGCACCGCGCTGGCGCATGGCGGTAAATGCCTCATGGCCCGGGGTGTCGATGAACGTGACTTTGTGACCCGCCGGAGTCACCACCTGATAGGCGCCGATATGCTGGGTGATGCCGCCGGCCTCCTGGCTGACGACGTTGGTAGTGCGGATGGCATCGAGCAGCGAGGTCTTGCCGTGGTCGACATGACCCATGATGGTGACGATCGGCGCGCGCGGCTGCAAATCCTCGGCCTGATCGTCGGCGCCGATGAAGCCTTCCTCGACGTCGGCCTCCGACACGCGCCTGACCGCGTGGCCGAACTCCTCGGCGACGAGCTGAGCCGTGTCGGCGTCGATCACGTCGGTGATCTTGTGCATGGCGCCGTCGCGCATGAGCGATTTGATGACGTCGACGCCACGCTCGGCCATGCGATTGGCGAGCTCCTGGATGGTGATGACCTCAGGGATGATGACGTCGCGCTGGATCTTCGCTTGCGCCTGCGGGCCGGTGATCTGCTTTTTCTGACGCTCTTGCCGCCGCTTAAGCGAGGCAAGGCTCCGCTGCCGCTGTTCCTCGTCGAGTGCGTTGATGATGGTGAGCCGGCCGCGCACGCGGCGCTCCTCACCACGGCGCGGGGCCACGGGGCTCTTCTTATGGCGGGCATCGGGCGTGCGCGCGGGCTCCTCCGGCTCTTCTTTCAGGAGGTGCTTGCGAACGTTCTCCTCGCCGACCTTGCGCGCCTTGGCCTCGGCCTCATGCCTTTGGTCTTCCTTGGCCTTGCGCTCTGCGGCGACCTTGTCCTCTTTCACTCGCTGCTCGAGCATCGAAACTTCGAGCACGGCGGCCTGTTCGGCCCGCGCGCGCTCGGCGTCGCGCTGGCGGGCATCTTTTAGGGCGCGGCTGCGCGCATCCTTCTCCTCGTCGGAGAGTTGGCGCAGCACCTGACCCTTGGGGCGGGGCTGAAGAGCCTCCTCCGCTTGAACCTTCTTCGGCGTCTCGGCGACGACGCGCGGCTGGGGTTTCGGCGTTACGTCCTCGACCGGCTGCGGGGCCGGGCTCGATCCAATCGCCCGGCGCTTCTTCTTCTCGACCAGAACGGACTTCGAGCGCCCATGGCTGAAGCTCTGGCGCACGTGGCCGGACTCAACAGTCCGGCGGACGTTGAGCGTCATCTTGCTCCCACCACGCGCGGCCTTGCCTTCAGTCTCGTTCGTCTCACTCATTCTTTGTCCGTATCCGATCCGTTCTGGTCTGCGAATGCAGCACTACCCTTGCGGTAGCGCTCTAAGCGCGACGCCGCCGCGAGGAATCTAAGAGCCGCTCCGCCCTGGATTAGGGCAGCATGTATCACATTTGCCCGGCCCGATGCCAAACCCAATTCATCCGTGCCGAGGCTCTGGACCGCGGGAAAGGCGGTTTCCCCTCCCATTCCGCGGAATTTGCCGTCAAGCTTGCGGCAACCGTCTTCCGCCGCCTCGCGCGCATGGACGAGGGCGAGCACCTTGCCTTTGGCGATCGCCTCCTCGACCTTGGCGCTGCCGAAAACAACCTCTCCGGCCTTGTTGGCCAGAGCGAACGCGCCGAGCGCCGCATCGGCGAGCAGGCGGTCAACGTTACCTGCAAACCCTTCAGGAACCTTGACTTCCGCCTTCAAAGCGCGGGCGAAAACATTGCGCTTGGCAGCCTCGGTGACGTTGTCATGCGTCGCTGTCAGCCAAACGCCCCGCCCCGGGAGCTTCTCCTTGAGGTCCGGGACGATGGTCCCGTCGGGGGCGAGAACGAAACGCAGCAACTCGTCCTTGGGACGGCTCTTGCGCGTCAAAGCGCAGCGGCGAAGGCCGTCCGTCGGCTCGCTATCGCGCTCCAGCTCCGCTGCCTGATGGCGCAAGGCCGATGTCTCCACTACGCCGCATCAGGCGCCCGCGCCGCTGGCGGGGGCCTCTCCGGCCGAAGCTTCCTCCTCGGGGGAGGCGGCCTCCTCGGCCTCTTCGGCCTCCTCGAGCGCGGCTTCCTCAATCCAGCCCGCCTTGACCCTCGCATCGAGGATCATCTTCTCGACCTGCTCCCGGCTCAGCCGGAACCCGGCGAGGATGCCGTCATGATGCACCGTCTCTTTATCTTTACGCTCGCTCCAGCCGGCGAGATCATCGGTCGCGCAATCGGCAAGGTCCTCGACCGTCTTGATCTTGTTCTCGCCGAAGGCGACCAGCATTGCCGTCGTGACGCCAGGGACCTCGGCCAGGTCATCGCCGACGCCGAGCGCCTTGCGCTTGGCATCGAGCTCGGCCTCGATCTTCTCCAGATGCTCGCGGGCGCGCGTCTGGATCTCAGCCGCGGTGTTCTCGTCGAACCCTTCGATCGAGGCGATCTCCGACGGCTCGACGAAGGCCACTTCCTCGACCGAGGAAAAGCCCTCAGAGGCAAGCAGCTGGGCGATCACCTCGTCGACATCGAGCGCCTCCATGAAGGTCTGCGAACGCTCGGCGAACTCGGCCTGGCGCCGCTCTGACTCGGAAGCCTCGGTCATGATGTCGATGTCCCAGCCGGTGAGCTGGGAGGCGAGGCGCACGTTCTGGCCGCGCCGGCCGATGGCGAGCGAGAGCTGGCTCTCGGGCACGACAACCTCGATGCGGTTGGTGTCCTCGTCGAGCACGACCTTTGTCACCTCGGCGGGGGCGAGCGCGTTGACGATGAAGCTCGCGGCATCCGGGTTCCACTGGATGATGTCGACCTTCTCGCCCTGCAGCTCGTTGACGACGGCCTGCACGCGAGAGCCGCGCATGCCGACGCAGGCGCCGACCGGATCGATCGAGGAATCCTTGGAAATGACGGCGATCTTGGCGCGTGAGCCGGGGTCGCGGGCGACCGACTTGATCTCGACGACGCCGTCGTAAATCTCCGGCACCTCCTGGGCGAAG
>DATHCZ010000015.1:0-8161 GCA_035319265.1 Methyloceanibacter sp. | reverse complement strand
TCATATGGGAGGCGGAGTTGGCGGCCTGGGCGGTGGTCATGTTGGCGGCCACGTCGCCGGTGGCGGCCATTTCAGTGGCGGCACTTTCCACGGCAATCACTTCGCCGGCGATTTCCACGCCGGCCATGGGCCTCGCTTCTATGCGCCGTTCTATGACGACTATTTCGGCGACTATGGCTATTACGCCTCCGACTGCTGGAGCACCGAGCATGTCGGCTCCCGTTGGCGTCGCGTCTGGGTGTGCGAGTAACACCAGACGTTCAATCTAAGAGAGAGCGGCGAGTCGCATGTCCTGCGGCTCGCCGCATTTTGCGCCGAGGACAATCGCGAGACCTAGCTCATCGGCACCTAGGGCCCGGGTCCGGGGCTCACGCCTCGTCCAGGCCGAGCGCTGCCTTCTTGAACAGATGACGGGCCTTGCGCACGATCTCCTCCTCGATCCGCTTCCGCGGCAACCGTGACGTCGTGTGGTAGGAGAAGACCGCGACGGTTAGAATCTCCCCGCCATCGTCATCGATGTCGCGGAGCTCGACATAGGCGCGTTGCGTCTCCCGATCGTATTGAGCTTGCACCAGTCTGAACGCCACCTCTGCCCCCAAGCGGAGAAGCCCCGGCTGAAGAATAGGCCGAGGCGCGGCAGGCCGCACGGCGCAATTGCTAGCGGGGCTCTGTGACAGTGATGTCACAAAGCGAGGCCCGGACATTAACATTCGCGCAAGGGCGAATGCAGTGCGATCAGGACTTTCTTCGCCACAGAGCGTCGACGCTCCAGGGCCCTCCGCCCGCGGCAGCGAGATAGAGGAACACGAAGCAGAAGAGGATCGCCGCATCCCCGCCGTTGATGACCGGATAGAAGCTCTTCTGGGCGTGCACCAGCCAATAGGCGAACGCCATCTCGCCCGACAGGACGAATGCCACGCACCGCGTGAAGATGCCGGGGATGAGAAGCGCCCCGCCAACGAATTCGAGCACGCCGGCGATCCATGGGAGCGATAGCAATTCCGGTCCCGAATGGTCCGAAGGCGGAAAGCCGAGCAGCTTGGACATTCCATGTTCGAAGAAGAGGAGAGCGGCGACAATGCGAAGAACGCTCAGCAAGCGCGGCGCCCAAACTGACTCAAGCGTGTCGATGGTCATGTCAGAGTCCTTCCCTCGGTGGTGCAAGCGAGTCTGGCGCAGAGCATCCGCTAAAGCGCGGCGTCAATGCGGCCAACCAGCTTCTTGGCGCCTAGCTCCTCCGCGATCGCGCGCGCTTGTTGCAAGAATAGTCGTGCGGGCTCAAGCTGTCCCGCGAACTTGCTCAACAGTCCGAGATCGGCGAGACCCTGCGCCAACAGTCCGGGCGTGTCGGCCGCGCGGGCATGACGCACAGCCTCATCGAGATGCCGCCGCGCGCGGCGTCGGGCCGCCGGAATGGCGCGCACGAAGAAGCTCGCGTTCTGCCGCAGCACCTTCGAGTCGGGCAATTTGCCGGCAGTGGCAAGCGACAAATATACCTCGCCCAGCGCGAGATGACCCCAAGCCAGCATGCGCTTATTGCGCCATTTCGAGAACCGCGCGATCGTGTTTTCGAGATCGGCGACGCCGCCAGCGTAATTGCCCGACAGCACCATGGCGAGACCGCAGGGGATCTCGATCGTCGTAAGCTGCACGAGATAGCTCGCCTCGATAACCTCGCTCCTGAGCCGCTCGAGGATGCTCAAGCCTTCGATCGGCCGCCCCGCCCCGACCAGTACCACGCCCTGGGCGCTTTCGGCCATGATCCTCTCGAAGTGGCCGTGCGAGGTGCCGATAGCGAGCTTGCTGTCGACCAGCGCCTTCTCATGGTCCTCGGCGTTGGAGGCCGCGGACGCCGCGCAGACCCAGCCGAGCGACTGAGCCGGCGGGTAGCGCCTGCGCCGTCCGAGCTCGATCAGCTTCGCCGCCCATCGTCCTGCGAGCGCGGCGTGGCCGCGCTGCAAGCCGTCTGTGCTGAGCAAGAGATAAGTGAGGGTCTCGAGATAGGGATCCTTCAAACGCTCGGCTGCTTGCAGCACCCGTTGCGCCATGGTTTCGATCGCATCGCGCGGGCGGCCGTCGGGTGTGACCATATAGAGCCACATCTGATCCCACATCGCGTAGGCGATGCACTCCTCGTCATCCAGCTCCTCGCCGATCGCCCGCGCGCGATCGAGCACGTGCTCGGCCTCATCGAAGCGCGCGGCGTTGAGATAGGCTTCCCCGAGCCAAGCCAGAATGCGCGATAGCTCGCGGCTGTCGCCCGCCGCCTCGAGCCGCGCCCGGTATCTCTCGGCGATCTCGCGCATGCCGATAAAATCGGCCTCCCAACAGCACACGAGCAGCCGGTCGACCACGATCTCGGCGAGCAGCCTGTCGCTCGCGCAATCCGGCTCGGCCGCGATCTTGGCGAGCGCCTGGTCGAGATAGGCTTGCGCCTCGGCAAGCGAGAACACGCGCAGGCTCTTCTTCGCCGCCAAGGCGAGGTAGTACACGGCCTTTTCCGCCCGCTGGGTGCGCACGTAATGATGGGCGAGCATGTCGGCGACGTCGGGCGCCTTGTCGCCGTAGAGCGCCTCGAGCGCCTCCGCCGCCTTCTGATGAAGAACAGCCTTTTGCGGCGTGAGCAGTGAGCCGTACAGCGCGTCCTGAACGAGGGCGTGTTTGAAGGCGTAGTCCTCCGAGCTATCGCCAACGTCGCGATCGACGCGGAAGATGAGGCCGTCGAGTTCGAGCTGCGGCAACAGCAAGACTAGCTTGCCGTTGATATCGGCGACCTGCTGGGCGAGGCCCATTGGGAATTGCCGCCCCAACACCGAAGCCGCCTGGAGGAAGGAGATGGTGTCGCGCCCGAGCCTGTGGACGCGGTCCATGATCAGGTTTTCGAGGCTGGTCGGAATGTCGTCGAGATCGGCATAGCCCCCGCCGAAGCCGGCATCGCCGGCAAGCTCGCGCTGTGAGCCCTTCTGCGACAGATAGCTCGCAAATTCCTCGGCGAACAGCGGGTTGCCTTCGGACTTGGCGACGCCGAGCTCGACCAGCTCCTCGGGCAGCGACTGCCCCTCGAGCCGCTCCCTGATGATTTCGGTCGCGATCACATTGGTGAGCGCGCTCAAGCGGAGCTCGGCGCCTCCGCCGGTCAGCGCCCAAATCGGATGGAACTGCGGACGGAAGCTGCACAAAAGCAGAAGCGGCTCGTCGGTCGCGTTCTTCACGACATCATCGAGCACGCCTTGCGAGGCGGAGTCGATCCAATGCAGGTCCTCGACCACCATCACTACAGGGCGTCCAAGCCGGCACAGCGCGAAGATCAACTGGCGGAGCGCCTCGCGCGTGTGGAGACCGACAAGCTCGGACGCCGGCAATGCCCCGAGCCCATCGATCGAACCGCCGCCGAGCACAAGATTGAGCAAATAGGGCAAGCTCGTCTCGGCATCGATCTTGAGTCGTTCGAGCCCCTCTTTCAGTTTCGTCTCGATGAGCTCGGGCAAGGCCCCCTCTTCGGGGACCCCGAACCAGCTCCGCATCACCTCGACGAGCGGTAAGAAGGGAATGCCGGTGCCCTCCGGACGGCAGATCGCTTCCAGCAGCAGCACGGGCTGATCGTGCAACGACTCGGTGAACTCGAAGATGAGCCGCGATTTGCCGAGCCCTGCGTCGCCGATGACGTTGACGGGGCGGAAGCGTCCAGCCTTCACCACATTCCAATGCTCGTGCAAAAGTGCGAGTTCGACGTCGCGGCCGCGCAAGCGCGTCAAGCCGTGGCGGCGCTTGGCGCCGAAACGCGTGACTCCGGAGCGGAGCGCATCGAGCCGATAGACCTCGATCGCTTGCGCCTTGCCCTTGAAACGCCGCTCGCCAAGAAAAGTGGTGTCGACGAAACCTTCGACCAGATCGAGTGTCGCCTTGGTGATGCAGACCGAGCCGGGCGCCGCCGAGGCCTGGAGACGCGAGGCCACGTTCACCGTATCGCCAAGCGCGCTATAGGACATGGGTTTGCCTTCACCGATCTGGCCGACGACGGCAGGGCCGGTGTGGATCCCGATGCGCAGTTGCGGCCTGACCCCATAGCTCGCCTCGAGCTCGCCATGCAGCCGGCCCACGCGCTCCTGGATGTCGAGGGCGGTGCGGCAGGCCCTCAACGCCGCGTCCTCCATGGCAACCGGAGCTCCAAACACGGCCATGATGCCGTCGCCGGCGAAATCCTGCACCACGCCGCCATGCGACTGGATCGCTTTGCCCTGCTCGCCAACGACGCGCCGGGTGAGCTCGAACACGGATTCTTCGCTGAGACTCTCGCCCATCATGGTGAAGTCCACCATGTCGGTGAACATCACGGTCAAATGGCGCCGCTCGCCCTCCATGCGGAGCGGAGCGTTTGACCCTCGTGCCATGACCCGAACGCCCTCCCGGAGTTCGCTCCCGTTGCGACCCTTGCCGGCTTTGGCCCGCGAAGGGACCGACCAGCATGACTGTCCTGGTCGCACAATAGCAAATCCAGGAGCCTTCTTCGACTGTGACGGGCGGCAATCGTCTCGTTGCAGCACGAGGTTAACCGGCGCGCCTTGAGAGCACGTGATAACGGGCGAGCGGGGCTCGGGTCGTTGTGCTGACCCCAACCGGACCCGACCAGCATCGAAACCGGCATCAAAAGACGAGGGCCAACCCGGAAGTTGGCCCTCTTTCGTTTTCCGAGCTGCTTCTGGCTTAAGCCAGGGCTGATTTCAGCAGCGCGTCCGACTGCTCTTCGGCGCTCGCGTGCTGGGGATACATCGACAGCATGGGTTCGTCGGTCAGCACCACCTCGTCATACTCACCGAACCCGTTGAAATGAGTCGCCATCACCCGCCCATAGGCGCCGATCTGGCCGATCTCGATATAATCGCCCTCGCGCACGCAATCGGGCAGCAGGAAGGGACCGTGCATGTGGTCGTCGCTGTCGCAGGTCGGCCCGTAAAGCGCAAACTCGGCGAGAGACTTCGGCTTGCGGCGGGAACTCGGCATCAGTCTTGCCGGGAAGCGGAAGCCGAGATAGGCGGCATCGAACAGAGTGCCGAAGGCGCCGTCATTGACATAGAGCGAATGGTCGCGGCGCGCATCGACGCGCACGATGACCGACTCGGCCTCGGCCACCAGCGCCCGGCCCGGCTCGCACAAGAGCTCGCAGGAGTGCTTGACGGCAAGCTCGTCGGCGGCGCGCACCACCTCCTCCATGTAGCTCGAAAGCTCAGGTGGATCGGAATGGGGATAGCGGCTTGGAAAACCCCCGCCAATATCGATGGCATCCACCATGACGCCTGACGTCACGATCAACTGGCCGATCTGGCGAAGCGCTTCGCCGAAAGCGGCGGGGACTACCGCTTGCGAGCCGACGTGGAAGGTGATGCCGAGCTTCCGCGCAATCTGGCGCGCACGGAGAAGAAGTGCTGGCGCGGCGGCGGCCGAGGCGCCGAACTTGCCCTCGAGCGGAATGAGGCTGTGCGTGTTCGGACAGGAGACGCGGAGGTAGAGCTCGAGATCCTCGGCTCCGCTTGTCTCCTCGACGATCTTGTCGAGCTCGTCGTCGCTGTCGAAGGCGAAGCTCCGCACCCCGTATTCGCGATAGGCGCGCACGATTGCCCCTCGCGACTTGACCGGGTTCATGAAGAACAGCTCGGCATCCGCGATTCGAGCGAGCCGCGCAATCTCGACGAGAGAGGCGACGTCGAAGCCGCGGATACCGGCCTTGACCAGCGCCTCGATAATCTCGGGAGCATCGTTGGCCTTGGCGGCGTAGAGCACGCGGCCCGGGAAATTGGCGATGAACCAGCTTGCCGCGCGCTCGGCGGCATGCGGCCTCAGAGCAAGGACCGGCCGCTCGGGGCGGCGATGACGGAGGAACTCCGCGGCAGAAGTGAAAACGTCCATCCCATGTCTACTCCCACACGAGACTGCCGATGTCAGTTGCTGCCCTTGAGCGATATCGCCTACGAGCCCGCGTCCCGTATGAAATCTCGTCGGCAATGTAAAGCGGTTTTCGCGAGCGCCCTCCATAATCTGTCACGCCGAGCGCGTAACGTTGTGGATTGAGCCGCGCTCTGCCTAATTGCGCGGCAGTCAGTTTCCCTCGCGCGCTTGTGCTCCGGCACTCAAGAGCACGCTCGATCCGGCGCTCGAATAGGCCGGATTCTGCAACAATCCGAAGGTCTTGCGCGCGGCCTCGCGCACCATAACGCTGGTGTAGACATAGATCTCGGCGCTATCGATCTGGCCGTCGCCGTTGCCGACCGGCGACAAATCGGCGCTGCCCCCCATCCCCTCGATCAAATAGCGGGTGAAGAGGCCGATGTCGTAGGTCGAATCAACGAGCCTGCGCTGGCCGCGGTCGGCCGCGAGCAGGACGGTCAGACCCGGAAGCGGCGCTGGCGGCAGGGCGGAGTTGATCGTCTCGGGCAGATTGGGCGGCAAGAGATAGGGACTGTGGTCGCGCCCATACTCGGTCTCGAGCAGGAGCAGCACCGATTTCGCGCCGAGCTTGGCAAGATTGGCATAGAGCGTCGACAGCCTATAGCCGGCGATCTCGTCGCGGTAAGGCTGGGTATCGACGGGCAGAAGATACATGTCGCCATGCTCACTGTCGGTCGCCCCGTGGCCCGAATAGTAGACGACCACCTTGGCATCGGACCGCGAGCGGACGAGGCGGCCGAGCTCTCCGTCCGACCCCGGCACCGCCCCGAACAGCCTCTCGAAATCCGCCCTCTTCGCGTCCCGCATGTCGATGATGTTGTCCTGGCGGAAGCCGAGATGCTCGGTGAGGAAGGCATACATGGCATCCGCGTCGTTGCGGGAGGTCTCGCTCGGCGCGAGCGCGGCGTAATTGCGATTACCGATAATGACCGCGATGGCGCTTTCGTCGTCTGCCTCCGGCGGCAGGGCCCGGTAGAGCTCGCGCGTGCGCGTGTAGGCCTTGAGGTTGGGCGTCGATGAGAAGGCGACGTGACGCGGCAGTTGCAGCGGCGGGGTCGCGCAAAGCTTGAGATTGCCCGCATGCTCGATCCGCCGCACATCTTCGAGCGAGAGGTGGCTGTCGACGGTGACGCAAACCGTGCACCAGACGATGCCGGTCTTCTTGTGCAAATCGTCGAGATGAGACTGGGGCAGGCCTCGAGGCGTGGGCAAGCACGCGTTGTCGCAGCGCGGCGCCGATACGGATTGACCGTGCGCCTGGCGAAGGACCGCGATGAGATCCTCGGGCAGGCAGTCGATGGGGAGTCGAGGATGCGGCGCGAGCGAAGCGCCCTCCTCTCCCGCCGGAGCAGCCGGCATGGGCTCAATCTGCGGCGCGGGCACGACCGCGGGCGAAGTCGCCACGGTCGTGATCGCGGCGGTCGTATCCAGATCCTTGCAAAGCTCGGCCATCTTCTGCTGCACGATCGGCGACGTGAGATCCGCATAACCGGCGAGACCGTGCTCATGCTTGAAGTGCCAATAGGCGGTCCAAGTCTCCTGCCCGCGCTTGCCGTCGACCTCGCCTTTGTAATAGCCGAGCTCGGTCAGGCAGCGCTGCGCTCGCATGATGGCCTGAACCTGGTCCTCAGGGAGCCCGACCGACTGGGGCGTTGCGCCAATCGGGTCCGCGACCGCAGTCAAGGTCTTACCTTGGGCCGTCCTCTCGCCCGGAGAGCCCCCGGGCTCGGCGGCGCACATGTGGGACAGCGCGGCGAATCCCGCCGTTGCAGCCACGAGCCTGAGGACCAGGCCCCGCGCGCCTCCTCGTCTCCCCGCCATCGAAGACCTCAACGCTCAGGCGCTTCTGGCGCCACGCGAGCACTCAACGCTACCACATCCGCTCCGCGAAGGCAGAGATTAGGCACACGACCTACCGAGGCCCATCATCACCGCGAAATGGCGCTAATCATGGCCAAGCCCGCGCGGCAAGGAAGAAACCTGTGGCTTATTCGGTTTCCCATCGATCACGGCAATGGGATCGGACGGCCTTCCTTGAGCACATCCCAGCCCCGCTTGACCGCGGGACGCGCGGCGATGGCGAGGTACCAGCGCAGCACATTAGGATGCTCGGCAAATTCGATTCTCTGCCAGGCGAAGCGCGAGATCCACGGCCAGATGGCGATGTCGGCGATCGAATAATCGTCCGCGACATACTCGACTTCGCCGAGCCGACGGT
>DATHCZ010000014.1:0-13698 GCA_035319265.1 Methyloceanibacter sp. | reverse complement strand
ACGCCGTTGGCGTGGCGCGGACCGCTGGCAATCTCGGCGCGGTCTCGCTCGATGCCGAGCGCTTCGAGCACGCCGAGCAGGAATTCCTGCTCGCACTCGACGCGGCCAAAGAGTCAGGGGACCCGCGGGCGATCGCCATGCAGACGCGGAACCTCGCCGTGCTCGCTCATAAACGAGGTGAGACGAGCGAAGCCTGCGCCAAGCTGAAAGAGTCGCTCGAGATCTGCCGCGCCGCCAAGGCCGAGACGGAAGCCCTGGAGCTCAAAGTGCTCATGGGGCAATTCGGCTGCGAGGCCGCCGAACTCGATAGTGGTGAAAAGCAAAGAGCCTGACCCTCACGGCGACAAGAGCGCACAGAGGATCAGGCTCGATGGATCAAAGCCGCTAGGCGGCGCGGGTGCGCGCCTCGGTCTCGGCCGCGAGCTTGGCGTGGCGCGCAGTCTTGGCGAGAACGTCGTCGATCTTAGCAACCGCGCTCGCCTCGTCGAGCTTCTCGACGGCGGCAATCTCGCGGGCCATGCGGTCGAGGGCAGCTTCGTAGAGCTGGCGCTCGGAGTAAGACTGCTCCGGCTGCGCCTCGGAGCGGTAGAGGTCGCGGACCACCTCGGCGATGGAGACGAGGTCGCCCGAATTGATCTTCGCCTCGTATTCCTGGGCGCGCCTGGACCACATGGTGCGCTTGACGCGCGCCTTGCCCTTGAGCGTGCCGAGAGCCCTCTTGACGGTCTTTTCCTCGGAAAGCTTGCGCATGCCGACGGACGCAAGCTTGGAAGTCGGCACTCTCAGCGTCATCTTGTCTTTCTCGAAGTTGATGACGAAGAGCTCAAGCTTGGCGCCGGCAATCTCCTGCTCCTCAATGCTCACAATCCGGCCAACACCATGAGCCGGGTAAACGATATACTCGCTGGTGCGAAAACCGTGTCTCTGCTGGGGCTTTTTTTTCTCAGTCATACTCTCATCTCACTGTTTGCAATGTTTTGGCCAGCGCTATGCCGTGGTATCCGAACTTGCCAATGTCTTATCGCCAGTCCTTCTCAAACTGGAGCGCCGCTAACGCGACGAGACGCGGGCACAAGATGAACCGTCCGATCAGGATCCTGATCGCGTCACCCTCCCTCAGTTAAGAAAAAAAAGCGCGCCCGAGCAGGGACGCCTCTCTCGATGCTTCGCGCGCCGGCAGTCTGCGCCATTTCGCCAGGAAGATAACACAATCTTAGTGAATCGGGAAGCCGTTCCCTGCCGCAGCACGGTCTTTTTCGCGCCGCAACATGCGACATTTTAGCTCTAGGGTTAACGCTTAACCCTTTGACAGACTTAGTCCCCTTCGCCCGGAGCGGTCGAGAAGTATTTCTCGAACTTATCGGGCTCCGACACGAAGGCATCAGCATCGGGCGGCGCCGGCTTTTTGGTCGTGATATTCGGCCAGGTTTCCGAATATTGCCGGTTCACTTCAAGCCAACGCTCCAGATTGGGCTCAGTATCTGGCTTGATGGCATCGACGGGGCATTCCGGCTCGCACACCCCACAATCGATGCACTCGTCGGGATGGATGACGAGCATGTTCTCGCCCTCGTAGAAGCAGTCTACCGGGCAGACTTCGACGCAGTCGGTGTACTTACACTTGATGCAGACTTCGGTAACGACGTAGGTCATCGCTCCCACAATTCTTCGCGGCCGGAATGGCCGGCAATCATAGCCCCTTGGGGCCGTCAGAGTCGCCCGAGGAAGAGCCCTCACCTATAGCAATCGCGGCGGAAGCACAAGGCGGGGCATCCGCGGGTATGGCCCGGTGCAACGGGCAGCGGAACGCTACCGAACACCAACCCTTGGTTGAATTAATCCGCCCCTCACTAATCCTGCGTCAATCAATTTATGGCACCTGCTAAAGCGGCCGCGAAAGCATTTTGAGCGCTTCAGATCGCGAAGCGCTCACTTCGTGTGCCTACCAGAAGGGTCAACACGGGAGGTCCCTCTTCGCATGCCCGACCTGCCCCACGTCAGTAGGAAGTGGCAGTCCGTTGGCCAGCTCTGGCCGATCCTCGGCGCTGCCTGCTTTGGGCTTGTCGTCGCGATCTGCGCTTGGTTCGCCGTCTCGATCTGGGAGGAGCGGCTCAGCAGGGCAAAGTTCAATGACACGGCCCAGGACTATGCGGAGGTCCTGCAAAATGGCCTCGACGGCTATCTCAGCAAGATCATTGCCGTGCGCGCCTTCTTCGAGTCGTCCGTTGAGGTCGAGCCCGAGGAATTTGCCCTGTTCACCAACCAGATTCTCAAGGGCGAGGCCGGCAAGATGCGGATCCTGTGGTGTCCCCATGTCACAAGGGCGCAGCGCGCTGAGTTCGAGCGAGCGCAAGTCGATAAAGGCGTCACCGGATATGCCATCAAGACGTGGACGGCGAGCGGCGACTCGTCGCCCTCGCCGGAGGGAGACGAGTATTTCCCGGTGCTCTATTCGACCGTCGCGTCAAAGGCTACCGCGACATTGGGCATGGACCTCAACTCAGAGCCGGTGAGAAGCCGGGCGATTCAGCGCGCGCGCGATGAGAACGCTGTCGCAGCCGCGCAGAACCTCACACTGCGCAATCCCATTGGCGGTATTCGCCGCGGCTTTCTCTTTTTTGACCCGGTTTATAAATCCGGGGCACCCATCGTCTCCAAGGGGCAGCGACACAACAATATCCTTGGCGTCGTCGTCGGCGTGTTCCAGACGAACGCCGTGATGGATGCGATCCTGAGCACCGCCACGCTGCCGCAAGATGTCAATCTCTATCTCTACCCGGCAGGCACAGATACCGACGCGATGCCTGTCTACTCGCGGGGCATGCGAGGTGAGCCTGCCGAACCGAGATCGCAAGCGGACCTCGCGGGACTTCCCTCCTGGTCCGGGCCGGTCAAGGCGGGCGATGCTCATTGGAACCTCGTCGTGGTTCAAGCGGGCGGAGGATTGGTCAGCTATTACCGCTCGTGGCTCGTCTTTGCCGCGGTGATCTTGGTGTTCGGCGCGGTCCTCACCTATATGTGGGCTTCGCTCCGCCATGCTCTCAGGCTCGAATCGGCCAACAGCAAGATCCTCGAGCTCGCACAGACCGACCTTCTCACCAATCTCGCCAACCGCCGCGCTTTCATCAGGCGGCTGACCATGGCGTTCAATGCGAGCTTGCGCGGCGCTCCGCCTTTCGCCGTGCTCTATCTCGACATCGACGAGTTCAAGGACGTGAACGATACGCTCGGCCACGCCATGGGCGACCTCCTGCTCAAGGAGGTGGTGGAGCGCATCAGGGAGGCCGTTGGGCCGGAGGACTTGGTGGCTCGGTTTGGCGGCGATGAGTTCGCCATCCTCGTGCTCGCGGTGACCGATTCCAATGCGGTCGGCGCGCTTGCCGCGAGGATCGTCAAACGGCTTGGGGAGCCTTTCAGCATCGAGGGCCACAAGCTTCGCATCACATCGAGCATCGGCATCGCGCTCTATTCCTCGGAGGCTGCCGGGCCGGAAGGTATGATGGTGCGGGCGGACCTTGCGCTTTACGGCGCCAAGGACGAAGGGCGCAATTGCTACCGCTTCCACAGCCGCGACCTCGATCGGCGGGTGCATGAGCGCGTGCGGGTCGCCGACGAGCTCCGTGCCGCACTCGATCAGGGCGAGCTCGAGCTCTACTACCAGCCGCAGGTCGAGCTTTCCACCGGCCGTATCATCGGGCTCGAGGCCTTGATCAGATGGAACCACAAGACGCGAGGGCTGCTGACTCCCGGCGAGTTCATTCCCATCGCCGAGCGGACGGGCACCGCGCTTCAGCTCGGCAATTGGGTGTTCGAGGAATCCTGCCGCCAGCTCAAGCTCTGGCACGTAGAGGGGATCGCGCCGGCGGTGCTGTCGGTCAACGTGTCGGGGGTTCAACTCAAGGGGAGCTCGGAGCTCGAGCGCGAGGTGGCCGCCAGCCTGTCGCGTTGGGGCCTTGATCCAAGCCGGCTCGAGCTCGAGCTGACCGAGTCGGTCCTCATGGAAGCGACGCAGCGTCACAAGAACACGCTCGAGAATCTCCGCCAGCTCGGCACCAAGATCGCCATCGACGATTTCGGCACCGGATATTCGTCGCTCAAATATCTCACGACCTATCCCGTGAACCGGCTGAAGCTCGCTCAGGAGTTCGTGTTCCGCGTAACCGTCGACTATCGCAACGCCGCCGTGGTGCGCGCCGCCATCCGCCTTGCTCATGAACTCGGACTTGAGGTCATCGCCGAGGGTGTCGAGACCGAGGCCCAGATGCGCTTCTTGATCGGGGCGGGCTGCGAGCAGGGACAAGGATATTATTTCAGCCGCCCGGTGCCGGTCGCGCGCGCCGCTGAGTTGTTGCGGGAGGGACGCATCGAGCCGGGCGCGGCGGCGTCGCGTAAAATGGGATCGAGCGCGGCATAGGTCAGACCATCCCGTCCTCACCAAGCTTGTCCGGGTTGGTGCGTTGAAGGTTCTTGGTGGTGGGGCGCAACGCCCCGATTCTCGCGGTAAGGTGAGTCGCCAACTCGGGCCCGCGAGCGATAACCCGCTCGAAACGTAGCAACGGTGACCATCGCACAATGGGCAAGGTTCTCGTCAAGAGAGATGAACCTCACCGGTGTTTTGCGCGCCTGGAGCTCAATAATGGCGATCAGGTGATGATCTCGGTCGCCCAAGGAGAAGTGAAGGTGGTCAAAATGAAATGGGCGGGCATGCTGCCGGGCCCGACGCTTTGGAAATCGGAAAGCGTCGCGGAGATCGCCGAAAAGTTTTTTGACGAGACGATGCTGCCGCAAAGACCGATCGAAGCGGTGATCGACAAAATTATCGACTGTCGCAGCGCAACGGAAGTCGTCGCGAGGCTTTCAGCGGAACCAGACCACGTACTGACCCAATATGCGGCCGCTCTGGAGAAGACGGGGGACAGAGTCATCAGGGACCTCTCCGAGCTGCCCTATCCAAAGGACATGATCAAATCCGCGCTCAGGCACTACCTGAAGAAAGTAAACAGGGCGGACGAAAAAGCCGTCGACGCGCTGGAGGTCGCCTATGTCTCGCTATCGCATTTTCAGCCTCTGACGGCAGAAGAGCGGGACGCGGTCTTCCTGATGGAGAGCGTGCATCACACTGCGGAGGAGAAACTCGAAGGCGGAGACCTCTATGGCGCCGTGCTGTCTCGGTGGCACGCTGACGCGGCCGCGCTCCTCGATGAGCTGCGCGCCTTACGTTATCAAGCAGAGCCCGATAACGGACAAGCGTGATATTCGGCTCGATTGCGTGCGATGCGAGGCGATCGCGCGACCATTCAAGCCTCAGAGATCAGAGGTCTCGCTGCGCAACGCAACGAGCCGCCGCCGGTCGCGCTTGGTTGGACGCGGGCCGCGCACTCTCGCCGGTTGCCCCATCCCTGTCTGTGGACATGCGGTCTCTTGCGGGGTGAGGTCATCATAGAGGCTCTGCGCAGCGCCCGCGGGGCCGCGCCGCTCGGCGATGCCAACCACCCGCAGCACCGAAAGCCGTCCGACCGCCATGGCGGTGACCACATCGCCCGCATGAACGAGGCGGCTCGCTTTGAGCGCGCGGACGCCATTGATGCGAACCTTCCCATCGACAATCAGCCGAACGGCCGCCGCGCGCGTTTTGACGACCCTCGCGCACCACAACCATTTGTCGAGCCGTTGCCCGATCATGGCCGTCGTCAGCTGCGCTCCTGCCTGCGTGCCACGAGAGTCTGCCTGAGCTCCTTCAGGGCGGCGAAGGGGGAATGCTCAACGGAAACAGGCCGCTCGCGCTTGGGTTGGACTTGCGGGCGATGGCGCTCGCGCTTGCCGTTTTGCGCGCGATGCTCGCGCCTTGGCTGATCGCTTGGGCGCTTGGCATGATGGGTGTCCTTGCGTTTGCCGGGGCGCCAGATCTCCTCGAACTCCTCCATCGCCGGGGGAGTCGTTTCGCCGGTCTCGGTCGTAAGGGTCTCGGACCCGGGGGGTGCGGCAGCGCTTTGCTCCCGCGTTAGCTTGCGCCGCTCGCGTCTAAAACCAAGCGCCTTCAGGATCGAGGCGAACTCTTCGCCGGAGCAGCCGACCATCGACATCAGCTCGGGGACGACGCGGAAGCCGCCGTCGCCGGTCGCACCCGAGGGCGCCGTCTCGCCGCCTTCGACCTTGCGCCAGGCGACGCGCGCGCGGATGAGATCGGACAGGCGCTCGAGCATGTCGATGCGGACGGCGCGGCAGCCTGCGACATGGAAGCCCGCGGTGCGCCAGTAGGCCTCGGGTATCTCCTTGCCGGCATCGACCGAGGTCAGGCCCTGCTGCGGGCGAGGCGGCAGGGTGTCGACGTCGAAGCCTTGCTCACGCCCGGAATGGAGAGCCCACAGAAGCAGCAGAAGGTCGGCCGAAGCAGGCTTGAGCAGGGTGGGGATGTAGACGTTGAAAGCGCCGAAGCGCACGCCGTATTTGCGTAGCTGACCGCGCGCCGATTGATCGAGCGCCTTGATCTCCTCGGACGCCGTGTCGCGGCGTAGCACGCCGAGATTTTCCGACAGCCGAAAGGCGAGGCCGCGGGCAAGCCCGGACAGGTCCGATGCCTCGCTCAGCGCGATGAGCGGCGCGAGCTTGGCGCGAAGCTCGCCGGCGAGCTTGGCGTCGAGACGCTGCGTCACGAGCTCGCGGTCGGACGCGACCAGATGCTCGTCGGCGTAGAGGCTGAAGCGAGGTTTGAGCGCGGTCTCGCCCCGCTCGAGGCAGGCGACCTCGGAGCCCGCCCACATGAAGCGCCCATTGGGCTTGATCGTTATCGCCTCGTCTGGCGCTGCGGCGAGCGCGGCGGCGCGGGAGGCAAGCTCGCCGACCAGCACTTTTGCGGCGGCGTGGCGCGCCGCCTTGCCGTGGATGCCGTCGCTCGACGCATCGGGAGTGAAGCGGAACCCGTCGAGACGGCCCACATAATGATTCTCGACCAGGATATGCCCATCGGCGCCGATCTCTGCCACGATCTCCTCCTTGTCGCGCAAGCGCCGCATCAAGACGCTGGTGCGGCGGTCGACGAAACGCTGCGTCAGACGCTCATGTAGCGCGTCGGAGAGGGTATCCTCAATGGCCCGCGTGCGCTCCTGCCAGTGCTCGGGGTCATCGAGCCATTGCAGGCGATGCGAGACGAAGGTCCAGGTGCGGATCTGGGCGAGCCGGTTCGACAGCGTATCGAGGTCGCCGTCGGTGCGGTCGGCCTGAGCAACCTGGTTGGCGAACCAATCGGCGGGGATGCGGCCCTGATCGCTCATGACGAAGCGGTAAAGCGTCGCCACGAGCTCGGCGTGGCTCGCCGCCGAGATCTTGCGATAGTCGGGGATCTGGCACATCTCCCACAGCAGCGCGACGGCGGCGGGCGCGGTTGCCAGCTTGCCGACGTCGGCGTCGCGACTCACATTTTCAAGCGCGATCACGTCGTCGACCATGCGCGAACGGGACAGACGCGGAAGGTCGGGCGTCTCGCGCAGGCTGTCCTTGAGCCGATCGAGCGAGCTGAAGTCGAGCTTGCGATTGCGCCACTGCAACATGCCGACCGGATCGAAGGAGTGGTTCTCCAGCCGGTCGACCAGATCGGACTCGAACGGAGCGACCTGACCGGTCACGCCGAAGGTTCCGTCATTCATGTGACGCCCCGCGCGGCCGGCGATCTGGCCAAGCTCGGCGGCGGTGAGATTGCGATGGTTCTGCCCGTCGAATTTGCGAATGCCGGCGAAGGCGACATGGTCGAGGTCGAGATTAAGTCCCATGCCGATCGCGTCGGTGGCGACGAGGAAGTCGACGTCGCCGTTCTGGTAGAGCGCGACCTGGGCATTGCGGGTCCGGGGCGAGAGCGCGCCGAGAACGACGGCGGCGCCGCCGCGCTGACGCCGCACCAACTCGGCGATGGCATAGACGTCGTTGAGCGAGAAGGCGACGATGGCGGAGCGGCGGGGGAGTCGGGTGATCTTCTTGTCGCCGGCATAAGCGAGCGATGACAGCCGCGGTCGCGAAACGAGATTGGCCCCGGGCAACAGCTCGCGAATGGCGTCGCGCATGGTGGCGGCCCCGAGCAGAAGCGTCTCCGAGAGCCCGCGGGCATGAAACAGCCGGTCCGTGAACACGTGGCCGCGCTCGCCGTCGGCGGCGAGCTGGATCTCGTCGATGGCGACGAAGTCAGCTTCGAGATCGAGCGGCATCGCTTCGACGGTGCAGACGTAGAAGCGCGGGCGCTGAGGTTTGATCTTCTCCTCGCCGGTGATGAGCGCGACCTGCGCCGGGCCGACGCGAGCGACGACCTTGTCGTAGACCTCGCGGGCAAGGAGCCTGAGCGGCAATCCGATGATGCCCACGTCGTGCGCGAGCATGCGCTCGATGGCGAGATGAGTCTTGCCGGTGTTGGTAGGTCCGAGCACGGCGGTAACGCCGCGCCCGCGCTGAGAGCCTGTGGAATGAGTGGATAAAGATCGGCTCATCTCAACTTTCCTTAGACTCGGGCCTGCTGCCGCGACGGAACGGGGCGGGAACGAATCTCGTCCGAATCGCTGACTCGAGCCATTCGGACTTCGTTCTCTGGTTCAAAATGGGAAACGGCGCTTCACTCATTCGTCTGGTTGGAGGGCGCTCTCGCCGAGATCTCGACGACTACATCTTGCTTTTGCGTTCCAGATTCCCCTTAAAACAGGAAGAACGTGCGGGAACGGAGAGGGAGCGAATCAGGGGAGCGTTAATTTTCGGCATCCGTTCCCCACTACATATTGGGTTTTGGCGCGGCGACGTTAACACCTTAAGGCCGACGCGCGCCGGGGTCTCGTTGTCGCTAAGGCTCGGCGCTGGCGCGGCGAGCGCCGTCAACAGCGATCGAAGTGACGAGGGCCGAGCCGTAGCCCACCGGAGTCGGCAGCACAATCCGGTAAGGCACATACATATAGGTGCCCCTGACGGGGATCAGCCAGACCTCGATCTCATCCGTTTCCGTCATGAGCTTGATGCCAGGATTATCGGGCTGATAGCCGGCGATGGGAATGAATTTGACGCGGCAGATCACCGCCGGCCCGGTATAGCCGCTTGCCGCCGAGCGCTGCACGTTCACCGCGCGCTTCGGCGTGAGCACGAGGTCGAAGCGCTGCCTGCCGTCGAACACGGGGAGGGTCTGGTTGCAGACCTTCAGATCGCCGTTCGGATTCTCCGAGTGCGCACTCAAGAAGGCACCGCTCATCGGGTCGAGCACGCCTTCGAGCTGCTGCTTGGTCACCGGGATGTCGCGGGGGTTAGGCATCTTGTCGGGGACAATCTGCACCTCGGTGACGGCCCCCGCGCCGAAGGTCATGCGGAGCTGCTCGGTCTTCCTGCCGCCATCGGAGTAGCTCAGCGCGTACATGGTGGGCTCGGGCCCGGCGCTCGTGACATGACCGGTGCTCGCCGTGGTGCCGTTCCACTGATAAACGAGGCCCTTGAGGATGGAGAAGCGGGCCTCGCCGCGCATCTCGTAATCGTCGCCGCGAAACACGGTGGTGAGATTGAAATTGCCGAGATTGAAGCCGGCGAGGTCGACGCGATAGACGGCGGTAATACGACTCGCCGAGGAGAGCGGGTTCTCGGCAAAGGCATTGGCGGCAGGCAAACGGCCGCCCAGCGCCAAGGTCATGGCGGCGACGGCCACAAGGCTCAAACAATGCCGGGCTTGCTGCATGGCTCCCACCCCTAGCAGAAACCTCTCCCGCTGCTAGGATGTTCCGGGAATGTCGGGTTATTCGCCGATTTCGTCAATTCCAAGCATCGGCTTAGTTTGTGGCGGCGCCTTGACCGGCCGGGCTCGTTCCCCCTATATCTCGCCGGCCGGTGGTACGGTCCTGAGGGTCTCAAACCCCCAGCCGCACCGGCATTTTGTTTCTTATCAGGCAGGAAGGATCAGGACCATGGCCCGTCGTTGCGAGCTGTCCGGCAAAGCCGTGCTCACCGGCAACAATGTGAGCCATGCCAAGCGGAGGACCAAGCGCCGGTTCCTCCCCAATCTCTGCAATGTGACGCTCGAGAGCGAATCGCTCAAGAAACGCGTGCGGCTCACCATCACCGCGCATGCCTTGCGCTCGGTCGAGCATCGCGGCGGGCTCGACGCCTATCTGCTCAAGGCCGGCGACGACGAGCTGTCGTTGAAGGCGCGCCGGCTGAAGCGCGAGATCGTCAAGCGCCAGGCGGCGCAAGCTTCAGCAAACCAGTAGTCCTCTGCCTCAATTTGCGGAACCGGCGGCGGCGGATTTCGCCTCGGGCAGCGTGAACTGCATGATCAGAGTCCGCTGCAGCGGGCTGAAATTGTCGTCCGACATCAGCGTGAGGATGGTCTCGCCGGAAGCGCGGCGATGCACGCCGATCGCTTCCATGTTGTCGATATTGAGATTGTCGGTCGCCTCGAGCAGCACCTCGCCCTCAATGACGGCGCCGGGTTTGAGCTCGGCGGCCGAGACGCGGCGGATGCGCATCTTGATGCCTTCGCTATAGCGGAAGCGCCGCTCGAGAATCACGATGCCGCCATCGGGTAGGGGGGCGGCGTCGGTGATGTCGAAGCCTTCGATCGGCTTCAAGGCGATGGTGCCGGGCGTAGGTCCGCCGATGAGCCAGCCGGTCAGATTGCCCCTCTTGTCAGGCAGCCGCTCGGAAAAGGCGACGAGCGTGCCCTTGAGCCGGCCCTCGCGAATCAGGGCAATCGCCTCGAGGCCGCGATTGGCGTTCATCGCCTTGGCGCCGGCCGGAAGCGGCACCTCGCCGCTCGGCGGGCCGAATTTCTCCTCGGTGAAGGGGTAGCGCCAGATACGGTGTTTCCGCTCGAACGACACGAGCGCAGTCCCCTGCTTGGGATCGCCGTCGACGAGCGTCATGCCTTCAGAGTCGCGATATTGGTCGTCGACGAGCGGCTTGCCGTCCTTGCCGAGCAACGGTCCGAGCACGGCATTGCTCAATCCTTTGAGCACCCGCCCATCATAGTCGAGGGTTGCTCTGAGCCAGGTGCCGGCATCCGACAGGGCAAGAAGCGTCGTTCCATTGGGATCGAGCACCATCTCCGAATAGCCGCCGAAGAAGCTCGAATTGGCGAAGAGATTGAGCCCGCCCCGATAGATGAGCTTGCCGAACTGCTTCTGGTCGGGATGCTCGCGATCGAAGTCGATGGGAATGGCGGTGATCTTGACGGGCATCGCCCGGTCGGGTGCCGCCGGCGGCTTGTCGGCGAGGGCAGGGAGGATGACGAGGCTCGCAGCGCTCGCAACGAGCGCCATAGCGAGAAAGCGCGAGGCTCTGCGCGCCGAGGGCCGCACGCTAATTGAGCTTCCGCCGCTTCGCCCGCGCCGCCGACGGCACCGAGCGGTGCAACTGCCGCCAGGCGAGATCCTCGTCGAACAGCTCGGCAAGTTTCTCGGTCATCACGCCGGCGAGCTCCTCCGCGTCGGTGACGGTGACGGCGCGGCGATAATAGCGGGTGACGTCATGGCCGATGCCGATGGCGAGCAGCTCGACCGACGATCGCGTCTCGATCTCGTTGATCACCTGACGAAGATGCCGCTCCAAATATGACCCGGAGTTGACGGAGAGCGTGGAATCGTCGACCGGCGCGCCGTCGGAGATCATCATCAGGATGCGGCGCTGCTCGGGCCGCGCCAGCAGCCGCGCGTGCGCCCAGGCGAGCGCTTCGCCGTCAATATTCTCCTTGAGCAGGCCCTCGCGCATCATCAGACCGAGGTTGCGGCGCGATCTTCGCCACGGCGCGTCGGCAGACTTGTAGACGATATGCCGTAGGTCGTTGAGCCGTCCGGGAAGCGGCGGCTTGAGCGCGTTCAGCCAAGCCTCGCGCGAGTGACCGCCCTTCCAGGCGCGCGTGGTGAAACCGAGGATCTCGACCTTCACGCCGCAGCGCTCCAATGTGCGGGCAAGAATATCGGCGCAGCAGGCGGCGACCATGATCGGCCGCCCGCGCATCGAGCCGGAATTGTCGAGGAGAAGCGTCACCACCGTATCGCGGAAGTCGGTCTCGCGCTCCTGCTTGAAGGTCAAGGGGTGCATCGGGTCGACGACGACCCGGGCGAGCCGCGCCGCATCGATCAAACCCTCGTCGAGATCGAAGTCCCAGCCGCGATTCTGCTGGGCAAGCAGCCGGCGTTGGAGGCGATTGGCGAGCCGTGCCACGGCGCCATGCAAGGCCACGAGCTGCTTGTCGAGGAAAGCGCGCAAGCGGTCGAGCTCGTCGGTGTCGCAGAGCTCCTCGGCATTGACGATCTCATCATAGGCGCGGGTGAAGATCTTGTAGCCGAACGCCTCCGGGTCATCGAGCACCGACAGGTTCGGCCGCCAGGGCTCCGAGCGGCGCGGCAGATCGGATGCGTCGGCTTCGCGGTCGAGGCGCTGGCTCGAGCCGTCCTCATTGTCGTCACGCGTCTCCTCGCTCAACGTCTCCTGATCGGCGCGGGCGTCCGCCGCGAGGTCGGCGCGCTGCTCGCCATCGCCGCTCTCGTCGTCCGCCTCCGCCGAGCTTTGATCGTCGTCGCTGTCCTCGCTCGATTTATCGTCGTCGCGCTGATCGAGCTGGTCGGCAAGGTTCAGCGCGGCGAGCAGGTCGCGGGTCAGCCGGCCGAAGGCTTCCTGGTCCAACAGCATGTCCGGCATGCGGTCGAGCACCGAGCGCGCGCGCCCCTCGATCCATTGACGCCAGAGATTGACAACGGCGCGCGCCTTGGCGGGCGGCGCCTGTCCGGTCAGCCGTTCGCGCACGAGAAGCCCAAGCGCATCGGGCAGCGGCGCCTCGGAACGGTCGGCAACGTCGGCGAAGCGGCTCCGCTCGTAGCGCTGCTCCATGCGTGCGGCGAGATTGGCGGCGACGCCTTGCATGCGTTTGGCGCCGATCGCCTCGACGCGGGCCTGCTCGATCGCCTCGAACACCGAGCGCGCCTCTCCGCCTCCCGGCGCCAGGGCTTCATGCAAGACCGGGTCATGGCAGGCAACAGATAGCGCCGCGGCGTCGGCATGGCCGCGGATCACCGCGATCTCGGCCCTGGAGGGAATGCGCGAGGGCTCGGGCAGCCGCGCCGTCTTGCCCGAGAGGCCGGGCGGCTCACTGGTGAACAGCACCTCGATCCCGCCGTCGGCGGCGATCGCCTTCGTGGTCTGCGTCACGGCGCGCTTGAACGGATCGAGCGGCGCCTCTTTTCGCCGCGCCGTCGTCATCTCAGCTCAAGGCCACGTTGGCGGTCGACTGCGGCAGGTCTTCGCCGAAGCAGCGCTGATAGAACTCGGCGATCAACCCGCGCTCGAGCTCGTCGCATTTGTTGAGGAAGGAGAGCGCGAACGCCGTGCCGATATCGCCGAAGATCTCGGCATTCTCGGCCCAGGTGATGACCGTGCGCGGGCTCATGACCGTGGAGAGGTCGCCGTTCATGAAGGCGTTCCGCGTCAATTCGGCGACGCGCACCATGTTCGACACGACCTTGTGCCCGGCTTCCGTGTTCCACGCCTTGGCCTTGGCGAGCACGATGTTCACCTCGTCGTCATGCGGCAGGTAGTTCAAGGTGACGACGATCGACCAGCGGTCCATCTGGCCCTGGTTGATCTGCTGGGTGCCGTGATAGAGGCCGCTTGTATCGCCAAGGCCGACCGTGTTCGCGGTAGCGAACAGCCGAAAAGCGGGATGCGGCTTGATCACTTTGTTTTGGTCCAGCA
>DATHCZ010000013.1:0-36589 GCA_035319265.1 Methyloceanibacter sp. | reverse complement strand
GCCGGCGAGGCCAAGGCGCCGGCGACGGCAAACGACTACGCCAACATGATCCGCGCCGCTCTCTCGCTCGCCAGTGTCACCAGCAAGCGCGCTTACGTCGATCACGCGCGCGAATGGACCGACATCCTCGACAAGCACTATTGGGCATCCGACATCGGCGGCTATTATTTCGTCGCCGACGATACGTCAGATCTCATCGTGCGGCCGTTGAGCGCCCAGGACGAGGCGACGCCCAACGCGAACGGCACGATGGTGTCGAATTTGGTGGCGCTCGCTCTGTGGACCGGGGATGCGCGCTATCGCGAGCGCGCCGAGGCGGTGCTCGAGGCCTTCGCCGGCGCCATGCGGCAGAACGTGCTCGCCCATGCAGGGCTATTCGCGGCAGAGTTCGACGCGATGGCGCCGGCGCTGATCGTGTTCGTGGTGCCCGAAGGCGGCGATGCGCGCGCGCTGCGACATGCGCTCAACGACGTGTCGCTGCCGGGCGCCGTGGGGCAGGAGATCGGAGCAGGGGAGTCGCTGCCCACATCATCGCCGGCCCACGGCAAGACCGCGATCGACCGTAAGCCGACGGCGTATGTCTGCATCGGCCCGCAATGCTCATTGCCGGTGACCGAGCCCGGCAAGCTCATCGAGACCATCAGGGCCGCCCGCCAAGTTATCGTTACATGAGTCCGTCATGCCCGGCCGAAGTGCCGGGCATCCACGAACTTTCTCGGCGCGGCCAATCGTGGATGGCCGGGACAAGCCCGGCCATGACCAGCGTTATTGCTGGATTTCGGCTTTCGCCGGAATGACGACGAACTCTAGGTGTTCATCGACTCGAAGAATTCGCCGTTGTTCTTGGTCTGCTTCAGCTTGTCGAGCAGGAACTCGATCGCGTCCTGAGTGCCCATCGGGTTCAGGATGCGGCGGAGCACGTACATCTTCTTGAGCTGATCGGGCGGCACCAGGAGCTCTTCCTTGCGGGTGCCGGATCTCGCGATGTCGATGGCGGGGAACACGCGTTTGTCGGCGACCTTGCGGTCGAGCACGATTTCCGAGTTACCCGTGCCCTTGAACTCTTCGAAGATCACCTCGTCCATGCGGCTGCCGGTGTCGATCAGGGCGGTGGCGATGATGGTGAGCGAGCCGCCCTCCTCGATATTGCGCGCGGCGCCGAAGAAGCGCTTGGGCCTCTGAAGCGCGTTGGCGTCGACGCCGCCGGTGAGCACCTTGCCCGACGACGGCACCACCGTATTGTAGGCGCGGCCAAGCCGCGTGATCGAATCGAGCAGGATCACCACGTCGCGCTTATGCTCGACGAGGCGCTTCGCTTTCTCGATGACCATCTCGGCGACCTGGACGTGGCGCGACGCCGGCTCGTCGAAGGTGGACGAGATCACCTCGCCCTTCACCGAGCGCTGCATGTCGGTCACCTCTTCCGGCCGTTCATCGATCAACAGCACGATGAGATAGCATTCCGGGTGGTTGGCGGTGACCGCATGGGCGATGTTTTGCAGGATCACGGTCTTGCCGGTGCGCGGCTGTGCCACGATCAGTCCGCGCTGGCCCTTGCCGATGGGCGCGACGATATCGATGACCCGTCCGGTGTTGTCCTTCTTGGTGGCGTCGCTCGTCTCCATCTCGAGCCACTCGTCGGGGTAAAGCGGCGTCAGATTGTCGAAATGGATCTTGTGGCGCTGCTTCTCCGGGTCTTCGAAGTTTATGGTGTTGACCTTGAGCAGGGCGAAATAGCGCTCGCCCTCTTTCGGGCTCCTGATCTGGCCTTCGACAGTGTCGCCGGTGCGAAGACCGAATCGGCGAATCTGGCTCGGGCTCACATAGATGTCATCGGGACCGGCGAGATAATTCGAATCGGGCGAGCGCAGGAAGCCGAAGCCGTCCTGCAACACCTCGACAACGCCAGTGCCGGTGATCTCGACGTCACGCGCCGCGAGCTGTTTCAGAATCGCGAACATCAGCTCCTGCTTGCGCATGGCGCTCGCGTTCTCGACCGCGACTTCTTCGGCGAAGCTCAATAACTCCGTCGGCGACTTCGTCTTCAAATCTTGCAGCTTCATTTCCTGCATGCGCTGCTACTCCAAAACGGAAATGGGATGGTTCAAGGATTTCGACGGCCGCGACATTTCAAGCGCGGCCTTGGGGAAGGGGGTAGGATTTGCCTCGGCGGGAAGGCGAACGTGCACCGCCTGCTCCACTCCGGGCGACCCGATCTTTTTTTGGGAAAAGGAAGGGCCGCGACAGCGTCCCGAAGTGGATGCGACTCATTTATAGCAGACCCCGACGGCCGGCGGAATAGTTTTGCCTGGCCTCTAGAACGGGCGGACCACAACGAGGATCACGATCAAAATCATGAGCAACGTCGGGACTTCGTTGGCAATGCGATAGAAACGCGCCGAGTGCGGGTTGCGATCCAGGGCAAAGTCCTTGGTCCATTTCGCCAAGAGCCCATGATAGGCGGAGAGCAGGAGGACGAGGAAAAGCTTGGCGTGGAACCACCCGTCCTTGGACCAGTCGATGACACCGGAAAAGGCGAGAGCAAGACCAAGCACCCAACTCGCCAGCATTGCCGGAGTGGTGATGTATCCGAGCAGCCTCCTCTCCATCACCTTGAAGGTTTCGGATTGCTCGGAGCCCGTCTTGCTTTGCGCGTGATAGACGAAGAGGCGGGGAAGATAAAGCAGACCCGCCATCCAGGCGATGATGGCGATGATGTGGAAGGCTTTGATGTAGGCGAGGAGCATCGAAATTGCCAGCGTTGCTCAATTGGACGGCGTCTTTACCAGCTTGATCAGTCGCTCGACATGGGCGATGGGCGTGTCGGGCTGGATGCCATGACCGAGATTGAAGATGAAGGGGCCGTCGCCGAGGGCCGCGAGCGTCGACTTGACGCGGGCATCGAGCTCGGCGCCCCCGGCGACCAGCAGAAGCGGATCGAGATTGCCCTGAACCGGGAGAAGCGGCTGGAGCTCGCTTCCGATCCAACCAAGCGGCAAGCTCGTGTCGCAACCGATGGCATCGATGCCCGTTTCCCGCGCATAGCGTAAAGCGAGAGGGCCCGAGCCGCGCGGAAAGCCGATGATGGGAATATCAGGCGCCGAACCGTTAACTCGTTCAACGATCCGCCGCGTCGGCTCGATGCACCAGCGGGCGAACTCGTCTTCGGGGAGGTTCCCCGACCAGCTGTCGAAAATCTGCAGCGCGTTCGCACCTGCATTCACTTGGTTGAGCAGATAACCGGCAGAGGTTTCCACCAGCAGATCGATCAGGCGCTGAAAGTCCCGGCGGTGGCGATAGGCGAATAGCCTTGCCTCGGCCTGATCCTTACTCCCGCGGCCTTCGACCATATAGGTCGCAACCGTCCACGGCGCTCCGCAAAAGCCAATCACGGGGACGCCCGGCGGAAGCCCGGTGCAGACCCGCTCGAGCGTTTCATAGACCGGGGCGAGCCTGAGCTCGACGCTTTCGCCATCAAGTCTCGCTAGCTCCGTTCCGCTCTTGATCGGATCGAGCCTTGGTCCTTCGCCCTCGACGAACTCAATGCTTTGACCGAGTGCATAGGGCACGATGAGGATGTCCGAAAAGACAATCGCCGCATCGAGATCGAACCGCCGCAAAGGCTGAAGCGTTACTTCAGCTGCGAGCTCAGGAGTGCGGCAGAGATCGAGGAACGAAGCAACCTTACTTCTCACCTCCCGATATTCGGGGAGATAGCGTCCAGCCTGACGCATCAGCCAGATCGGAGGGGGGAAGTTCGGTTGTCCGGAAAGTGCCTTGAGGAAGGGACTGTCCACGGGAGCGATACGCGGCATTAGGCTCTCTAAATATTAAGAGAGAGAATCTCTATTAGGTTTCTACTGTTACTGTTAGGGCGTGGATAGCGGACATTCAGCGCCGTCACCAGGCTCTCTACAGGAGTCGCAAGCGATGCTCTTGGATGATCGCAAACAGAATAATTGGCTGTGGCTAATTGCCTTGTGCACTGCAAGCAAGGCCTGGGTCCCAAGCGATTGGGCGAGAACTCAGGAGCAACTGAGGTTTTGAGTCTCCTGTGGAGAGAGAGCGTACGCTCTTGGGGATCGTGAGAGGTATTGTGGGGGCAGGCGCGCGGGCTGTCATTTTCTCGACATCAGCGAATCTGTGAAGAAGTTGCCCTCCTTGTCATGGAGGGGAGGGTCGAAACCCGTGCGCTCACCCAGTTGCTCCCTTAACACAACGAGGTTATCCAAAGGATTGCCATGGATATCCAGCGCACTTTTCATCTGCACATGATCTCCGACTCGACCGGCGAGACGCTGACCGTCATCGCCAAGGCGGTGCGGGTGCAATATGCGCAAGTGAGGGCAATCGAGCATCTCCACCCTCTCGTACGGAGCCGGCGTGAGCTCGAGCGGGTGTTGAAGGATGTGGAGGCGGCGCCCGGTATCGTGCTCTACACGGTGTTCAACCGCGAGCTGGCCGATGAGCTGGAAAAATCCTGCAAACGTCTGAACGTGCCCTGCGTATTCGCGCTGAAGCCGATACTCCAGGTGTTCGAATCGTATCTCGGCACGCCGTCGACGCCGACAGTTGGGGGTCAGCACGTGCTCGATGCCGATTATTTTCGCCGCATCGAGGCGCTCAACTTCACCATGCTGCACGATGACGGCCACCTGCCGCAAAACCTCAACGACGCCGACATCATCCTGATCGGCATCAGCCGCACGTCGAAGACGCCAACCTCGATCTATCTGGCCAATCGAGGGTTCAAGACCGCCAATGTGCCGCTCGTGGCCGGTGTTCCGCTTCCCCCGCAGATTGAACAGCCGACTCATGCCTTCGTCGTTGCTCTCGTGGCTTCCGCCGAGCGCATCTCGCAGGTCCGCCAGAATCGCGTCATCGAGCAGTCGCACAGTCACCTCGAGGGTTATGTGGACCGAGAAGCGATCGCCGCCGAGATCGCCCAGACGCGCCAACTGTGCGCCCGCCACGGCTGGCCGATCATCGACGTGACGCGGAGATCGATCGAAGAGACCGCGGCAGCCATCATCCGCCTCTATCACGACCGCGAGGCGCCGGTGCTTGATACATGAGCGTCTTTCTGCAAGCAGGACGCCCGCCTTTGATTCTTGCCTCCTCGAGCAAGGTCCGCGCGAGGATTCTCAAAGCCGCAGGCCTTGCTTTCATCGTCGAGCCGCCTGGCCTGGACGAGGGCGTCATGCGCCAGGCGGTGAGCGGGGAACGGGCGCTCGGAGCGCACGACGTCGCCGAGGTTCTGGCGCGCGCCAAGGCCGAGGCGGTGAGCGATCTTGCACCCAAGGCCTATGTCATCGGCGCCGATCAGGTGCTCGCCTTCGGCAATCAAATTATGTCGAAGCCCGACAGCATGGAGACGGCGCGAAGGGAGTTGCTCGACTTGAGCGGAAAGTCGCATACGCTGCATACGGCAGTTGCGGTTGCGACGAACGGAGAGACCATCTGGGCCACGACCGAGATGGCGACTCTCACTATGCGCAAGCTCTCGCCCGAGTTCATCGGCCGCTATCTTGCCGCTGCCGGCGAGGAGGTGCTGAACTCGGTCGGAGCCTATCAGATAGAGTCGATCGGCATTCAACTCTTCGACAAGATCGACGGCGACTACTTCGTCATTCTCGGGCTGCCACTTATCCCGCTCCTCGACGCCCTTCGGCGCGAGGGCGTTATCGAGACTTAAGGTGAAACGCGCCTGCGTCATCGGCTGGCCGGTTGAGCATTCGCGCTCACCGACCATCCACCGCTACTGGCTCAAGCTCCATGGGATCGACGGCGCCTATGAGAAAGAGGCCGTGCCGCCCGGGGAGGCGAGGGGGTTCATGCACTCGCTCGGCGAGCGCGGCTATGTCGGCGCCAATGTTACGCTGCCGCACAAGCTTGTTGCGCTCGATGCCGCCGACGTGGCCGACGATGCCGCGCGCGCGATCGGCGCCGCCAACACGCTGTGGCTTGACGCCGAGGGCAAGCTGAACGCGAGCAATACCGACGCTTACGGCTTCATGACCAATCTCGATGAGCAGGCTTCCAAGTGGAACCAGGGGGGACGGCCGGTTGTGGTGCTCGGCGGCGGCGGCGCCGCCCGCGCCGTGCTCTATGGCCTGATCAAAGCCGGCGCGATCAAGGTCCTGCTCGCCAATCGCAGCCGCTCGCGCGCCGAGGATCTGGCTCTCGCCTTTCCGCAGCGCGTCGAGGCGGTCGATTGGGACGCCCGCGCCCCCGCGCTTGCCGGCTGCGGACTGCTCGTCAACACGACGAGCCTCGGCATGAAAGGTCAGCCGCCGCTTACGATCGATCTTGGCGCGCTGCCTCCCGACGCGGTCGTCGCCGATATTGTCTATAGTCCGCTCGAGACGCCACTGCTGGCCGAAGCACGCAAACGCGGGAACATCGCCGTCGACGGGCTTGGCATGCTGCTCCATCAGGCGGTGCCAGGCTTCGAGCGCTGGTTCGGTGTGCGCCCCAAAGTGACACCAGAGCTGAAAGCCCATGTCGTTGCATCGCTTGGAGCGGCGTGATGCTCGTCATCGGCCTCACCGGCGGGATCGGCATGGGGAAATCGGCGGCGGCGGCGCATTTCGCGCGATGTGGCATCCCCGTGTTCAACGCCGATTCTTGCGTGCATTACCTCTACGAGGGCAAAGCGGTTCCGTCGATCGAGGCGGCGTTCCCCGGCGTTACGCGGCACGGCAAGGTCGATCGCACCCTTCTTGCCGCGCAGTTGACGGGCAAGCCGGAGCGCCTGAAGGAACTTGAACGCATCGTTCATCCCATGGTCGTCAGGTGTGAGATCGAGTTTCTCCAAGAGCAAGAGAAGAAGGGCGCGGAGCTTGCCGTGCTCGAGATCCCGCTTCTGTTCGAGACCGGCGCCGATAAGCGCGTCGACGTCACGGTTGTGCTCAGCGCGCCGCATCATGTGCAGCGCGAGCGTGTGTTGGCACGGCCCGGCATGACGGTGGAGAGGCTCGAACATCTGCTCGCCCGCCAGCTGCCAGATGAAGAAAAGCGCGCGCTGGCCGACTTCGTTGTGGACAGCGGGACCGAACTTGCGGACATGCATCGTGAGATCGATACACTTATCGAATCGCTCCGAGGCCGACCGGGCCGCGTCATGGAGCGGCTGCGTCACCAACATTCCTGACTAAAGCGAGGCGGAGCGAATCGTTGCGCGAGATCGTGCTCGATACCGAAACGACCGGGCTCGATCCTTTCGACGGTCATCGCATCGTCGAGATCGGCTGCGTCGAGCTGGTCAATTGCATTCCCACGGGGCGGATCTGGCACTACCACGTCAACCCCGAGCGCGACGTGCCCTATGCCGCTTTCGAGGTGCATGGGCTCTCGGCCGAGTTTCTGCGCGACAAGCCGCGTTTCGCCGAGCTCGCCGATGAGATGCTCGCCTTCATCGACGGCGCCATGCTGATCATGCATAACGCGGCTTTCGATTTCGGTTTTCTCAACGCCGAACTCGACCGGAGCGCTCGCCCCTTGCTGCGTTGGGACTGCGTGGTCGATACGCTGGCGCTCGCCCGGCGGAGGCATCCCGGCGCGCCATGCAGCCTTGATGCGCTTTGCAAGCGCTACGGCATCGACCTCTCCGAACGCGACAAGCATGGCGCTCTGCTCGATTGCCGGCTGCTTGCGCGTGTTTATGCCGAGCTCGTCGGCGGTCACCAGGCGCGGCTCGAGTTTGCGGTCAATGGCGGCCAGGCCGCCTTGTTGCACGCGAGCGAACTCCCCGTGAGGGTCAGGCCGCTTCAGCCGCGGCTCTCGGCGGCGGAGATCGAGGCACATCGCGCTTTCGTCGCTACGCTCGGCGCCGGCGCGCTCTGGCTGCGTTACTAACGTGAAGCTTTGCTAATTCTTCGCGGACTGAGCGATTCCCTCACCGCGAGCGAGATTCTCAGCGAAGAGCCTGGCGAAATCGATCGGGTCGAGCATCAAAGGTGGGAAGCCGCCATCGCGCGTCACGTCGGCCAGCACGCGGCGCATGAAGGGAAAGAGAAGCGTCGGGCAGTCGATGAACAGAACCGGCTGGAGCAGGTTCTGCGGAATGTTGCGCAGGCGGAATAGCCCGCCATAAAGCAACTCGACATTGTAGATGACACCCCGGTCGCTGCTGGCATGAACCTCGAGATGCAGGGCTACCTCGAAGGTCTCTTCGCCACGCGGCTCAGCGTTCACGTTGACGCTGACCTTGAGCTGAGGATTCTGTCCAGGCCCTTGCAGCGACTGCGGGGCGGCGGGGTTCTCGAACGAGAGGTCCTTAATATATTGGGCAAGAACAGCGAGTTGAGCTTGGCCCGCGGCGCGCGCGGCCCCTGGTGTGGACGGCGTGGCTTGGGCCGGCTCGGCCTCGTGCGACGGCCCGTCCCCATTCCCCTTCTTGGGCTGATCCTCTGGTGCCCGCTTTTTGGCCATGACCATTCCTCGATACGCGCCCCGCGCTGGCTAGCATGGAGGCGGGCAGGCCGCAATTCCAAGAGGCTAGGCTTGGTTCGATCTGGAGCCTCGTGCAGCAAGAACGAATTAAGCGCAACGGCGTTTAGGGTTGGCTTAGGGCCGGGGAATGCCTTAAGTTGTGGGCTAATAGGCGTTGGCAGGCATGTGATATCCTGCATCAACTCAAGGCTCCCGCTGGCAAATCTTCGGGCGCGCACCATATCCGGCCTGAAGAGTTCCGCATTGATCGCGGGCTAATCCATTGAACGCGGGTGGCGGCAAGGCATGGGCGAAGCTTTCGACATTTACACGCTTCTCTTTCTCGTCCTCGCGGTCGTGATCTTCATCAGGCTGCGCAACGTGCTCGGTCGCCGGACGGGCAACGAGCGGCCGCCCTACGATCCTTATTCGGCGCAAGAGACGAAGCGGCCGTCTCCACCCGAAGCCAACGAGCCGGTCGTGGCGTTGCCGCGCGGTCGCAGCGGCCGCGCGGCGGTGAGCGAGACCTCCGTTCCGTCGCTCGAGGACATCGAAGCCAAGCTCGGCCGGCATGCGCCGAAGGACAGCCCGCTCGGCCAGTCGCTCACGGCATTGATGCGCGCAGATCCCTCCTTCGATCCCGGTCATTTCCTCGACGGCGCCAAGGTGGCCTATGAGGCGATCGTGATGGGCTTCGCCGAAGGCGACGATGCGATGCTGAAGCAGCTGCTCGGCAACGATGTCTATGAGGGCTTCGCTCGCGCGATTCGCGAGCGCGAGAGTCGCGGGGAGAAGGTGGAATCGAATCTGGTCGGCATCGACAAGGCCGATATCATCGAAGCCGAGGTGAAGAACCGCACGGCCTATGTCACGGTGAAGTTCGTGAGCGAGCTGATTTCGGTGACGCGCGATACCGAAGGCGAGGTGGTCGAGGGCGATCCGAAGAAGGTGCGCGAGGTGACCGACATCTGGACCTTCTGCCGCGACATCGCCTCGAAGAATCCGAACTGGAAGCTGGTCGCCACCGAAGCAGCCAATTAGCCAGAATCCGACGAAGCTTATATTGCTGCTTGGGGCAGTCGTTGCCACGATTGCGCTCCTCCTTTGGCGGTGTGAAGTGGAACAGCAGACGATCAGGCTCAAGCCCATCAGCTTTGCCGAGATCGAGGGCTGGGCCGAGGACGACCAATCGGTAGCGTTGCCGGCGCTGGTGAAGTCCTGCCGCGAGAGGCCGGCGGCCGACTCAACTTGCAACGATGTGTTGGCGCTGGGGGACAAAGTCGACCGCGATACGGCGCGACGCTTTTTCGAAACTCACTACGTCCCGTTTCGGGTCGATGAAGAGCAGCCCGGACTCGTCACCGGTTACTACGAGCCTGAAGTGAAGGGGTCGCGCGAGCGAACAGGCAAATTTCAGGTTCCCGTTTATGGCCGCCCTGACGATCTCGTGCAGGTGACGCCGGACCTCCTGCGCGCGTTCTACAACGATGACCTCAGCGTGATGCGGCGGAGCGGCGATCAGCTCGTGCCGTACTACACGCGCGCGGAAATCGAGTCCGGCGCGCTTTCGGGCAGAGGGCTCGAGCTTGTCTATCTCGACGATCCGGTCGAGCTGTTCTTCATGCAGGTGCAAGGCTCGGGGCGCGTGCGGCTCGCCGACGGCTCATGGGTACGGCTCGGCTATGCGGCCAAGAACGGCCATCCCTATACGTCTATTGGCAAGCGTCTCGCCGAGCGCAGCGATCGTCCCAAGGACTTGACCATGGAAGGACTGAAAAGCTGGCTGCGGGCCGACCCCGCGCGGGGCCGAGCCCTCATGCAGGAGAACAAGTCTTATGTCTTCTTCCGCGAGCTGCCGCAGGCCGAAGCCGGCGAGGGTCCGATCGGCGCGCAAGGCGTGCCGCTGACGCCCGGCCGCAGCCTCGCCGTCGATGCCGCCTTTCACAAGCTCGGCACGCCGGTCTTTGTGACTACGCCTGACCTTAAAGGCGAGGACGGCAAGCCCTTCAGGCGGCTGATGATCGCCCAGGATGTGGGCTCGGCGATCAGGGGGCCGGAGCGGGGCGACATCTTCTTCGGCACCGGCGATGCCGCCGGCGCGATCGCTGGAACCACCCACGAAAAGGCGCGGTTTTTCGTCTTGCTGCCGAAGAATTAAGACGCTTCGCGCTATGCTCGAACTATGAGAAAGCGCGGGCAGGATCACGACGGCGGCGCAGAGTTGTGGGAGCGGGTGGCGCGGAGCACGCGGCCGCTTCACAAAGCGCGTCCCCCCGCCAAATCCGCGATTCCAAAACCGGTAAAGAAGCCTGAGGCAAAGGAGCCTCAATCCGCGCTCAGGCCGGCGGTCAAGCTAGCTCCCAAGCCCAGTCCCGTCGCAAAGGGCGAAGCCCTCGACCGGGGAACGGCCCGCAAGCTCGAGCGCGGTCATCTCGCCGTCGAGGCGCGACTCGATCTGCACGGCATGAAGCAGCGCGAGGCGCATGCGGCGCTGCGGCGCTTCCTGAAATCGGCGCAAGGTAAAGGCTACCGTCACGTGCTGGTCATCACCGGCAAGGGTGCAGGGGGGGATACGCGGCGAAGCTTCTACGAGGAGGATGAGCGCGGCGTCTTGCGTCAGGCCGTGCCCCACTGGCTCGCGGCACCCGACCTTGCCCATGTCGTGGTGAGCTTCTCACCAGCCCCGCGCCGCCTCGGCGGCGAGGGCGCGCTCTATGTTCGGCTGCGGCGACCCCAGCAGCAATGAACCGACCGCACCGCAAGAATTAGGCAAGTCTAAGCGATGCGCTCGCTCTCTTGATTGGCGAGCGTGACGCCGATCTCCCTGTGCTCGCCCTCGTCGGTCTTGTAAACGAGGTCAAAAATGCTGACGGCGGTTCTGAGCCATTTCGCTCGATCATCGAGAGGCCAGGCGCCATTGGCCTTGGGAAGCCGTTCCACTAGCCCCTGAATCAGGAGGTCGGTCGACGCCGCGGCTTCCGCGGCGCCGTCTTTTCGGGCGATAAGCAGCTTGGCGGCCAAACTGTCTCTCTGTGGCCCGCTTGGCATCGTGATACGGCTCCTTGCATTCGAAGCGCTGTCATCCGCTTGGCGCGGCTGCTGCGATATAGCGATCGGCATTTCGGAAACGATCGTCGTCATGACGGCTACTCCCCTCTTGCCTTGCTGCCCCCCGGTCATCGCAAAGCCAATGGCCACCCATCAATTCTGGCTATGCCCCAGGGATCAATTCCCACGCCCGGGCCGTGGTTCCCGGCAATGGGCCTACAAAATGAACTTGGAGAGGTCGGCGTTCTTGGCGAGGTCGCCGATATGCTGGCGCACATAGGCCGCGTCGATGACCACCTTCTCGCCGGCCTTGTCGGCGGCGTTGAAGGAGATGTCGTCGAGGATGCGCTCCATCACCGTGAACAAGCGCCGAGCGCCGATATTCTCGACGGCCGTGTTCACCTCGACGCCCACGTCGGCGATGGCGTCGATCGCGTCGGTGGTGAAATCGAGTTCGACGCCTTCGGTCTTCATCAGCGCGACATATTGCTTGATGAGGCAGGCCTTGGGCTCGGTGAGGATGCGGCGGAAATCCTCGCGGGTCAGCGGGCGAAGCTCGACACGGATCGGCAGCCGCCCCTGAAGCTCGGGCAAGAGGTCCGAGGGCTTGGCGATGTGGAACGCGCCGGAGGCGATGAACAATATGTGGTCGGTCTTCACCGGCCCATATTTGGTGCCGACGGTGGTGCCTTCGATCAGGGGCAGCAAATCGCGCTGAACGCCTTCGCGTGAGACGTCGGCGCCGATGCGCTCCGAGCGCGCGCAAATCTTGTCGATCTCGTCGAGAAATACGATGCCGTTATTCTCGACGTTTTTGATCGCCTCCTGCACGATCGCGTCGTTGTCGATCAGCTTGTCGCTTTCCTCGCTCATTAGAATTTCGAACGAGTCGCGCACGGTGACGCGGCGCGGCTTGGTGCGGTGGCCGAATGCTTTGCCCAGCATGTCGGAGAGATTGATCATGCCGACCTGGCTGCCGGGCATGCCGGGAATCTCGAAGGAGGGCATGGTCGGCGTGTCGGCGACCTGGATCTCGATCTCCTTGGCGTCGAGCTCGTTCGCACGCAGCTTCTTGCGGAACGCATCACGGGTGGAAAGAGCGGCATTGGCGCCGACCAGCGCATCGATGACGCGCTCCTCGGCGTTGAGCTGGGCCTTGGCCTCCACCTCCTTGCGCTTGGCATCGCGCACGAGCGCAAGCCCAGCCTCGAGGAGGTCGCGGATGATCTGATCGACGTCGCGGCCGACATAGCCGACCTCGGTGAATTTGGTCGCCTCGACCTTGAGGAAGGGGGCTCCGGCGAGCTTGGCGAGGCGGCGGGAGATCTCCGTCTTGCCGACGCCGGTCGGGCCGATCATGAGGATGTTCTTGGGCAGGACCTCCTCGCGCATCTCGCCGTCGAGCTGCTGGCGGCGCCAGCGATTGCGCAAGGCAATGGCCACGGCGCGCTTCGCGTCGCGCTGGCCGATGATGTGGCGATCGAGCTCGGAGACGATCTCGCGGGGGGAGAATGATGTCATGACTTCGACTTACTTGGACGCATCGAGGGTTTCGACGACCACCTCGTCGTTGGTGTAAACGCAGATCTTTGCGGCGATGGCCATGGCCTTGCGCGCAATGTCCTCGGCGCCGAGGTCGGTGTCGAGCAGCGCGCGCGCGGCTGCGAGCGCATAAGAGCCGCCGGAGCCGATCCCCATCACCGCATCGTCAGGCTCGAGCACATCGCCGGTACCGGTCAGCACGAGACTCTCGCTGGCATCGGCCACGATCATCATCGCCTCGAGCCGGCGGAGATAACGGTCGGTGCGCCAATCCTTGGCGAGCTCGACGCAGGCGCGCTTCAGTTGGTCCGGGAAGCGCTCGAGCTTGGTCTCCAGCCGCTCGAACAAGGTGAAGGCGTCGGCGGTCGAGCCGGCGAAGCCGGCGATGACATTGCCATTGCCGACGCGGCGCACCTTGCGCGCCGTGCCCTTGATGATGGTCTGGCCGAGCGTGACCTGCCCGTCGCCGGCGATCACGACCTTGCCGCCCTTGCGGACGGTCAGAATGGTCGTGCCATGCCAGGTGTCGGGGGAGGACTGCGAACTGCTCATGCTGCAATGCGATATCGGCGTGGGAAGGGCTATAGTCAAGCGTTCTGCTCGATGCGCCGGGGCTCCGCTTAGCCCCTCGTGATCGGTTCGCGCTGTGCAATCGTGTCGGGCGTGGTAGGGTTTGGGTCCCGTGGAGGACAATCACTCAAGCGAAGGAGACCTTCATGCTGAGGCCGTTAACGCTTCTCGCCTGTTCGATCGCACTTGCCTTCACCATCACCTCCGCCGAGGCAAAGAAGGACAAGGGACCGCTTCCGTGCGGGGACTATGATGGTGTTCCATCGCACAACGACTGCGCGCCGGTCAGCGCAGAGCTCCAGGCCAAATGCCAGAAATGGATTGACAAAGGGAACGCTACGAGCGATCCGGACAAGAAGAACCTCTACAAGCACAAGTACTTCCACTGCGTCGGATACAGCTAGGCGACGCGAGCGCGCTTCGCGGCCAGGACCGCCGCTTCAACGCGGCGGGACGGGCGGCGTTTCTGGCGCGGAGTCGGGCGGGGATCGGCCCTTGAGCCAAGAGTCGACCGGCGGGAGCTTGATCGCGACCACGCGCCATCTTGCACCGGTCAGTCGCAGCAATGCGGTCACCGCCGGAGAATCGGCATCCTTCGGGTCCTTCAGATCGACGCGGAACTCGGTGGGCGAGGCGAAGAACGCGTAGGTGACGAAATCGGCGAACGATTTCTGCTCTTGGCGCCGCTTGACCACCTCCTCGCTGTTCAGCACCCTTTCTGGCGTTACCCATTCGTCGACGGCGCTGTCGACGAGGGTGGGAACGAGGAGGGCGGTCAGCGCCGCGCCGAACAGTCCGGCGAAACTGTCCTTTCCCACCTGGGTCTGCGCCGACTCGATGAGGGCGAGCTTGACGTCCGCCTTGAGCTGCTGCCGGACCAGCGGCCAGTCGACCAGATTTTCCAGGGCAGCTTTGTCGTCGTTAAGCAGCGCATGGTCGATCCACCAGAGGGTGAGATAGGGGTAGCCGGTATAGGCCGCAACCGCGAGGACGGCGCCGATCAGCCATTTGCGCATGGTCTCTCTCCGTTCCGGGCTAGGCCGGAATAGCACTCTTTGGCGACGGGGCGTATAAGGTCGGCGAAACCCCCAAAGAAGCGAATTGCTAAGGCCATTGGGCTAGACTGACCGGCATGCAAAAGCGGAGCAAAGATACCGAGACGCGGTCAGCGACCGTCGCGCGCCGAACCAAGGAGACCGAGATCGTGGCCTCCGTCGATCTCGACGGGACCGGCGCCTACGAGGTCGCGACTGGGGTGGGCTTCCTCGACCACATGATCGAGCAGCTTGCCAGGCATTCCCTGATCGATATCGCGCTGAAGGCCAAGGGCGATCTCCATATCGACCAGCACCACACGACCGAGGATGCGGGCATCGTGCTCGGCCAGGCCGTGGCCAAGGCGCTCGGCGACAAGAAGGGGATCGCCCGTTACGGCTTCGCCTATCTCCCCATGGACGAGACGCTGACCCGCGTCGCGCTCGACGTCTCGGGGCGGCCTTACCTCGTGTGGAAGGTCGCCTTCACCCGCTCGAAGATCGGCGAGATGGATACCGAGCTGTTCCGCGAATGGTTCCAGGCCTTCGCCCAGCATGCGGGTATCACGCTCCATGTCGCGACGTTCTACGGCGAGAATAGTCACCACATCGCCGAGACCTGCTATAAGGCGCTTGCCCGGGCGCTCAGGCAGGCGATCGCGATCGACGACCGCCAGAGCGGGCGGGTTCCCTCGACCAAGGGCCAGCTTTGACGCTTGCCCATTTGCCGGAGTTTTGAAGGGGCAGGTGAGGCGCCGTGACCGTCTATTCCGTTTATGAGCCTGCGAGCGAGGCAAGCGACATCGCGCTCCGCGCCGAGAGCCTTCAATTCGTGAAAGAGGGCTTTTCCTGGCCTGCTTTCCTTGTGCCGGCGCTTTGGCTCATCTATTGCCGCATGTGGATCGAGCTTATCCTGTTCATCGTCATCTTCGGCGCGCTGCAATGGGCGCTTGGCCTCGACAAGCCGGGGCATGACGTACTCGGCTGGATCCTGGTCGCCCTGTTTGCGCTCTTTGCCTTTGAGGCCAACGATTTGCGCGGCGGGGCACTCGAGCGCCGTGGCTATCGGCTGATCGGCGTCGCCGAGGGGCGCGGCCGCACCGACGCCGAGCTCTCCTTCTTCAAGACCTGGCTGCCACTCCAGAAAACGCAAGCGCGGAGCGAGCGAAGCCCCGAACGGCACGCTGAGCGGCAGCGCGATAGCGACGCAATGAGACCCACCACGCTCGGAGAGGGTGAAGGCGTCATCGGGCTTTTCCCGCAAGCGTGAGCATCATGCACGTCGCCATCATCGATTACGGGTCGGGCAATCTCCACTCGGCCGCCAAGGCATTCGAGCGCGCCGCCCGCGAGAGTGGGTCGCCGTTGACCGTCAAAGTGACGGCCGAGCCCGACAGGGTGCTGTCGGCCGAGCGCATCGTACTGCCCGGCGTCGGCGCTTTCGCCGATTGCAAACAGGGGCTCGCCAACATTCCCGGCATGATCGATGCGCTCGAGGAGTCGGTGAGGGCGCGCGGCAAACCCTTTCTCGGCATCTGCGTCGGGCTCCAATTGATGGCGAGCCGCGGGCTCGAGCATGGGGTGACGCCGGGGCTCGGCTGGATCGAAGGCGAAGTCAGCGCCATCAGTCCGTCAGACGCCACGCTCAAGATCCCGCATATGGGCTGGAACACACTCGAGCTTACGCGCCCGCATGCGTTGTTCGACGGCATCCCGACCGGCGAGGGCGGGCTCAACGCGTATTTTGTGCACTCCTATCACCTCGTGCCGGCCAACCGGGACGTGCTGATCGCGAGCACCGACTATGGCGGGGAGGTGACCGCCTTTGTCGCCAAGGACAACATGGCCGGCAGCCAGTTCCACCCCGAGAAGAGCCAGAAGCTCGGGCTTGCGCTGATCGCCAATTTCCTAAACTGGAATCCATGATCCTGTTTCCCGCCATCGATCTCAAAGACGGGCAGTGCGTGCGGCTCCGCCAGGGCGAGATGGCCGAAGCTACCGTGTTCAACACCGATCCCGCGGCGCAGGCGCGGGCCTTCGAGGAAGCGGGATTCGACTGGCTGCATGTGGTCGACTTGAATGGAGCGTTCGAAGGGAGGCCGGTGAACGCGCCGGCCGTCGAAGCGATCCTCGCCGCGGTGCACGTCCCGGTGCAGCTCGGCGGCGGCATCCGCGATCTCGACACGGTCGTCGCCTGGCTCGACAAAGGCGTCGACCGCGTGATCCTCGGCACGTCCGCCGTGCGCGATCCGAAGCTCGTGCGCGAGGCGGCGCGCGATTTTCCCGGCTGCATCGTCGTCGGCATCGATGCCCGTGACGGCAAAGTGGCGATCGAGGGTTGGGCCGAGACGAGCGAGATGACCGTGCTCGACCTCGCCCGGCGCTTCGAAGATGCGGGGGTGGCGGCCATCATCCACACCGACATTTCGCGCGATGGGGAGTTGCAAGGTCTCAATCTCGACGGCAGCGTCGAGGTCGCGCGCGCGGTGTCGATCCCCGTGATCGCGAGTGGAGGATTTGCTTCGATCGACGACGTGAAGAGGCTGATCGACCCGCGCTACCGAATGTTGGATGGCGCAATTGTCGGCCGCGCGCTCTACGACGGCCGACTCGACGCGCGCGAAGCGCTCGGGCTGATCGCCGCGAGCGGCTTGGCCAAGCACCAGTGATCCATGCGCGCGCGCACGATCTTCGGCATTCTACTGATGCTCATCGCGCTGATTGCGTTCGGGCCGGCGCTGGTCGCCGTCGGAATCCAGGAGGTCGCCGAGAAGGTGCTCGGCTGCGAGGTCAATCTCAACTACGCGATTCCCTGCGTCATCGGCGGCAAGGACTATGGGCAAACCTTCTACGATCTCGGCTTTTTGATCTGGTATTCCTATCTATCGCTTCCGGCCGGCGGGGTGCTGCTCGGCATCTGGGCGGTCGCAGCGCTGATCGCCTTCATTGTCGGCCGGCGCAAGCGGACACAGGCTTGAGATTCATGTCGATGCTGAAGATCCGCGTCATACCCTGCCTCGACGTGAAAGAGGGCCGCGTCGTCAAGGGCGTGAGGTTCGTCGATCTGCGCGACGCGGGCGATCCCGTGGAGGCCGCTGCCGCTTATGACGAGGCGGGAGCCGACGAGCTCTGCTTCCTCGACATCACCGCAAGCCACGAGAAGCGCGGCACCATCCTCGACGTGGTGCGCCGCACGGCCGAGCGCTGCTTCATGCCGCTTACCGTTGGCGGCGGGGTGCGGAGCACGGAAGATGTGCGCGCTCTGCTCGAGGCAGGCGCCGATAAAGTCTCGATCAACACCGCGGCGGTCAAGGACAGGAGCCTCGTGCAACGAGCGGCGGAGAAGTTCGGCGCGCAATGCATCGTGGTCGCCATCGACGCGAAGCGGGTCGGAGCGAACGGGGCCAAGCCCCGCTTCGAGCTGTTCACCCACGGCGGCCGCGAGCCGACGGGGCTCGAGGCTGTCGCTTACGCCCAAGAGGTGGTCACGCTCGGGGCGGGCGAGATTCTGTTAACCTCGATGGATCGCGACGGCACGCGGATGGGCTTCGACCTCGAGCTGACCCGCGCCATCGCCGACGCCGTCCCGGTTCCCGTGATCGCGAGCGGGGGCGTCGGCACGCTCGATCATCTGGTCGAAGGCGTGCGGCAAGGCCACGCCAGCGCCGTGCTTGCCGCCTCGATCTTCCACTATGGCGAGCACTCGATCGGGGAGGCCAAACGCTATATGGCAGGCGCCGGCCTTCCAATCCGCCTCGATCCATAGCTCCGACTGCCTCGCAAACGGGCAGATGACGCACATTTGGTGGGATTACCGAGACGTACCTATTCCCAGTTCTGTCGGGGCAGTGTATGAGCCAAGATATGAGCAACGATGTGCTGCATCGACTTGCCGCCACCATCAAGGAGCGCCGGACGGCAAGGCCCGAAGACTCCCATACGCGGCGGCTGCTGGACGGCGCGCCTATCAAGCCCGCCAAGAAGCTCGGCGAGGAGGCGGTCGAGGTGGCCATCGCCGCGCTCGCCCAGGACAAGGACGCGCTGATCCTCGAGACCGCCGATCTGCTCTACCATCTCCTCGTCGTGCTCGAGTCCCGCCGGGTGTCGCTCGACGACGTGCTGGGGGAGCTTGAGCGGCGCATGAGCGCCACGGCGCTTCAGAAGAGCCGGAAGGCCGCTTCGCGCTAACCGCCGAGGCAGGGCTCCGCCCCATGAATCCGCGTCCGACCGTCGCGTTCTCCCCCTACACCGTCTATTCGCGCGAGGAGTGGGCGGCGCTCAGGGCGGATACGCCGATGCCGCTCAATCAAGCCGAGCTCGACAATCTGAGCAGCCTGACCGAGCGCGTGTCGACCGCCGAGGTGGTCGAGGTCTATTTGCCGCTCAGCCGGCTGCTCAATCTCTATGTGGAGTCCACCCAGGAGCTGCACGGGAGCACCACGACGTTCCTGCGCAAGGCCGACGGCAAGATGCCGTTCATCATCGGGCTCGCAGGCAGCGTCTCGGCCGGCAAGAGCACCACGGCCCGCGTGCTGCAAGCGCTTCTCGCGCGCTGGCCGAGTCATCCAAGAGTCGAGCTCGTGCCGACCGACGGATTTCTGTTCGCCAACGCCGTCCTCGAGGAGCGCGGGATCTTGAACCGCAAGGGCTTCCCCGAGAGCTACGACCTGACGCGACTGCTCAATTTCCTCGGCGACGTGAAGTCGGGCAAGGCCCGGGTCGAGGCGCCGGTCTATTCCCACCTCATCTACGACGTGCTCCCCGACCAGGCGATCGTCATCGAGCGGCCCGACATCGTCATCGTCGAGGGTCTGAACGTGCTCCAGCCGGCGAAGCTGCCGAAGGACGGCGAGGCGATCCCCTTCGTCTCGGATTTCTTCGATTTCTCGATCTATATCGATGCCGCGGAACGGCTGGTCGAGAGCTGGTACGTCGAACGGTTCCTACGGCTCAGGCAGACGGCTTTCCGCGACCCGGCCTCGTATTTCCACCGCTATGCGACGCTGTCGGAGGAGGAGGCGGTGGCGACCGGGCTATCGATCTGGCGGACGATCAATCTCGTCAATCTTCGGGAGAATATCCTACCGACCCGGCAACGCGCCGATTTGATCTTGCGCAAGGGCGAGGGTCATGCGGTCGAAACAGTCGCGCTCAGGAAGCTCTGAAATTCCCCGCGAGGCTATTTCAGCGGCTCGCTATAGGCGGGCCCAGGCGCGGCACCTAACGCGATGTTCAGCCTGAGCGTGGTGCGCACCTCGAAGGCGTCGCTGTCGGAGATGTTCGTGTGACTGACGCTGCCCGCGCAGGTGCCGCCGCAGGCGCCCGCATCGGCGTTCACATATTTCATCTGCGGCGCATAGGAGTAGTACTCATAGTCGGTCACGAGCGACAGACTGGTGCGCGGCCCAAGCTGCTTTCGCGTCTCGAAGCTCGCCGCTCCGATAAACGCGACTTGGTCTTTGGAAAGGCCAAGCCGCGTGGTGTTGCCGCCGTCGGGGGTGAAGGCGCCCGAGTAGTCGGTGGAGGCGTCGTAAATGCCGGCGCGCAGATTGATGGCTGAGCGCAAGCCCCACGAGCTGCCCATGCCGAGATAACCCAGAATGTTGTACTCGCCGCCGAGAGACAGATAGGCGCCGGCATAGGTGGTATCGAGCGACTCGGTATATTTCAGCGAGTTCACGCTGAAGCCGTCGCCGGTGAGGCGCAGCTTGTTATCCTGATCGATACCCCTCACGTCGCCGCCGATGCCGACATAGCCGAAGCGGAACAGATAGCCGCCGGAATCGGGGACCGGCTCGGCGGCCCTGCCGAAACGCGCCTCACCGCCCGCGCCCCAATAATTGACGTTACGGTCGGTATTGGTTTTGAACTGGTCGAAGCCGAAGCTGTCGAGCTGATGCGGATTGTCGACGATGTTCTCCGCCTCGCATTCGAGGCTCTGGCTCGAAATGCATTTCCTGCGCGTGTTGTTATCGACATTGGCAAAGAAACCAGACGCGACGCCAGTGACCGGCGTCGCGCCCCAATAGCCGAACGGCGTCTCAACCGAGCCGCCGAAGGCGCCGCCGACATTGTCGAGCGTGCCGTTGGTCTGCCTTTTTACGGCGGCGCCGTCAGTGTCGGTCTTGAAGGTGAAGTTCATGTCCGGCAGCGCGAGCTGCTGCAGACCGCCGCCAAGGGTGATGATGGTGCCGCCGACGACTTGAGTCGCTGGCGCTTGCGCCTGCGCGAGGGACGGCACGGCGATTGCCATGACCGCTCCAATGACAATTCGCGCGACTCTTTGCATAGGGGGCCCCCGGTTCTGGATGTGCAAGTTACCAGCGAACCGCGTTTACAAAGTGTTATCCACAAGTATTGATTGGCGATTTCCGGTCACTGTGGCGGGAAAGTCACAGTCAGGGAGCTCAAGCGAGCAGCCCGTGCTCCTTAGCGAGCTTGCGCAGAGGAATTTCGGGTCTCGCCCCGATATGGCTGATCACCTCCGCGGCGGCGAGACTGCCGAGGCGCCCGCAAATCTCTAACGGGACCCCGCGGGTCAGTCCGAAGAGAAAGCCCGCGGCATAGAGGTCTCCGGCGCCGGTGACGTCGATGACCTCGCCGACCGGCCAGGCTGGAATCGCTACCGACTCGCCTTTCGCCACGATCACCGATCCGGCCTCGGAGCGGGTCAAGACCGCCATCTCGCAATCCTGGAGTGCCAAGTCCGCTGCCTCCTCGAAGCTGTTCACCTGGTAAAGGCTCGTGATTTCCTTCTCGTTGGCGAAGACGATATCGGCGTCCTCCCTCACCAGTTTGCGGAAGTCGTCGCGGTGACGGTCGACGCAGAAGGCGTCGGAGAGGCTGAGCGCGACCTTGACCCCCGCACCGCGCGCGCGGCGCGCCGCATCGCGGAATGCTTCTTTCGCCTCGTGACGGTCGAACAAATAGCCTTCGAGATAGATGATCTTCGAATTCTCGATCATCGCCTGGTCGATATCGGCGGCGCTGAGACCGACGCTCACGCCGAGAAAAGTATTCATAGTGCGCTCGCCGTCAGGCGTCACCAGGATGAGGCAGCGCGCGGTCGGCGCGCCTTCCGTGGCAGGCGCCGTTTCGTAAACCACCCCCTGCGAGCGGATGTCGTGGCGGAAGATGCCGCCGAACTGGTCGGCGGCCACCCGGCCGATGAAGCCGCATCTCGCTCCAAACGACGCAAGCCCGGCGATGGTATTGGCGACAGACCCGCCCGATCGTTCGACCGCTGGTCCCATTGCCTCGTAAAGGCGCGCGGCTTCATGGGCGTCGATCAGCCTCATGAAGCCTTTGGCGAGGCCATGCTTGCTCAGGAAGCCTTCGTCACAGCGGGCGATGATGTCGACGATGGCGTTGCCGATGCCGACCACGTCGTAGACCTTCTCAGCCATTCCTTGCAGTCCCCTGCTTTTGCCTTGGCCCTTTTGTCTTGGCTAGGCGCCACTATATTCGCGACGCCGGAGTTTTGAGGACCACGTCATGCTCGCTGCCGCAGGTCAAGCCTTCCAGGAGTTGTTCACCCCGCCTTTCCGCTCGGTGCTGTGGAAATGCGTTGGCTTCACCATCGGGCTTCTCGCCCTGTTCATCATTGGCATCGAATGGACGTTCGGCCATTTCGTGCAATTGCCGGGCTGGATCGAGACGACGGTCGAGTGGCTCGGCGGACTGGCACTCGTGGTCGGGTCGATCTTCCTCATCCCGCCCGTCACTTCGCTGATCGCTAGCCTCTATCTCGACGACATCGCGGCAGAGGTCGAGAGCACCGTCTATCCGTCAGACCCTCCGGGGCGGCCGCTCGATGCGCTTCCCGCCATCGGGCTTGCGCTCAAGTTCTTTTTCGTCGTGCTCGCGGTCAACATCCTCGCGCTGTTTCTGCTGCTCATACCCGGTATCAACGTGATCGCTTTCTATCTCGGCAACGGCTACCTGCTCGGGCGCGAATATTTCGAGCTCGCCGCCATGCGCCATCTGCCGCTCGAAGACGCCAAGCGGCTCAGGAAGGCAAATGTCGGTTATGTGTGGATGTGCGGGCTGATCATCGCCGTGATCGCTTCGGTGCCGATCCTGAACCTGATCACGCCGATTTTCGCCACGGCCTTCATGGTGCACATCTACAAGCAGCTTGCCGCGAATGCCGGGCTGAGACTTGCCCCGCGTCCTGCGTCTTAGGACGAAGACTTCAGGCCAGCACTGCCGGTTGACGTCAGCGACCGCCGCACGCGCCAGTGCCCCAGTCCCGCTGATAAGAAATGCATGGATCCCAGTAGGGATCGTTGGGATCGCCGCGGTTCCATCCGCCAAGAGCGCCGCTTAACTCCTTGGAGTGCGGCACGAAGACGCCGCTGCCGATAAGCTTTTCGTCTTCGGTCCCATATACGTAAGGGTAGCCAGCAGGTTCTCGCGTCTTGCCTTGCGCAACGAGAGCGGAGGTGGAGCAGGCGGCGACGGCGGCGATAACGAGGAGAATTCTGGTCATGGCTTTTGCCCGCGTGGATGGCGTCATAGGCCATCTAAGGCCGCCGGAGTTTGGTTCAATGCCGGTAAACCGGATGTGAATTACGTCATGCCGGCGCGGGCGTCTTCGGCTTGAACAGGCAGATGTCGGCGATGAGGCAGCGCCAGCATTCGGGCTTGCGCGCCTTGCACACATAGCGCCCATGCAGGATCAGCCAGTGATGGGCATTGTGCTTGTAGCGGTCCGGCACGATCCGATTGAGAGTTTCCTCGACCTTCAGGGGCGTCTTTCCCGGCGCAAGTCCCGTGCGGTTAGCCACCCTGAAGGCGTGGGTATCGATGGCGATGGTCTTGGCGCCGAACGCGACGTTCAGCACGACGTTGGCGGTCTTGCGCCCGACGCCCGGAAGGCTCTCAAGCACCTCGCGAGTGTCAGGCACAGTGCTGCCGTGTTCCGCGACGAGCTTCTTGGCCAGCGCGATGAGGTTCCTCGCCTTGGAGCGATAAAGGCCGATGGTCTTGATCTTCTCGGTGAGCGCCGCCTTGCCGAGCGTGATCAGCTTCTCGGGCGTGTCGGCGACGCGGAACAGTTCGGGCGTAGCGCGGTTGACCGAGGCATCGGTCGCCTGCGCCGACAGAACGACGGCCACGAGCAAGGTGAAAGGGTCGCGGTAATGAAGCTCGGTCTTGGGGTTGGGGTTTGCCGCGTGAAAGCGAGCGAAGATCTCGTCGACTTGCTGTTGGGTGAGCTTTGACCCGGGAGCTTTCTTGCCGGCCGATCGTTTACCTTGCAGAGGCTTTGCCTTGACGTCAGTCGCGCGCATTTTTGGTTGAACCGCCACTTGGCCTTGTCTACCACTGAGGGGGTGGCTCCCGACCTGCTATGACAGACCCCTACCTCATTCCACAAGAGCCCACGCGCTTCAGCGCCGTTCTGACGCCGCACCGCTCCCTCGGGCCCAAGGGCTTCATGATGCTGATGGCGGCGGTGTGCGCGGTCAGCTTCGGCACCGGGCTGTTGTTCTACATGATCGGCGCTTGGCCCGTCGTGGGCTTCATGGGCCTCGACGTCGCTCTGATCTACATCGCTTTCAAGCTTAACTTCCGCGCGCTCCGGCTCTACGAGACAGTCGACCTCACCCAGAAGGCGCTCACCGTCACGCGCGTCGATCCGTCGGGCCGGGCGCAATCCTGGGACTTCAACCCTTATTGGGTGAGACTCTGCCTCGAGCCACGCCTGGGCCGCTCGACCGAGCTGTCGCTCGCCTCGCATGGCAGGCGGCTCGTGTTCGCGAGCTTCCTCACCGACTCAGAGCGAGAGGATTTCGCTCTTGCGCTGTTATCCGCTCTCTCCGCGGCGAAAAGCTCGGGCCCTGCCTGAGACAAGCCCATTCATCGGCAAGCTGTCTGCTAAGCGGCGATGTCGCGCTTCTCGGCGATCGAGCCGTCGGCGTTCAGCCGGTAGATCAGCGGATGGCCGGTACGCAACTCGACCCTCTCGACATCCTCCGGCAGCAGCCGATCAAGCTGCATGATGAGCGCGCGAAGCGAGTTGCCGTGAGCGACGACAATGACATTCTTGCCCGTCCTGAGCTCGGGTGCGATGCGCTTCTCGAAAAAAGGAACCACGCGCTGAGCGGTGTCCTTGAGGCTCTCGCCTCCGGGCGGAGCGATGTCGTAAGAGCGTTGCCACAGATGGACCTGCTCGGCGCCCCAGCGGCGGCGAGCCTCATCCTTGTTGATGCCCATCAGCTCGCCGTAGTCGCGCTCGTTGAGGGCGGCATCCTTCACCGTGGGAATGTGTTCCTGATCAAGCTCGTCGAGAATGATCTCCAAAGTGTTGGTGGCACGTTTCAGCGTGCTGGTGAAAGCGGCATCGAAACGGATGCCCTCGGCCTCGAGCATGGCACCGGCGCGATGCGCCTCGAACAAGCCTTCCTCGGTGAGGCCCACATCCTTTGATCCCGTGAACCGATTCAGGCGATTCCACTCACTCTCGCCGTGGCGGATCAGAACGAGCACGCCGATTGCGGGCAGCGGCTGTTCGTCTTGTTGGGGGCGCCCTGTCATCGCCTAGTCCGGTCGTTTAGCCTGCCGAAGCGGCTCCTCTACGTGTCGCGGAAAATAGCGGAAAAATCCTAAAGGCGGTCTCATATGATTGCCATTTCGGGCCTATTTCCGGCGAAAACATCCGGAGATTTGGGCGTAGGACAGCTGCTTTGCGAATTGATGACCAAGAGTCGAGTTCACCATCAGCGTTACAAGCCAAGAACATCAGCCATCGAATAGAGGCCTGGGGCCTTGTTGCGAGCCCACAGCGCCGCGGTGACGGCGCCGCGGGCAAAAATCCCACGGTCGGTCGCGACATGGGCGAGCTCGATCCGCTCGCCCGGACCGGCGAAGATCACCCGATGCTCGCCGACCACATCGCCGCCACGGAGCGCCGCAAAGCCGATATCGCCCTCTCGTCTTGGACCGACCTCACCGTCGCGCGCGCGGACGCTCTTGTCCCCAAGCGACACGTTCCGGCCCCGCGCGGCGGCGGCGCCGAGCATGAGCGACGTGCCAGAGGGCGCGTCACGCTTATGGCGGTGGTGCATCTCCAGGATCTCGATGTCGAACTCCGGGCCGAGCGCCTGCGCCACGCGCTCGGTGAGAAGCGCGAGCAGGTTGACGCCAAGGCTCATATTGCCGGCCTTGACGACGGTCGCATGACGGGCCGCCGCCTCGATCTTGGCCTGGTCGGCCTCGGAGAGGCCTGTCGTGCCGATGACATGAACGAGGCGCGCCTGAGCGGACAGGGCCGCGAAGGCGACGGTCGAGGCGGGGGAGGTGAAATCGAGGATGCCGTCGACATGGGCCAACACGGGGAGAGGATCGTCGGTGATGGCGATGCCGAGGGGGTCGAGCCCGGCGACCTCGCCGATATCACGGCCGACCGCGGGAGACCCCTTGATCTCGATGCCGCCGGCGACGGTGCAGCCAGGCGTCGCCACGAGAGTGCGAGTCAGAGCCTGGCCCATACGCCCAGCGGCCCCGAGAACAGCCAGTTTCATCTCACTCATGGTCTTGTCCGTCGGCGCTGCTGCGGCGGTACCCGGATCGAAGGGCCTTTGCCAAGGTAGGCGACCTTCTATGACGCCAGGGCGCCCGCCCACAAGTCCCGGGCGCCTGAAGACGCGAACTTACCCCCTATCGGCGATGCGAACATGGGCAAGTCCACGGCTATTTTGGTTCGCCGCGCGCATGCATTCGGGGGTACTGCCAGGAATCCCAATGCGGACGAGCACCCGCGTGCCACCGCCGAAAGGATGCCCGTGACTTCGACTGCAAACGCGATACGGCCAAGCATTACCGCCGACGGCGGTCTCGTTAACGAGCGCGGGCCTGCGTAGCAGACCGAGGCGCGTGTCAAAGAGCCGCCAACACGAAGAATTGACGATGCTGCGCGCTTAGAGCCCCTCGCCCGCCACAAAGCCGAACCCTCATGGTTCTCGCTGAGGCAACGACGGCGAGAGGAGGGGCCATGCTCGAAACCGCCGCCAGGGCGAAACAGGCCGGCCAAAGGGCGCGGGCGTTCGACGTGGCAATCACCGGGGTCGCGACGGCGGTCCCCCCGCATAAAGTCTCGCAAGACGATATCGCCGAGCGGGCGAGGGCGGTATTCCCGCATCTCGCGCGGCTCGACGGGCTCTATGCCAATACCGGGATCGAGAGCCGCTACGCTTGCCAGCCGAAGGATTGGTACTACGAGCGCCACGGCTGGGAGGCGCGCACCGAGGTGTTCCAGCGACATGCGCTGCAATTGCTGGAGGAGGTGACGCTCGCGGCCATCGCCGATGCCGGGATCTCGCTTAAGGACATCGACGCTCTGGTGATCAACACCATCACCGGACTGGCGATCCCGAGCCTCGACGCCATGCTGATGAATCGCCTCGACTTTCCCCGCAAGATGGAGCGCTTGCCGATCTTCGGGCTCGGCTGCGGCGGTGGCGTGGCGGGTCTCTCGCGCGCCGCGCGCTACGCGCAAGCCATGCCGGGCAGCAACGTGCTGTTCCTGACGGTCGATCTTTGCAGCCTTTGCCTCCGCATCGCCGATCCGAGCCTTGCGATGTTCGTCTCGGCGGCGCTCTTCGGCGACGGAGCGGCCGGTGTCGTCCTCAGTCATGTTCGAGGGTCGGCGGAGGGTGCCGGCGCTGGCCGCATCCTTGCCGTCGGCGATCATTTCTGGTCGAGCACCGAGCACATCATGGGCTGGGACATCAAGGAAGACGGCTTCGGGGTGGTGCTGAGCCCTGAGCTTCCAGGTCTCATCCGCAATCATCTGGTCGATGCGGTGCAGGGCTTTCTCGATCAGAGCGGCATGAGCCTCGGTGAGTTCTCGGGATTCCTGTTGCATCCGGGCGGCGCCAAGATCCTGAACACGGCCCAGGAGGTGCTTGGACTCGGGGATGAGGATCTCGCTCTGTCGCGCGAAGTGCTGCGCGACTTCGGCAATATGTCGTCGCCGACCGCTCTATTTGCCCTTCACCGCGCGCGGGCGGCGGGCGCCGCAGGCCCGCATCTGCTGCTGGCATTCGGCCCAGGCTTCTCCGCCTATTTCGTGGCCATCGATCTCTGACCTCTCATTGAGCATGGTCTTGTCGGAGAACCGGTACTCGTTTTCCGGATCATGCTTTAGCGCCTTGCGGCGAGCGCCTCATCCTCTAGCCTGATCTTGGTCGCGATCACCACCCACCACAGCGCCGTCATGATGGCGGCAAGCGCGAGCGCGCCGAAGGCAAGCGGCAGAACGAAAGTCTCGATGATCGTCACCGCATAATTGGGGTGGGAGAGATAGCGATAAGGACCGCGGCGGACGATCGGCGCGTGTGGAACTGTCATGATGCGATGCGTCCAGAAGCGACCGAGGCTCGCGATCACCCAATAGCGCACGACCTGCAGCGCGAGATAATAGGCGACGAGCGGCCAGATGATCGGCGCACCGGGCGATATCAGAAAAAACAGAGATGCGATCCAGGCGAGGTGAGTGGCGGCGACGACGGGATAGAAAGCGCGCCCCGCCTCGCTCGCGCCCTGGGCAAGCAGCGCGTTCGTGTTGCGTGCAGAATAGAGCTCTTCGAGCCCGCGCTGGCCAAGAACGAGGAGTGCCGCGATCTGTGGAGCACCGATGAAGCCAAGAAGCGCCATGGCGGGCGACGCTGCCCCCAAACTAAGGCGCGGGTTGGTCGCGCCCGATACGAGGACGGCTAAACGATGCGCTTGGCGTTCTCAGGCGACGAGCGGATGGTCCTTCAAGGTTTCCGCCGATTCGGGCACGTCCGCATCGGGCTTGCCGTAATAGAAGCCCTGCACCTGGTCGCAGCCCCATTTCTTCAGCATGGCCGCCTGGCCCTCGGTCCCGACGCCCTCCGCGGTGATGGTGACATGCAGAGACTGGCCGAGGCCAACGATGCTCGACACGATGGCAGATGTCTGCGGGCTCGTTCCGAGCGTATCGATGAAGGAGCGGTCGATCTTGATCTTCTTCACTGGGAAGCGGGTAAGGTAGGAGAGGCTCGAATAGCCCGTGCCGAAATCGTCCATGGCGATCGACACGCCGAGCTGATCGAGGCGCTTCAACGTCTCCATTACCGCGTCGGTGTTCTGGAGGATGATGCCCTCGGTGATTTCGAGCTCAAGGCGGTGCGGCTCGAGCCCGGTCTCGCTCAGCACGCGGCGGACCAAACCGTACACGTCTTGGGTCTTGAACTGGGCGGGTGAGAGATTTACCGCGAGATTGGTGTCGAGCGGCCAAGTGGTGGCGTAGCTGCACGCCGTGTGCAGGATCCATTCGCCGAGCGGAACGATCAAACCGGTCTCCTCGGCGATTGGAATGAAAGTGGTAGGGGAAATCTCGCCCTCGGTCGGATGCCACCAGCGCACCAAGGCCTCGTAACCGGTGAGCCTGCCGCTCTCGAGGTCGAATTGCGGCTGGTAGTCGAGATAGAGCTGGTTCTTGCGCAGCGCCGCGCGCAGATCGGCCTCGAGCCGCCGGCGCTTCTGCAGAGCCGCGTCCATGGCCGGCTCGAAGAACCGGAACGTGTTGCGCCCGTCCTCCTTGGCGCGATAGAGCGCGAGGTCGGCATTCTTGAGCAGCGTATCAGAGGGCTCGGCATCGTCGACGGGGCCGATGGCGATGCCGATGCTGGCCGAGGTCGCGAGCTCGTGGCCGTTCACGTGATACGCTTCGCCGAGTGCGGTGCAGACCCGCCGCGCGAGCCGCATCGCATCCTCCGGTGCGGCAAGATCCTCGGCGACGATGGCAAACTCATCGCCGCCCAGGCGGCCGACCAAGTCCGACTCGCGAACGCTTTCCTTGAGGCGCGCCGCGACCTCTGCGAGCAACGCATCGCCGGTGGCATGGCCAAGCGTGTCGTTCACGTGCTTGAAGCGGTCGAGGTCGAGTCCGAACACCGCCATCAACTGGCCGTGACGCTTTGCACGCGACACCGCGCGGTCGAGATGCTGGTGGAACTGAAGCCGGTTGGGTAGCCCGGTGAGCGAATCATGCAAGGCGAGATGGCGAATTTGATCCTCGGCCAGCCAGCGCTCGCGGATGCGCCGCGCGGCGATCGCCGCCGGAACCGAGAAGCCGAGCACGATGAACAGGCTCGCCATGAGCGTCGCCACGGTGAGCGCGACATTGGTGAGGGCGGCCGCCGACGACTGGTCGAGGGAGAACGCGTAGATGCGCGAGAGCTTGCCGTCTTGCACCACCGGCACGAAAGCAACGCGGGCGTCGCCCGCCTCGTCCGTGCTCGTGACCTTGACGGCGTCATCCTGCTTGGACTCGGCGAGCGCGTCGCGCACATCGCCGAGCGCAAACAGGGAGGCGAGTTTACCGGAAGAGAGATTGCCGGCGGTGGCGACCAATTTCTCATCGGCATCGAGCACGGCGAAGCCGTCGAGCTTGCTCACGAAATCGTCCTTCGGCTGGCTGCCGCGACCGAGCGCCCAGCCGCCGGTGAGGCGATCGATTGCTTCGATCAGACCGAAGCCACGCTGAGAGAAGTTCTGGTTGGCAGGAAGGCTCGCGGGTTTGCCCGCCATGCTCGCGAGATTCTGTTGGAATGCGGCCGGGTCAAGGACCTGCACGTCCTTGTCGAGGATACGCCCAGGAGTCTCGGCCGCGCTGCCGAGCGCGGTATCGATCTGGCGCGCCCAACTCAGCGCCGCCTCGTTCGCATCGCGACCCAGCACATAGTCGACGGTGGAATGGCCAGAAAGCACGCCGGCGATGACGGTAAGCAAACCAAGTACGACCAGACCGGCCATCACCAGCCGATCGCGAGAGCCGACTTCTGCCATTTGACGCGTCCCCATAGCCGCCCGGAGGAAAGCCCGGTCATAGCCAAAGGGCGTTAAGGCAGGCCCAAGATTTGCGGTAAACGCTGCGTTAAGCGTCAAGCCCAGGCGAAGGCCACCTTGCGCAACGATACCTCGCCGAACGTCTCGGACCCTTCGGCGACGGGCTTGCCGCCGAGGCGAAGATAGAAGGCGCAAGCGGCGTCGTTGTCGGCCAAAGCCCAAACCAGCAGCCCGCGAAGCCTGAGCTCGGCTAGGCGCGTGCGGGCGCCGTCGAACAGCTTCTCGCCGAGGCCGAACCCCTGGTAGTTCGGGTGCAGGTAAAGCTCGAAGATCTCGCCTTGGAAAGGCGCGCGGCCCAATCGGCAGCGGCCATAGGTCACGTAGCCTGCTGCGGCGCCATCGAAGTCGAGCACGAGCAACGGCGTGCGCCGTCTGAGCGCGCTCTCCCACCAGCGCAATCCCCTCCGCGCGATCATGCGCTCGAGCGAGAGATGCGGGATGACTCCTTGATAGGCGTTGCGCCACGCCTCCTCGTAGGCCGCGGCGAGGGAAGGAGCATCCTTCAGTCTTGCTGGCCTGACATGGACGACATCGACGGGCATGGCATGAGCCTAGCGCAAAGTCTTGGCTCTGGGCAAAGGGGTCGTGCTGCTTATCCCGAATTCGTCGCACGCGAAGTGAGAGTCGTGGCGCGCGCGCAACAAGCGCAAGAGGAGCGCGCGACAAAGAACGAGCCGGCATGATGCCGGCTCGTCCATTCCGATGTGTCAGTTTGCGTAAGCGGCGCGACCCCGCGCGCGCCGATCAGTAGCGGGAGATGAGGATGACCTTGAAATCCTTGTCGAGCTTGATGTCCATGATGCCCATCTTGCACTTGGCGTCGTCGATCTCGTAGATGCCCTCCGATTCCTTCTTGAAGCCTTCGCCGTCCTCGCAGCCGAGCTCGGTCAAAGCCGCCTTGATCTTGGCGATGTCGGCATCGGGCACCTTGTCATCGTCGTCCTCGGCATAGGCGAGGGTGGTGGCCAGAGCCAAGACGAGCGCCAGCCCAATCATTCTGATCATGAAAACCTCCTGTTGTTGGACAGCAGCAATCTGCCGACACGGCAAATTACTTGGCTGACAACGACAAGAGTGTTGAGGCTGATCAGAGATTGGCAGGAGTAACATGCCAATTTATTGCGGTATGTCTTGCCAATCGACTCAGGAAGACTAAGCAACAGTCTCGGCCAGGCGCTGGCGCTCGGCCTTCTTGCGCTCGTTCGGGTCGAGGTGCCGCTTGCGGAGTCTGATCGATTTGGGGGTGACCTCGACCAGCTCATCGTCCTCGATGTAAGCGAGTGCCCGCTCGAGCACCATGCGGATCGGCGGCGTCAGGCGGACGGCCTCGTCCTTGGATGTGGCGCGCACATTGGTGAGCTTCTTGCCCTTCAGCACATTGACCTCGAGGTCGTTGTCGCGCGTGTGCTCGCCGACGATCATGCCGCGGTAGACCTTCCAGCCCGGCTCGATCATCATCGGCCCACGATCCTCGAGGTTCCACAGCGCATAGGCGACTGCCTCGCCCTGATCGGTCGAGATCAGTACGCCGTTTCGCCGTCCTTGGATGGTGCCCTTGTGCGGCGCATAGCCGTGGAACAGGCGATTCATGATGCCGGTACCGCGCGTGTCGGTGAGGAGCTCGCCCTGATAGCCGATGAGCCCACGCGTCGGGGCGTAGAACACCAGGCGTTGCCGCCCGCCGCCCGAGGGCTTCATCTCCACGAGCTCAGCCTTGCGCTCCGTGAGCTTCTGCACCACGATCCCCGAATGCTCCTCGTCGAGGTCGATGACCACCTCCTCGATCGGTTCGAGCAACGTGCCGTCCTCGCCGCGCTTGAGCAGGACCTTGGGCCGCGACACGCTGAGCTCGAAGCCCTCGCGCCGCATCGTCTCGATGAGAATGCCGAGCTGCAGCTCTCCGCGGCCGGCCACCTCCATCGAATCGCGCTCCTCCGACTCGGTGACGCGGAGTGCCACATTGCCTTCAGCCTCGCGCAGAAGCCGGTCGCGGATCATGCGACCCGTCACCTTGGTGCCTTCGGTGCCGGCGAGGGGGGAGTCGTTGACGCGGAAGGTCATCGACAGAGTCGGCGGATCGATCGGCTGGGCCGGCAGCGGAGCCATCACCTCGGGCGCGCAGATGGTGTGCGCGACGGTTGCGTCGGGGAGGCCCGCGAGAGACACGATATCGCCGGCCGTGGCTTGTTCGAGGGCGACCCGCTCCAGTCCGCGGAAGGCGAGCACTTTCGAGACGCGGCCCTGCTCGACCAGCTTGCCGGTATGATCGAGCACCTTGACCGGCTGGTTGGGAGCGACCGAGCCAGAGGTGATTCGGCCCGTCACGACGCGGCCGAGATAGGGATTGGCCTCGAGGATGGTGCCGAGCAAGCGGAACGGCCCCTCCTCGACGCGCGGAGGCGCCACGTGGCGCAGAACGAGCTCGAATAGGGGCTGCATGCCCCGATTCTTGGGCCCGTCTGGGCTCGAACCCATCCAGCCTTCCTTCGCCGAGCCGTAGAGAATTGGGAAATCGAGCTGCTCGTCGCTCGCTTCGAGCGCAGCGAACAGGTCGAACACGTCGTTGACCACTTCCTGTGGGCGGGCGTCAGCGCGATCGACCTTGTTGATCACGACGATCGGCTTGAGACCCATCTTGAGCGCTTTGGACACGACAAATTTCGTTTGCGGCAGAGGTCCTTCCGCGGCGTCGACGAGGACAAGCGCCCCATCCACCATGTTCAAAATGCGCTCGACCTCACCGCCGAAATCGGCATGGCCCGGCGTATCGACGATGTTGATGCGGGTGCCGTTCCAGACGATTGAGGTGACCTTGGCGAGGATGGTTATGCCGCGCTCGCGCTCGAGATCGTTGGAATCCATAGCACGCTCGGCCACCCGCTGGTTCTCACGGAAGGCGCCCGACTGCTGGAGCAGGCGGTCGACGAGGGTCGTCTTCCCATGGTCGACATGGGCAATGATGGCGATATTGCGAAGGTTCATGGGACTAAAATGCGCGAACGCGGGCCAAAATGGCCCGCGCTTCCTATGACTGGGATATATAGATCGTGTGACGAAGACGCAATGGCGTCGCACGGGGGCCTCACTCAGAACCAAAAACCCAGCGACTGGGTGTCACACGCAAGAATGTGGGATCGCGTGCGTTGGTGTCTGCGCGTAACGTTGCCGTAAGGGGGACGTTCAATCGATGGAGCTGCGATGTGCGGCATAGCGGGCGTTCTTGACCTCAAAGGTGCCGGTGAACCCGACCGGGCTCTGGTGAGCCGTATGGCGACCGCGCTCCAGCATCGCGGGCCTGACGGCGTCGGCTACCTCATGGCTCCAGGCATCGCCATGGGCAACCGCAGGCTCGCCATCGTCGGCGTCACCAACGGTCAACAGCCGATCTTCAACGAGTCCGGCAGCGTCGGCGTCATCGCTAATGGCGAGCTGTTCGACTATCCGGAGCTGAAGGCCGAGCTCAGAGCCAAGGGCCACGTCTTCAGCAGCGACTCCGATACCGAGCTGATCGTTCATCTCTACGAGGAGCATGGCGAGGGTCTGTTCGACCATCTCAAGGGCCAGTTCGCTTTCGTGCTTGTCGACTTCGCGCGATGCCTCGTGCTGCTCGGGCGCGACCGTACCGGCATCTGCCCGTTGCATTGGTCGCGGCAGGGCGATCGCCTCTATTTCGGATCCGAGATCAAGGCGCTGTTCGCGTCAGGCGCGGTGCAGCCCGCCATCGATCCTCGTGGGCTCGACCATATCTTCACGTTCTTTGCCATGGGATCGCAGCGAACGATGTTCGCGGGCGTCCAGTCGCTCCGACCTGGGCACTATCTGCGCATTGCCTTTCGCAATGATGGCTCGGCCGCAGAGATCGAGCAGCGTTGCTACTGGGATCTCGACTTCCCCGATTGGGGCGATGAGGACGATCCTCGTGATGAGAGCGCGCTCGTCGACGAATTCGAGGCCGTGTTCAGCCGCGCGGTCGAGATCAGGCTCCGAGCCGAGGTGCCGGTGGTCGGATATCTCAGCGGCGGCGTCGACTCAGCCTATGTGCTCGCCACCGCGTCGCGTCTGCGCGGCAAGCCGTTACCGAGCTTCACGGTCAGGGTGCCGGAAGCCCAATTCGACGAGACGTCGGAGTCCAAAGTCACGGCACTCAAAATCGGCAGTGGCCAGACGGTGCTCGAGGCCGGCGCCGATGTGATCGCGGCAAATTATGCACGGCTTATCCAGGCCGCCGAGAGCCCGGTGCTCGATACGTCATGCGCCGCATTGCTCGGGTTGTCGCGCAAGGTTCGCGATCTCGGCAATAAGGTGGTGCTGACGGGTGAGGGAGCCGACGAGGCGTTCGCCGGCTATCTCTGGTTCAAGTGGCGCGAGATCGCGCGCGTCCTCGACGTGGGACGCTTCAAGCCGAGCACGGTGCTGAGCCGCCTGGTGCGCAAATACGGCACGCGCGATGTCAGCTTTGGCGAGCTCAAGCAGATCGATGCGATGATAGGCGGCCCCCATGCCCAGTCGATCCTCTACAATCTCGTCGGGAGCTCGCGGCACCGCTATTACAGCCACGGCTTCAGGGAAGAGCTCGCCGGTCATGTGGCCTACGAAGATCTCAATTTCGATGCCGAGCGGCTTCTCCGGTGGCACCCGCTCAATCGCTCGCTCTATTTCGGTTACAAGGTGCTGCTTGCCGGCATGCTGCTGACGCACAAGGGCGATCGCATAACCATGGCGAACAGTGTGGAGGCCCGCTATCCGTTCCTCGACGAGAACGTGATCGCGCTCGCCGCAAGGCTGCATCCACGCTGGAAGCTTCGTCGCGGGCTCAAGGACAAGTATCTCTTGCGCAAGGCGGCCGAGCGCATTCTGCCGGTCGAGGTGGCGCAGCGCCGCAAATCGATGTTCCGCCTGCCGCTCGCCGAGAGCTTCTTCATCAATCCGCCGCCTTTCGTGCGCGATTTGATGAGCGAACAGGCGCTCGTTAAGACCGGCTATTTCGATGTGGCGAGCGTGCAGCGCGACTATCAGAGCTTCAGTGACGCCTCGGGACACAAGCTTGGGACCTTCGCCAGCCTTGGACTGACCGGCGTGATGGCCACCCAGCTTTGGCATCACCTCTTCTTAGGCGGCGGTCTCTGCGACCTGCCCACGCTCGATTTCAGTGCCGCCGCAGCCGGATCGGGCAAGCTCGCGGCCTGAGACGGCGCGGTCATCGTTCCGCGATAAGCCTTCCTTAGTGTTCCTTAAGCAGAGTGTCGCCCGCGCGGCACGAGCACGCGCGTCACGCGGAGTTGGCCGTGGTGGAGATATCCCGGCGCGGTATGCTTGGAGGAGTGGCGATGGGCGGTCTTCTGTGGAACACAGCGGCGCTCAGCACCGAGTCACAGCAGCCTCCTTACGGACCCGCGCCGGCGCCCCTCGACGGACCTGAGCTGCCCTCGTTCCGCTATTCACTCGGAGCGCAGAAGACCGAGCAATTCAATGGGGGCACCGCCAAGGAAGCGAACGTCACCGGCTTCCCCGTGTCGGAGAAGCTTGCCGGCGTCTACATGACGCTCGAGCCCGGAGCGCTGCGCGAGTTGCACTGGCACGCCAACGCCGCCGAATGGGCTTACGTGATCGAGGGCAATTGCCGCGTCACCACCATCGATCCCGCCGGCCAATGCGAGATCGTCGATTTCGGTCCCGGCGATGTCTGGTACTTTCCGCGGGGCCATGGCCATTCCATCCAAGGGCTCGGGCCAGGAACCTGTACGTTCCTCCTCGTCTTCGACAACGGCTATTTCTCGGAGTTCGGCACGTTCTCGATCAGTGACTGGATCGGGCACACGCCGCCCGACGTGCTGGCCAGGAATTTCGGCGTGCCGGCCGCGACCTTCGCCGACTTCCCCAAGAAGGAGGTCTATATCAACACCGGACCGGTGCCGTCGCTGCTGCCCGCAGAACCCACGCCCGGCTCGCTCAACGAGCCTCCGCTCACGCATCGCTACCGCCTGCTCGCGGCGAAGCCCCAGACCTTCGCCGGGGGCACGTTGCGCAAAGTCTCGGCGAGCGAATTCCCGATTTCGACCACGATGACCGGCGCGCTGCTGATC
>DATHCZ010000012.1:0-19594 GCA_035319265.1 Methyloceanibacter sp. | reverse complement strand
GGCGATGTGGATTGGAAAGCCCGACCGGCTTCATCGGGCCGAAGCGGAGCGTCTCCAGGCCGCGCTCCGCCATCACCTCGATGGGCAAGCACCCCTCGAAATAAGACGTCCCCTCGAACTCCTTGAATGCAGTCTTCTCGGCGGCAAGAAGCGCCGCGATGAAGGTTTCGTACTCGGCCTTGTCGAGAGGGCAGTTGATATAGTCGGCACCGCTCCCGCCAGGTCCCGCTTTGTCGTAGCGCGATTGGAGCCAGCACACATCCATGTCGATCGACTCGCGATGCACGATCGGTGCGATCGCATCGAAGAAGGCGAGCTCGTCTTCTCCAGTCAGAGTCTTGATGGCACTCGCGAGCGTGCGCGAGGTGAGGGGGCCCGTCGCCACGATGACGCTGTCCCATTCGGCCGGCGGAAGACCGTCGATCTCCCCGCGCACGATCTCAATCGAAGGATGATCTTGGAGCGTCTGGGTTACGGCTGCGGCGAAGCCGTCTCGATCAACTGCGAGCGCTCCTCCTGCCGGTAACTTGTGGGCATCTGCAGCGCGCATGACGACGGAGCCGGCTCGGCGCATCTCCTCATGCAGGAGGCCGACGGCGTTCGTTTCGCATTCGTCGGAGCGGAAGGAGTTCGAGCAGACGAGCTCGGCGAGCGATCCGGTTTTGTGCGCCTCGGTCTGGCGAATCGGTCGCATCTCATGCAGCACGACAGGCACGCCGCTCCGCGCGATCTGCCACGCCGCCTCGCTACCAGCGAGCCCTCCGCCGATGATATGAACCGGTTTGCTCATGATCGTACCTAGGTCGCCGCTGGGCGATCTTTCAAGGAAAAGACCCCATCTGCCGTACGAAACTGACTATGAAATGAGCAAAACGCCGAATTCACGTTCAAATTGACACCACTTTGGGCTATCCTTCGACCGGAAGCCGAATCGTCCAGCCCCGTACCACGACTTCCATTCCCTCGAGCCGGTGGACCGCCGGCGTAATACGGCGCATCTGCCCGCTCTCAGCAAAGGGGGGCGAGATGTCCTCAAATACCGCTCTTGCAATCAGCGTTGGCGTTCTCGGTGCCATAGCCACTTGGCTCTTTCTCGGGCCGCTCGGTGGCACGCTTGCGATCTGGGCAGCATTCATCGCCTGGGGCTGCTACTTCCATTGCGGCGGCAAAGAGCATGGCCTGCAATCGGCCATCCTCGGCAACGTCGCTGGCGCCATCGTCGGCGGGATTACGCTTTATGCGGCGCTGCGGACTGGGCTTGGGGACAAGCTCGGCGTCCCGGTCTGGGCAGCCATTTGTGTCGGCATCGGCGTGGCGGCGATGGTGCTGCTCGGCAATATCCCGATGTTTGCCTCCATTCCCGCGCAGGTCTACGGCTTTGCGGCCACCGTTGCCATGACGCTCATGGCGACAGACGGTGCTGCAAATCTGACGGCGGGCTCCATTGCCAACCCCGTCGCCGTTATCATCCTGTCGATGATCGTCGGCGCTGTGTTCGGCTACGTGTCGGAGAAACTCGCCGGCATGCTGGCGGGCATGGGATCCCACGCGCATCACGCCAAGGCGTGATCCGTGTAACATCCGTGGAAGACGGCGTGGCCTCACTTCGGGGTGCCGCGCCGCTCTCCCGCTCTATGCGTCCGGAGCGTCTTTCCTCCCGCGGCTCGCGATGATCAGCGTGACGATCCAGCTTTTGCGAAGCGCAATGATCAGCAGGACTAAGACGGCGGCTGCCACGACCAAATTGGCAAAAGGAGCTTTAAGCGCCCACGCAGCGGCCGAGACGACAAGGAGCGTGTAGCCCGCGATCGGGAGGAGGATGTCCCAAAGCAGCTCACGTTCGGCTGGAGAGGGTTGCCGGCGCAACAGAACCGCCAAGTTGGTCACGTAGAAGAGGCCAGCGCAGCCGATCACGCCAAGGGCAAACGCTCGAACGGGATCGGACAGCGGCGGCACCATGGCCAGCGCGATGATCAGGAGGCTGGCGAAATAGACGAGAATCGGGGTGACGAAAAGGCGTAGCCGGTCGGTATCGCCTTCCTTGGCGTGGTCCATGCCAAGCGCAATAACGACGAAAATGAGGCCGATCAGCGTGCCGGCAGTCCCGCCGGTCAAGGCGTAGAACCCATCCCAATCATCCATAGCCTACGTCCTCTAAACCGATTTACCAACTATAGCGTCCTCTCGCGTGCGACCGAACATCGAGTTCACGCGATGCAGCATGAGTGAATCGCTAGGCAACCCTGTTTACAGGTCACGGCTTGCGTGTGCCGCGTGTCCCGGGCAATGTCACCTTCGTTTCGCGGTTAGCGTATAGAGGGAATAAGCGCTGCCATGCCCTCCGTGATTGTCGCCTGGAAGGGAAGCTGCCGCGATGCAAGGACCAGGACCCGGCTGCTCGGGCACCTGCATCGTTTGGCGATGCAAAGCGATGATTACCTTCGCTCAAGGCAGCCCGAGCGCCCCGCCGTTCTCAATCTGGTGAACGAACAGTGCGGAGCAGGTTTGCGTCCCCGCGCCAATATCGAAACTATCGACCGGCCGATCTCCGATCGGGTCCTCGTCTCGAGCTTCATCAGCGCAAGCCCCGAGGCGCTGGTCGAAAGCGCGCGTGAGGCGGGCCTCGCCGTGATCCAGCGGGTGGAGAGCAGGCACGCTCCTCTGATCGCGATCGACCGGGCCAGGATCGCGGGACTCGACTTCAAGCTGTTCGATCCGCGCGGGCTCTATCCGGGCGAGGATCGCATGAGCTTCGTGTTCCTCGAATGCCCCGAGCTTCCTTTTCTCGATGGCCGGCTGGTCGAGATCGCCTCAGTCGAGGACTGTCCGCGAGGCGAGAACGAGACACTGCCCTCGGCCACTGCCTATCTCGTCTGCCCGACCATCCACCTCCGCTACTTCCTCGAGGACTGGACCGACTGCCTGTTTTCCTGGGTGAAGTTCTTTTTTGTCGGCGATCTCTGGTGGCACCGCTCCGAAGAGATGCAGGGCTATGCCGACTATCGCGGCGTGTTCCAGGAACTCCAGGCCGCGCGGGGTGGCGAAGAAGCCGAGGAGGCGAGCTTTGACGCGGTCCTCGGCACCTTCGGTCAACACGTCGAGCACTGGATCGGCGAGGTCGAGGCCCAGGCTAGGAGCGAGCGGGGTTGACGGTCCCGACCGTGGCGCTTCCTCTTAGCCGCCGAGCGGCCAGCGATAACCAAGCACGCGCTCTTGCGGGAAGGACGTCACGCAGACTTCGTCCCAATCGACACCGCCCCCTTGATTGCCAGCGAGCAGTCGAATGCGGTTGCCAACGTCCCAACCGTCGAAGAAGCCGACATGGCCTTTCCACGAGCTAGGCGACTCCCGCCACAAGACGACGATACAACCGGGGCGCGGATTGCCGAGAGCTTGTCCATATGAGAGCCATGAGCGGGCAGCGGCATTGTTCGTGCCGGGCTCGCCCGCCTGACGCATGCACCAGTTGACGAACGCGGAGCACCAGCTCGTCTCGTCGGCGTTTGTCTGTTGGCCGGTGGTCTTGAGGTATTCCAAGATGCGAGGATTGTTGTGGAACGGACCAGGATAGTCTCTTTGGCCGAGTTCGCCGCGTGCGACCGTGATCCACGGCGTGCTCAGATCCGCCGCCGCGGCGGCTTCCATTGGCGCCTTGGCCATGGCAATCCGGGCGTCAGTCCTCACGTCCTTACCCTGCTGGGCTAGGCGATCATGCAGCTCACGAATGACGGTGAAGGTTTCGATGCTGCCAATACCAGCGAGATTGGCGGCAGTGATGAGGCCCTTCGCGCGTGACGCAGACTTAGCTTTCGGCGACTTCGCTTTACTTGAGCGTGCCATGGTTACCTCCCATTACTGAGTGCTCGTGTAGGTTGTGACATTTTGTCACTACAATGCAAGGGGGTAGCTGCAAGTCCCTCGAATCGTCAGCGAGGATCGTGCTTGTTGAAGGCCTTGCGCAGCTGACGCTTGGCTTCCTCCAACCGGTCGCGGTCGGCCTTGGCGAGGTTTTTCCCGGCACGATTGATGTAGAAGGTGAGCATCGACATTGCTGATCGATAAGGGTCGGACTTGCGCCGTGTGCTTGCCTCAGCCGAGCGCTTGAGCGAAGCCGCGATCTTCTTCGGGTCCTTTAGCGTGAATACGCCCTGCTTGAGGTCGAGCGCCTTGGAATGCTCGGTCACGTCTTTCGACCAGCGTTTTGCCGCTGCCTGCCTTCCCTGCTTTTGGCTCACCACGGTCTCAGCCTCCGGACTCCTATCATCTTAACGCCACAACCGGAGTTTAGGTGGCATGCGGCAACCAAAAGGAGGGGATCATCTCCATGGCGAAACTCACACTCTATCACGCCGCGCCCTCGCGCTCATCGATCGTCCGCTGGATGCTCGAAGAGCTCGGCGAGCCTTATGACATTCACCTCTTGAGCCTCTCCAAGGGCGACCAGTCGGCGCCTGATTATCTCGCCATCAATCCGATGGGCAAAGTGCCGGCACTCAAGCACGGCGATGCGATCATCACCGAGGCGGCTGCCATCTGCGCCTATCTCGCCGACGAGTTTCCGCATGCGCGGCTGAATATTCCCGTCGGCGACCCGCGGCGCGGAACTTATCTGAAATGGCTGTTCTTCGGGCCAAGCTGCATCGAGCCGGCGATCATTGACCGCGCCGCTCCGCGGAAAGAGGAAGCTCGCCGTGGCATGCTCGGCTATGGCGATTTCGACACGGTGATGGACGTGGTGGCCAAGGCCGTCGCGAAGGGGCCCTACATCGTGGGCCAGCAGTTCACCGCGGCCGACGTGGTCATCGGTTCCGGTCTTCGCTGGGGCATGATGTTCAATCTCATCCCGAAAAGGCCGGAGTTCGCGGCCTACGTGGCGCGGCTTGAGCAGCGGCCAGCTCTGCAACGGGCCACCGCTCTCGACCAGGCTCTTGCCGCGGCCTGAATTGCTCCGCTAAGGATCGTCGCATTTCGACTCGAATGCAGCGCATCCGCGACACCGTGGCATAACCGGAATAAGGCCGCGGTTTTCGCCCGCGGCTGACGCGGGATTAGTCTTCTCGCACGTCACCAATACCGGAGAAGACCATGTGCCCAGCATCGATGCCGTCGGCCAAGCCCGCTCATTCCGAAAGTTCCGTCGTCGACTCCAACAAGCTCGCGCGTACCAAAGTGTGGGGCGACACCGATCGCGCCGTGCGCTGGCAGGGCGCCTTCGCGGTCTATGGCGGCCACGGAACGACTGCGTCGTCGACCATCGTCTACGAGATCGAGCCTGGTGCGCGTCTCGGTTGGCACACCGACGCGACCGAGGAGACGCAATATGTTATCGCCGGGACCGGCAAGCTCTATCTCGAAGATGGATCGACGCATGCCGTGGGCCCGGGCAGCATCTTCGTGCTGCCGACGCCGATGCGCCATGATCTTGAGAACACCGGCAAAGAGACGTTCCGCGCCGTCGCCTTCTTCGCCGCGGCGATGTTCACACAGGACTTCGACCAGGTAATGCTCCCCCCGAAGAGCCATATCCTCGGCACGCCCAATCGCGACGGCTGAGCGGGCGACCGCGCGGAACAGCTTCTAGCGCCCGAACGATTGCCTAAGAGCGGCCTTGGCCTGATCGAGTTTGCCAAGTTCGGCCGCTGATAGCTTAGAGCCGGCGCGGTTGACGTAGAAGTCGAGCATCGACATCGCCGTGCGATAGGGGTCGGTCGAGTGTCGCGCCGGATCTTCAGCCGATTTCTTCAGCGCGGCTGCAATCTGCTGCGCGGAGCCATTGGCGAACAGGCCAGGCTCGAGATCGAAGGGATGATCGTGCGCCGTCACCTCTGCCGACCATTTGTCGGTGGTGCTTTTGGAGCTCTTCGCCATGGTGGGAACCTCCTAGCTGGTTGACGCAGCCGACCGTCGCAAATGAAGGTGACCATCCGCCCAAAGACTTCGCCTCAATTTGCATCTCTTTACGCGCATTGATGGCTGGCATGGTGAAGATCCTCTCGGGCGGCCAAACGGGGGTCGATCGCGCTGCTCTCGATGCGGCAATCGAGAGGGGTATCGCCTGTGGCGGATGGTGCCCGAAAGGCGGCTGGGCTGAGGACATGCCGCGCCCGCCGGGCCTGCTCGCGCTCTATCCCATGTTGCAAGAGACGCCTCTCGGCGATCCCATTCAGCGCACCGAGTGGAACGTGCGCGACAGCGAAATGCTTTTGGTCCTTCTCGATCACCGCGGCCTGAGATCCACGGGAACCGAGCACGCGATCCGTCATGGTCATGAGCTCGGGCGCCCTGTTGTCGTCCTCGACGTGGCGAAGCGCGCCGATCTCGACCGCGCCGCTTCATGCCTTCTGGATGACGGAGAGTCTGAGCGCACCCTGTGCATCGCGGGCCCGCGCGAAAGCGAAACCCCGGGGATTTACCGCGAGGCGAGAGCGTTTCTGCGATCGGCTTTCCAGCGGCTCAGCGCATCAACGCGAAGAGAGTGAGCAGGAAGGCAAGCACGACCGCTCCTACCAGGCCGGCAACAAAGATTACTCGCTGCATTCGGTTGCGCAGGACGATCTCACCGCCGCGTGCCTTCTCGGCGGGGTAGGAGCCACTGGACTTGGGTGGCGGCGCAGGCTGCGCTGGCGCTTCTCGGACTGCCATGAGCGAACCTCCGGCTTGCTAGGCAGACATGCGGCGATACTGAGATGAACGCAATGACTGCTCGGTTTCGATTGCCGCGCTTCTCCGGTTCTTGCGTGCCCTGAGCCGCGGGGCGATCAGCCAGGCGATCGGCGCGCCGAGAATGAGACTGGTCAGCACGACGACGGGGATGCCGATCCAAAGATGAGCCGCAAACAAGGGAACGTTCAGCACGACGACGAGGCCGATGCCGAACAAGACGGCATTGACCATTGAGTAAATTAGGATGGCGATGCGGTCCCGGGTGGTGATGCCTTCGTGCATGGCAGCCTCCACAAAATAGCGTATTGCCTAAGAAACCCGCTTTGCTCAGCTTCGTTCCGCGAGGCTGACTCGGGTCAGCGCTAGGGCGCGACTCATGCTAGAGTAGGCGACCGCCAATTCGGCAAGGGGGGGAAACCAATGCTGACGGCAATCATCATCGCATGTGTGATCGGAGCGATCGCGGGCTGGCTCGCGGGGCTCTTGGTACAAGGAACCGGCTTCGGTCTGGTCGGCGACATCGTGGTCGGCATCCTCGGCGCGCTGCTCGCAGGCTTCCTGTTTCCCGCCATGGGCATCACCCTTACCCTTGGGGGAGGCATGCTCGGCGCGATCATCCTTGCTTTCATCGGCGCGGTGATCCTGCTCGTGATCGTGCGCGTGATCAAACAGCTCACCTGATTGCAGGCTGCGCGCAAGCGACGCAGCATCCCGGTCCGCCAACGGGACGTCTTGTCCCGGCCATTAGCGTTGTCCACATTCAACCGTGATGAAATCGCTTGCCCGGCTGCTTGTCGTGCTGATCAGCGTGTTTGTTTGCGCGCCCGCTCGCGCCCAGTCGGAGTTCCTCGGCGAGCGCTTTCCCTACGATGCGTTCGATCGACTTCCGACGACCCCGATTGAGGTCGCCGGCGGCACGCTGAATGTCGCGTTCGCTCCGGGCGAGATCGCCCTGCCGCGAAGCGCGCTTATGGACTGGCTCACGACGTCGGCGAAAGCCGTCTCGGTCTATTTCGGAAGGTTCCCGGTCGCATCGGCTCGAGTTCTGATCGTGCCGGTGCCAGGAAGCGGGGTGCAAGCTGGCACGACGTTCGGCTATCGCGGCGCCGCGATCCGTCTCATCATCGGCAGCGATGTAACCAAGGTCGAACTCGTCGACGATTGGAAGGCCGTGCACGAGATGACCCATCTCGCTTTGCCTGATGTCGAGGATTCTCATCTCTGGCTGGCGGAAGGGATTGCCGTCTACGTCGAGCCGGTCGCCCGCGTTCAAGCCGGCGATCTGACCGCGGAGAAGATCTGGGGAGATATGTTGCGCGATATGCCCAAGGGATTGCCGCAGGCTGGCGATCACGGGCTTGACCACACGCCGACTTGGGGACGCACCTATTGGGGTGGGGCGATGTTCTGCTTGCTCGCCGATGTCGAGATCCGCAAAGAGACCAACAATACGAAGGGTCTCCAGCAGGCGCTACGCGGCATTCTCGATGCTGGTGGCGATCACGAGAAGGATTGGAACGGTTGGCCGATGCAGCGCATCTTCAGCGTGGGCGATAAGACGACCGGCACGACTGTCCTCGCCGATCTTTACAAGAAGATGCGCGCGAAACCTTACGCTCCGGATCTCGACGCGTTGTGGCGCGAGCTCGGAGTTTCGGTGCAAGGGGGGAGGATCGTGTTCGAGGACAGCGCGCCTCTCGCCTCGATCAGGCGCGCCATCACCGCCCCGCCTGCGAAAACCTAGCTGGAGGACCGACATGATGATGCGGCTGGTTTGCGTGACAGCGCTCTCCTTGGTGGCAGGTCTCGCCTGCGCGCACGCGCAATCCCCAAACGGGGTCAAGACACTCAACCCGCGAGGCGCCGTCAAGGCCGAAGGGACCTGGAGTCTCGGGGCCCGGGCCGGCGACTTCGTCTTCGTCGCCGGCATGCAGGGCATCGACCCAGCAACCAACGTCTTGGTGAAGGATCCGCAGGCGCGAATTCTCCAAGCCTTCCGCAACATCAAGACGATCGCGGATTCGGAGGGGGCAAGCCTCAGGGATTGTGTGCGGCTCACCATCTATCTCAGCGACTTGCCGCGCTATGCGCCTATGGTGGAGAAGGCGCAGAAGGAGCTGTGGGGCGGGGCGCCTTATCCGCCGCGAACCATGATCGAGGTGAAGCGCCTGTTCGACAACGACATCGCCGAGATCGACAGCATCTTCTACGCCCCGGTGAGGAAGTAAGCCTGTTGTGCTCTGCCGATGCGGGAAGCAGGCAACCTCGCAGTCCTGCGGCATCTCGAACGACAGGGTATTCCGATTAGGGCAATTCGATCGTGCCTTTGTATGTGCCGCCTGAGAGGGTGTCGGTCAAAGTCTCGTACATGTAGGTGCCGCCGCCGTCAGCGCCTTGATATTTGCCGGTGCCGCCGGTGATCTTGTACGTGTACGCCTTGAGGTGCGAACCTTCCTCCCAGGTTTCGAATTTCGTATCTCCACTCTTGTACGTGTCAGTGCACGTGCCGGTGGCCTTCCAGCTCTCGTCGGGCATGTACTCGTACTTTCCTACGCACTCCTGGGAGTATTTCGGCGCGGCGGGATCGTTGGGGATATCGACGCAACGGACGGCAGCGTCGACCAGCTTGTGACCCTTCTCGACTTCCTTCTCGTCCCACTTGTCGATCACGCAGGCAAGCGCGCCCGCCTCGTTGATGGTCTGCGCGGCGTTTGCCGTGGCGTTGCCCAACATGACGAACGCCGCGGGCACTGCTATGAAAATCTGCGTGAGGTTCATGATGCATCCTTTCCCACAATTTCGATCGCCGCGGTTCGCGGGCGTGACCCACGCCAACATCTGCTAGAGGGTCATCAGGAGGGCGGCAGTCGCTGCAATGAACAGGAGCAGGAGTTTGATCTCCAAGACTCCCATTACCCTCGCTTCGTCCTGGTGCATCCTTTCTGTCATTGGCCTCTCCATGGACGTCGGAGGACTGCTAGACTGGCCTCTCAAAATAGGAGAGGCCAGTCCGTCTCTTCATTGCAATCATCGACCGCTTGGCACCTGCTGTTGGTTCGGGCAGGGGGCGACCCCGCATCTGCCCGGGGTTTTATTCGAGTAGCTTCCATAATCGGCAGCCGAGCCGACGGATGTCAGGCTCAAAATCGCGCTGAACATCAGCGCGGCGGTTGCGAGCACGATTGCTGGTGACATTTTCATGGCGGCGCTCCTCTCTGATCGTCGGATGACCATCGACGATCGTCCCCGAAACGTGACAGGCCGCGCCCTCTAGTCCTAGTATGTAACGGTATGCAACCGCCCTCCGGTGCTGGCTGGGCTGCGTTTTCTCGGCGAATTTGGAGCTGGCTATGGCGGAAATTCAGCTCAAACACTGGAACGAATCCGACCAGAAAGCCATTCGCCGGCAAATGGACCGCATCATCCACAGCGGACCGTTCCATCAATCACAGCGCCGGCAACGATTCTTAGAGTACCTCGTTAACGAAACCCTCGCCGGACGTGGTGGCCGGTTGAAGGGCTACAACATCGCTTTAGAAGTGTTTGAACGTCCCGAGACGTTTGATCCCATCGTTCATCCGCTCGTGCGGATCGAGGCTGCGCGACTGCGTGAAAAGCTTCGCGAGTACTATGACGCCGACGGTAAAGGCGATCCCATTCGCATTGATCTGCCAAAGGGCAGCTACACGCCGCACATCGAGTTTCGACAGTTGGAAGCTTCCGGTATTTTGCCGGATGGTCCGGATGGACCGCGTGCGGCAACTCAAGATCAGTCCGCCAATCTCGCTAAGGCGCCGGCCGCAGTTGTAGACGCCCGGGTCGCGCCCGCGCGATCGGAGCGCCGCGTCCGATGGCAGATAGTTGGACCGGCCTTAGTGCTGATCTCGATGCTCGGCGTTGCTGGCGCATGGTTCACCCGGGATCACTGGATGCCGGCGCCGGAAGCGGCGAGGAAAGAGCCGGCGAGTGCCGTCCCCAACGTGCCGGCAATTGCGGTTCTGCCTTTCACCAATCTTAGCGGCGATGCGAAGCAGGACTATTTCAGCGATGGTCTCACCGAGGACATCCTGACCGAGCTGTCACGCGCGCGAGACCTCCGCGTTCTCGCCCGCAACACCACCTTTCAATACAAGGGTAAAGCGGTCGACATCAGCGAGCTTGGGCGCGAGCTCGATGCGCGTTACGTGCTCGAAGGCAGTGTCCAGCGTGCCGACGACCGCTTACGCGTCAACGCGCAACTTATCGACACCGAGACGGGTACGCATATTTGGGCCGACCGGTATGACCGCGAGATGGCCGACGTCTTCCTCGTCCAGGATGAGATCGTGAGCGAGATCGTCGCCAAGATCGCCAGCGGATACGGTGTCATCGAGAGCAGCGAGGCTAAGTCGGCCGCGCGCAAGAGTCCCGAGCAAATTCAGGCTTACGACCTTGTCCTCCGTGCGCGCGACGTGATGCAATCGGATTGGAACCGCGAAAACTTTCGCTCAGCTAAAGAATTTTTGCGCAAGGCGATCGCGCTCGATTCGGCGAACGCTCGTGCAATCCGGGAGGCGGCATGGATTGCCACGATCGGACGGGCCTTCCGCCTTGACGAGACGCCGATGCCGCCGGAGGAAATCGTTGCGCAAGCGAACGAGGCGGTTCGACTCGACCCCGGCGACGCGCGAGCGCGGATGGTGGCCGCATCGGCATATTTTTACAATGGGCAGCTCGACCTGTTCGAGCAGCAAGCGCAAGCGGCGATGGCGCTTGACCCCTATGACGCAGAGATCCTAGCCATTTTCGGGTACATGGTCGCTATCTCGGGACAGTGGCAACGCGGCGTGGCCTTGGCGCAAAAGGCAAATGCGCTTAACCCCGACACGGCTGCGGGATGGTATCACACGACGTTGTCCCTCGATTCCTATTTGCACGGCGACTACCAGCGTGCATTGGAGCTGATCAGGCAGGACCCGGGCCGACAATCGACGTATTTATATGTCCGCTATATCTCTGTTTACGGCGAGCTCGGCCGCAAGAAAGAGGCGCTCGAAAACTGGCGTAAATTGCTCGCGGAACAGCCAGACTGGTCGGCCGAAAGCTTTGAGACTTGGTGGCGTACGCGGAATATGCGCGATGAGGACGTCGCCAAGCTGATGGACGGTGTCTACAAATCGGGCGTGCTCGGCACCAAGCCCACCCCGATCAACTGACGGCCATCACTGCGGCATGTAGATGCCGTCGTCCCGGCAATACTGCTTGACCGAGTCTTCCTCCATCTGATCGAGGCCGACGCCGATCGGTAGGAAGGTGGTCTTCCCGTGCGCGGACTTGGCGAACATCCCGGCGAATTTCTTGCCATCGACATAGCCACACACCACGATTTCGCCGTCGGCGTTCGTCGCGGCGCGGTAGCTCTTGCCGAAGCCCGCAGCGTCTAGCGCCTGCACGTTCGCGGCGACGCCTTGCTGGACGAGCTTGATCTGCGCCGAGGAAAGCGACACGGGCCGCAGTGGGCCCTTGAAAGCCAAATCCGGAGCGTCGCGCTGAGCGAGATAGCTCTCGCGCTGCCCCGCGCAACCGCAGAGAGTCAGCATCGCAACAGCCACTCCGATCCGCAACCACATCGGCGTCAGCCCCCAGGTCGAGGGACGAGATTTTACCCGGATGGGGGCCGGTCTGCCTGTGCTCTTTTTGTAACGATTGCGCCGGCGATGCGACCTTGGCACAAGCTTCCCGCGGGCTATTTGAGGGAAGGGACATGCGCTGTTCGAAGATCGTTCTCCTGATCGCCGCGATAGGCTTGTCGACGGCGCCTACAAGGCCTGCTTTCGCCGACTGCCAGGTGATCTCGGCGACCCATGGCGGCAATCGGCAGGGCGAAGCGTTGAGCAGCTCCCAAGCTCTTGCCGCCCGGAGCGCGAATGCGCTCAAGGCGCAGAAGCATTGGCACTCGATCACCATGAAGGCCCATGAGGTCAAACCCGACCCCTTCTTCAAGACGGTGCGGCCGGAGGTGTCGACAGACATCATCGTCGGCACGTATGTGACGCCGCGCACCTATACGACCTGCTGGTCGGGCATCACCGTTCCGTTCGTCTGCACCTCGGGCGCGGAGGTCTGCGGAAATTAGCAAGCGCCGCCCGTAGGCCGCTTGAAATTGACGATTGCGGCCCTATCTCTACACCGGTGGCTCATTAAGTCGCTTGCCCACGGGAACCTTATGCAGAAACGACTCATCATCCTGGCGCTGCCTTTTGCGCTCGCTGGCTGCGCCGTTGGGCACCTTTCGTTGCCGATGACGCTTGGACCGAGCAACGGCCCGATGAGTCTTGGCCCGAGCGACACCGCAAAGTCCGCTTGCCTCACCTATGCCGATACGCCGGCCTACGGCGATTGCAAAGGCGCCGGCGCCGTGTCAGTGCCGCAACAGGCGAAATAGCCTAGACCCCACCCATCATCGCAATCGCCTTCGCGCCGAGCCGCGACGCGGCCGACCTTTGCGCCCTGGTACGGACGGTACGCTTGGAGTCAGACGGCGTCCTTCGCGGCCTTCACCGGGCGAACCTTCAGAACCTTGCGCGCCGGCTTTGCCTTGAACACGGTCGGCTCCTTGGTGAAGGGATTGATGCCCGTGCGCTCCTTGGTGGCCGGCTTCTTGACGACGACGAACTTGGCGAAGCCGGGGAGCAGGAACTCGCCGCTCTTCTTCATTTCCTTGTAGCCGAGATTTGCCAGCGACTCGATGACGGCCTTCACGTCCTTCTTCGACAATGAGAGGTCGTCGGCGATTTTCTGGATCAGTTCAGATTTCGACATCATGTGATGAGCACCTTCCGAAAAAAGACAGCGCCGTAAAGCCGCTTAGGCGGCTTTGGACTGTATCCCTAGCGCCATGACGCATGACCGATTCGCCCGAAATTGTCTGCACATAAGCCAATGATGCTGTTGGTATCTCGCCCCGTCCGGGGTGGAAAGGGCGGAATCGGGCGGCTAGCCCTCGGCGAGCAGCGCCTCGCGCTCCTTGAGCAGCGCGTCGAGCTTGGCCTGCTGGTCGGCGATGCGGTCGGCATTGCGCTCCTCGTCGGCCGCGCCTGAATAGGCAGCGGCCTGCTCCTGGAGCTGGCGCAGATTGTCCTCGACGATCTGAATGCGCTTCTCGATTTCCAACAGGGCTACCTGGTCGACCATGCGATGCTTCGACTCCTCGGGACTTGCCAGCGCACAATAGCTGCCCGGCCGACATAGACAAGGACTGTATTGACGTTAATTCTGAACTTGAACAGAACTCACTTCGAATTCGTAACGGCACAATCGAATTCGTCGCCTGACGACGTGATCCTCGCAAATTGCACCCGCCCATAGCGTGGGGAGTCTACCACTTTGTTCCCGCCCATCATCATCTCAATGGTATCGGTATTGGAAATTGAAGCAGCCAAGCCTCGCTCGCTCTTTGTGGGGAGGGAAGTACGGGGGGGGCTTGAGGGAAGAAATATGTTGAGTCATGATGAGCCAGTTGCTCCGGCCCTGAGGCTCGAGTGTAGCCACCGGCCGGGCGGTGCCATCACTTAAAGGGCGCCCGCGCGAATCGCGCAACTTAGGCGCCGCAGGAGAAGCTGACATGGGCAGCATGCATCCTCCAAAGAAGCGGGACTACGGCCGCAAGACGCGCATCGACCTCAACCAATCCTACCAGGTCGCTTACTGGAAAGAGCGGCTCGGCGTAACCGAGCAGGAGCTCCGGGAAGCGGTGCTGGCCTCCGGCGGCTTGGCGCGAAAAGTCGAAGAGTATCTCGAGGCGAAGGAAGCCCGCTAAGCCCGCTTGGCGGTCCTCTGGATCGTCGAGCGCCCCGCCGATTTTCGCATGCAGGCTGCGGTGCGCGAGGCGGGCCGAAGCCAGAGCGCATGATCCCTTAACGCATTTCGTGCGAGGCTGACGCGTTGAAGGTCCCGACGGACCTCTCCGCCACCAAGCTCGAAGTGACCAGCAGGACAAACACGCATGAGGTCTCCCATGATCGGCAATCGTATGCGCGCTTTCGCTTTCGCCACCGCTTTCGCCACACTGGCTTTCGCCGCGCCGGCACTTGCGTCCCCGTTCGACGGAAGCTGGAAGATGGTCCTCACCACCACCAACGGCCATTGCGGCATCATCAACATCGGCGTCGCCGTCAACGGCGGCCACATTTCCGCGACGAGCGGACGCTTCGTCACGCACAAGATCTTCCTGGACGGCCTCATTTGGGGCTCGGGCAGGACCAAGATCAATGGCGTGGCGGGCCCCCGCCAGGCCGTGGGCACGGGTAAGTTCACGAAGGTCAAGGGCAGCGGCAAGTGGAACGGCACCGGCCCCTCGGGGGTCTGCTCCGGCGTCTGGGTCGCCGACCGCGCTTAAGAACGAGGCGACCCGAATCTAATCGAGGCCGGGAGCGCGGGGATAAGTTTTGCCCTACTCCGGCGCTTGAGCGAGACCCTCGAGCGCAGCGCGCGTCGCGGGCGTCAGCGCCGTGCCGCCCGCGCAGCTTTCGTCGAGCAACGCTTGCGCCAAAGGCTGGGCATAGCCCCTGCCGAAATGCTCGGCTTCGAAATCCTTGGCGCGCCCTGCGATGCCGGCCGCAATCGCGCCGCTCGGATCGTCGCATGCGAGCCTGGCATGAAACGCGGCGAGCTCCTGAGCGCTCGGCGGCGTGGCGCTGTGGACGTAATCCTCCCAGTTCGCTGCATCGACCCAATTCAACGGCTCGTTGCTCAGGATGTTGCCGAGACGGACCATTACCACGCCGCGCAGCTCGGGGTCGGTGATGTCGGTTTCGAGTCCTTGCTTCAGTTGCGCCTTGGCCTCAACCGTCGGCGCCGACATTTTCACATCGGCCAAGCCGAGGGGCACGGGCCGTTGCTCGGCGAGCGCGCGCGGGAATTTGGCGAGCCAAATCTCGGCGCCCGACACCACCGCGCCCTGAAGCGCGGCGCCTTCGAGGTCGGCATCCTGAAGCTGGGCGCCTTCGAGGTCCGCGCCCTGAGCTTGCGCGAAACGGAGATCGGCGCCTTGAAGCTGCGCGCCGCGTAAATTCGCGCCTTGAAGTCTGGCATAGCTCAGAATCGCGCCCTGAAGCGCGGCTGAGCTCAGATCGGCGCCCTGTAGCGAGGCGGAGGCCAGCTGCGCGCCCTGAAGCTCCGCCTCTTTCAGCACCGCACCCTGAAGCTTTGTGTCGTTGAGCTTGCCCCGCATCGTGGTCCGCCACAGCTGCGCGGCGCGGAGATCGGCCCAGGTCAGATCGGCGCGGTGAAAGTCCGAGCGGTTGAGCAGCGCATAGCGGAAATTGCGCTCGCGGAGCACGAGATTGGCGGGCGCGGCGATGCCGAGATCGGTGTCCTCCACGATCAGCACGCGATAGGAGAGGAGAAAGCGCCGCCACCATCCTTTGCTGCCGTCGTCGGGCAGCCGGTCGTAGAACAGACGGCGCAGAAGAGGGTTCAAGAGCTTGGCCTCGCCTTCGGGCCCGATCGCCGCACTTGCCGGCGCCACGAAACCGAGCCGCCGGTCGATCCATTCGTCGGGGACCGTGGCGATCAGCCAGCTGAAGCCGAGCACGACCGGCAGCAGCACAAAGATCATGACCACCTGACGGCTCGACGCCTCCCATGCCTCCGCCGGCGGCCCGAGCCGCAAATCCCATTTCCGCTTCGGCGGCGCATGCTGCATGATCGGCGTGAGCAGGATCAGCATGGCGAAGCCGAGGATCACCGCGACTCTGTGCCAGTAGGTGATCCACACCTCGTGATAGGGCAGGAACTTGATCTGGAAGTAGAGCAGCGTGGCGATCGGCAGAGCCGCGAAGGTCACGTACACGATCAGCTGCATCATCAGCTTGGTGATGCGGTGCGGCCGCGGGCCCGCCAGGATCTGCGAGAAGGCGTAAGCATGCACCCGCTCCCGCGCGGGGTTCTCGCTGCCGCTCTCGCGCTCGAGCGGGATGATGGCGTCGGTGAAGCGGCGATATTTCCGCGCCACGATCACGTGCTGCACCAGGAGCGACAGATAAACCAGGAGCAGCATCGCCGGGGCGTATTGAAAGAAGCCGACAAGCGGGATGTCCGCATTGATGATCGGCAGCTTGACGGGTGAGTTGAGGAGGAGATCCTTGTGGCTGACCGAGGCGAGCGTCACGATCACGTAGGTGAGCAGCACGAGAAAGGCGAGCCACGCGGTCCGCGCCGGCTCGCTCGTGGCGTTGGCCTCGTCGAGATAGCCTTTGACGTCGTCTGCGAGTTTCGGCTGATCTGCCATTCGAGCGGGCTCTTTGCGGGGCGCGATGGGCAATTTGCCGGTCGGAGAGGCGCTTTTGTGGCCGGTCGGACGCGCCTTTGCTGGCGGGTTACACAATAGAGACCGCCCCAGGTCAACCCGCGGGCATTCAGGCAGGATCGAGCGCCTCGCCGCGTCGTCCGCGCGAGAGTCTGACAATGCGCTCAAGTAGGCCGGAGGCCGGTAGCGCAACTAAGAACCGCCCCGATCCTTCGAGACGGGCCTCTCGGCCCTTCTCAGGATGAGGGGGGATGGCGCGCCGAAAGACGCAAGCCTAAAGCATCCGCATCCGTTGCCGGACGCGGCGGGCGCCTCTCGGCGCGCCAACATGCGGCGTCCATACGGCAGCGGGCCGCGCTTGAAGTTGGCGTTCATGCGCGCGCAGGCGAAAAGCCGGCCGCGCACAGCCAACTCTGAAAAGCCAGCTCCTGGCGGGGACTCATAGTGGTCCCGGGCGGAGCCCCTGCTGCCGCCCGAGTGCTCGACATGCGTCGTCGAACCCGCGGGCGCCGCGCCTCGTCCCGCTCTCCATGACGCCTCATGAGCGCGCCCTTGACTGGACGAGGCGATGCGGAGTGTACGCGCGCTGCGCGGGCCGGGGATAAGTTAAGAGATAGCCCCACCCCTTTATTGTCATGGCCGGGCTTGTCCCGGCCATCCACGAATTGCAGACTTAGCCGATGCGCGGTGGGTGGGTCTACATGCTGGCAAGCAAGCCGAATGGCATCCTTTACACGGGCGTCACCCGCGATATTGCCAGGCGCGCGTGGGAGCATCGAGAAGGCGTGACGCCGGGCTTCACGCGACGGTATGGCGTGAAGCGCCTCGTCTGGTGCGAGCGCCACGACACGATCGCTGGTGCCATCCAGCGCGAGCGCAACATGAAACACTGGCCGCGCGCCTGGAAGGTGCGGTTGATCCTCGCCATGAATCCCAATTGGAACGACCTCTACGAGACGCTCAACCAGTGAGAGACGTGGATGGCCGGGACAAGCCCGGCCATGACGAAATTAGCACCTCACCATGACGGATGCGCGTGGTGCTCTCCCACAAGGGGAGAGCGGGAAGAACAACGCGCTCAAGTAGGCCAAAGGCCGGTAGCGCATCAATCAACGCGCTCAAGTAGGCCAGAGGCCGGTAGCGCAACAATCAACGCGCTCAAGTAGGCCAGAGGCCGGTAGCGCATAAATCAGGGGGCGAGGGTGAAGCTGACGGTTTCGCCCGCCATGCCTTCGCCGACCTTGATCGAGATCTGCTTCGGCGGCGCGGGAAAGATGAGCGCCAGCTCGCAGTTGAAGCTTCCCTTCGGCGGGATGGTCCCATCGCAACGGGTCTTGGCGAAATCGTAGTCGGCGAGCGCGCCGGTCTCCGAATGCACGTCGACGAAAAGAAGGAAGGCGATCTCCTTCTCCTCGTCGCCGACATTGTCCATGCGCAGCACGACATTCGCCTTGGCGCCGTCGATCGAGACGGACTGGGGCGTGACCTTGATGGTGCCGAACTGCTTGGACTCGCCGAGTTTCGAGGGTTGTGCCGGCGCTGCATCCTCAGCGACGGCGGATCGGGTGAGGCAGACCGTAAGGAGGCCAAGCAGCAGCGCCGTCGCTATCGTTCTGGTCATGTCACTTCCATAGCTGGAGTTTCGTCATCGAGGGGAGGATAAGTTTTGACTACTGGGGATAGGTTGGAAAGTCATGCAACGACTGGTAGAAGAGTAGAGCTCTGAACGTTTACCTGCCGTCTTATGGGGGTTTTCGCATGGCGAGAGCGAAAAGTTCAGCAGATCGCGAATTGGATGCGATCAGCAGCATATTGCGGGCTCTAGATGGACTTGACGGGGAGTCGATTCAGCGAGTGCTCGACTACGTTTTTGATCGGCTCAGTATTTCTGGGCCTAGACCCATCAAAACCGTTACCACCTTAGCGACGCACCCTGTTACCTCGCCAGACTCCGGGCAGGTTCGCAAGACCAGTATTCGTGATTTGAAAGAGGCGAAGCAGCCTGAATCATCAAATCAGATGGCTGCGCTGGTGGCTTATTATCTTTCGGAGATTGCGGACGACTCGGAGCGAAAGGCAGCGATAAACACTGCAGACCTCGAAAAATATTTCAAGCAAGCGAACTTCAAGCTGCCAAAATCGCTGCCTCAAACACTTTCGAATGCCGCCGCTGCTGGATACTTCGATCCCGCCGGAGGGGGCCTCCTATAAGCTGAACGCCGTCGGATACAACCTCGGCTCATGGGTTGCCTCGCGCTCATTCAGCAAAGCGCACCCGGCAGAAGCCTCATTTCAAGGGGCCGAGGCGACGCGCTGCAGTCGCAAATTTAGGCCGCAACCACTCGGTCCCGCCTGTCATTCCGCGGCTTGGGTCTCGGCGGCGCGGCGGGTCTTGCTGCTCGGCCGGCGCTTCAACACCTGCTTGAGATAGTGCCCGGTATAGCTGTGGGGCGAGGCGGCGATCTCCTCGGGCGTGCCGACCGCCACGACCTCGCCGCCGGCGTCGCCGCCTTCGGGGCCCATGTCGACGATCCAGTCGGCCGTCTTGATCACTTCGAGATTGTGCTCGATCACCACCACCGTGTTGCCCTGGTCGCCCTAACCGGCGACAGGGGTGAGCTCGAAAACCTTCGCATCTTTGGC
>DATHCZ010000011.1:0-9453 GCA_035319265.1 Methyloceanibacter sp. | reverse complement strand
GGAAGTTCGAAGGCCACGGGCGTTGCTCCGGCAGATTTTGAGGTGAAATGCTGGCCGAAGCTAAAGGTTCCGGCTAGATGAGGCAAGTCGCGGGGCGGTCGCGTCTTGCTGGTTGCTGGAAAGGTGGGCGCGGAGTCCCTGAATTCCGCGCCCGGTGCCGAGGAAGGTTCGCTATGTCAGTGCAGGGATCTGACGCCTGTGACGTTGCGCTAGCCTGGCTGAACCCAGCATGAACCGGTCGTGCAGCTTTGCTTAAGGAAGCCAACGCTCGCCATTTGCGCACAGTTAATGCGGCTTCGATTGGCTTAGTGCACGCTCGGCGTCGGTTCTGATCCGCTTGACCATGGCCATGAGGCCATTCGAGCGTTGCGGCGTCAGGTGCTCGGTGAGATGCAAGCGGCCGAGCGCGTGATTGGCGTCGACGTTTAGAATGTCCTTGGCCGGCTTTCCCGAGTAGAGAGCAAACAGGATTGCGATCAGCCCTCTCACGATGTGGGCATCGCTATCGCCGATGAAGCTCAGGCGCGGGTCGCGCCCGTCTTGGTGCACAGTGGTCGAGAGCCAGACTTGGCTGACGCAACCTTGCACCTTGTTGGCGGGGGAGCGTCCGTCCTCGGGGAGCGGCTCAAGCTTTTTACCGAGCTCGATGACGTAGCGGTAGCGATCCTCCCAATCGTCGAGCAGCTCGAAGTCGGCGAGAATCTCCTCGAAGTTGGTTGCTCCAAGCGTGTCGTTCAGCGTGTCCATGACCTCAATATAGGAAGGATTGGTCGCGGCCGCGAAAAAAAATGGGGGCGCGCATTTTGGGAGGGAAAGGGGCAGAAACCTTCCCAGATGCGCGCCCCTGGCAGGCGGGGGGACTGCCAATGAACTTCGTTCGTGGCGTAACGCCGCAGTGCTCGCGACGGTTAGGTTCCGGAGCCGTCAGGTCCACCCCAAGCCGCTTCACGGTCCTCGGGGTTCAGAGTGTCCTGCGAGGTCCCATCGCCCCAGCTCGCAGGTGCGACGTCGCTCATCGAAGCAGGAGCGGCCGAGTCGCTCGAAGAGGCCGCTTCATCATTGCCGCCGCCGGTCTCATCTTTGATGAAGCCCATCAGCATGCGGGCGCCGAACTCTGCTTTATGGACGAGAACCTCAAAGGCATCTCGCCCCGTGGTGCAGGTGTCAGGATTACGGTCGCAGAAGGTGACGACGTCCTTCACCGTCGCCTCGGCGGTCCCGTAGACCTTGCTCTGCTGCTGCCCGTCGGTGGGGAGCAGCAGGATAATGATCATCAGCCAAAAGGCCGTCCTTATGAGAAACATCATTGCCTTGCCCTCTGTTTGAGAACTCTTGCGACTTGCCGCCGCTATCATTCCTCCGCAGGCAAGCACTATAGCGCAGAGAAAATAAGGGAGCTTCACTGCAATCGATAAAGTTTGAGACAAAATTTGTCTCGATATTGACGCTCGCCTGATGCGAATCTGATGCTTTACGCTCGCCTTATCGGTAACGTTGCCAATGGAGTAGGCTTAATTTTCCCCTAAGCTGACATATCCTGTTTTCTTACTGTTCTGCTCTTACGAGAATTACCGGAGATCATCTTTGAGAATAGAAGGGGGTAGATTGGTATGGTCATCCGGCGCGACGCCACGCGAACAACGCGTCTACGCAATTCAAGAGAACGTCTAGTTTGCTCGCGAGTTTCCAAACGTTCTGTGTGACCGGCGTTTGGCGCTCAGGCTGAAGAAGCGAACGGCTTTGGCTGGAGGATTTCGGATCAGCGCGGCCGATCGTTCGAGGAGTGAAGCGGGAGGTCCGATCGCGTTTTAAGCTTCCTTAAGCGCGCATCACAATAATCCAAAGCCAAAGCCAATTGGGGACGTGAGCGGCGGCCACCCGCTCCGAGATGCGCGTGTTCGAAAACGAAAGTGTTCGCGGGCTTGCCGCCTATTTCAGCTCGCTCGTGCACGTGTCGGCCCGCGGCGACATGCTCACGGCTGCGCGCCACCAGTCGTTCATTGCGTCGCATTTGCTCGGCGGGCTGCTCGCGCTTTGCGTCTTCCCCGTCTATCTCGTCATCAACGGCAAACCCTCGCTGCTTGGCGCGGCGGCCTTTCTTTGGCTGTTATCGCCGATCGGTATCGCTATCTTCTTGTCGCGGACCGGCAAGTTTCCCCAAGCGCTTTTCGCCTCTTCCGCCAATTTCGCGGCTCTCGTCACGTATACCGCCTGGCTCACCGGCGGCTTGAGCTCCTGGCTTATCCCATGGATGGTGGCCGTACCGCTCGAGGCAGCGCTTGCCACCGAACGCCGCGTCGTCGCTTGGGCGGCCGGCGTTGCCGGACTCGGCCTTGGCATTCTCGCCTTCATCCAATGGCACGGCTTCTACATGCCGGAAGAGACCTTGCCACTTTCGCCGATGATGCTGTCGCTGCTTGGCGCCATCACGGCAACCGGGTACGCCGCGGGTCTCGCAATCATGGTCCAGATCGTCCACAAGCGGAGCGAGAATGCCGTGCACTCGGGCGAAGAGCGCTACCGGCTGCTCGCCGAGAACGCCACCGACTTGATCACCCGCCACGACGAGAAGGGTCGCGTCGTCTTCGCTTCGCAAGCGGCGCTGGCTCTCTTCGGAGAACCAGCGCAGAAGATTCTCGGGGACGGCCTGTTTGAGCGCGTGCATGTCGCCGACCGCCCAGCCTATCTCACCGCTCTGTCGCGCTGCCTCGCCAATCACGAGGCGATCGCAGTCGAGTTCAGGGTGCGTCGCGCTGGGAGCGGCAAAGCGGCACGATATGTCTTCGTCGAGATGCGCTGTAGGCCAATGCCGCCAGAAGCCGACACTCGCGGCCGCCCCGGCATTGTCGCCGTCACCCGCGACATCGCGGATCGCAAGGCCCAGGAAGCCGAGCTGCTCAAGACACGCGATGAGGCCGAAAGCGCGAGCCGTGCCAAGACTCAGTTCCTCGCCAATATGAGTCATGAGCTCAGAACTCCGCTCAATGCGGTGATCGGCTTCTCGGAAATCCTCAGCCGTGAGCTGTTCGGCGCGCTCGGCGAAGCTCGCTATCGCGACTATGCTCACCTCATCCATGAAAGCGGGGAGCATCTCCTGCACATGGTCAACCACATTCTCGACATGTCGAAGATCGAGGCGGGCAAATTCAAGATCGTGAAGGAGCCGTTCGACGTCGGCCCGCTGGTGAAGTCCTGCTGCGATATCATGCGCCACACGGCAGAGCAGCGATCGTTATCCCTTATCGTCGATATCGAGCCGGGTATACCCGAGCTTCCCGCCGACAAGCGCGCTTGCAAGCAGATGCTGCTCAATGTGATCTCCAACGCCATCAAGTTCACAGATCCCGGGGGGTGGATCAGAGTCTCGGCCAAGGTAGCGGACCGCGACGTGGAACTTTCGGTCGCCGACAACGGTATCGGCATTGCCGAAGCCGACCTGCCCAAACTCGGCAAGCCTTTCGTGCAGGCCAACAATTCATATGACCGGAGCTATGACGGCGCGGGTCTTGGGCTATCGGTGGTGAAGGGACTCGCCAAGCTTCACGGTGGCAAGCTCGAGCTCACCAGCACGCTTGGAAGCGGGACGACCGCATCGATCCTCCTGCCGATCGACAGTGCAAGCGAATCGGTCGAAGCCCCGATGCCCAAGGTCTCCGCCGCGTGACCTGCGCCGGCGCCGGCGTTGGGGCCTCGCCCGCGTTTAGCTTCTCTTTAGCTTCGGACGCCAAGATGGCCGCTAACGGGGGCGACTTTTTCGCCTTCCGGCCCTTGGGAACCCTGACCTTACCGTGATCGATGGGTGTCGTGATTGCGCGTCTTGTGTTTCTGGCGTTCGTCGCCTTGACCGGGACCATCATCTATAACGCGCTTTACTTGCAGGACCAGCACGGCCCGGCGGCAATCTCATCGTCTCAGCCGCTGAAGGTCATCGCCAGTACATCGCTGTCTCGATCGGTCTCCGCCGGGCCGGCTGCTCCGGTCGCAGCCGTCGAGGCGGCAAAGCTTCCTCCTGTCAGTACCGATCTTCCGTCGCCTCCGCCTGTCGCCGGGGACGGCACGCCAGAGCTTCTCATCAAGGCCGTCCAGCGCGAGCTCTCCACTCGGGGCTATGACGTCGGCCCCGCCGACGGCAAGCTCAACGACAAGACACGGGCCGCGATCTCGGTCTATCAAGGGCACGAGGGGCTCCCCGTTACCGGGCAAGCCTCCGACGATTTGCTGCGCCACATCTTGCTGGGCGACAGCGCCAAACCGGCTTCCGCCACCACCGGCTCGGTGGCGCCGGACGGGGACGCTGCGACGCCGGCCAAAACCAAATCCGATGCCGCCGACTCTTCGGTGAAGGCGGTGCAGCAGGTTCTCGCCGATCTCGGCTACGCACCGGGGCCGGTCGACGGGGCCATGGGCGCCTCGACCACCCACGCGATCACCGCGTTTCAGCACGACCGCAAGATGCGCGAGACCGGGCGCATCACTCGCGAGCTGTTGCACGAGTTGCAGCGCGTTTCGGGACGCGACCTTACCAAGACGGCAGCAACGCCTTGAGCAAAGACCTATATTTGCGGCATGCGCGTCAAGAGCGAGATCTGGGTGAGGGCCTATTTGCGCCGGTGCCAAGCGGCGGGCGTGCCCGTCGTTGTGGCGCGTCGAGGAGACGAAGCGGCTGGCGCTATCTTTATTTGCGTTGATCGTCTCGACGGTACCGTCGCGCTGTACGGACCAGCACCAGCAGGGGTCGAGGGCAGCGAGACCGAAAGGCGTTGGGTGAACTGCACGCAGCCTAAGCTCGTGAGCGGCGCCGAGGCTTCAGCCTATCTTGCACGGCAGAGTCGGTTTGATTCCGATCTCTGGATCATCGAGATAGAGGACAAACGCGGACGACATTTTCTCGGGGATGATGCGATCGAGGAATGATCCAATCATTTATTCGGAATGCATGCGGTTAGGAGTTCGTTAACCCTACCCGCGTCTTAATGGTGAGGTGAGAGGGCGGCATGCTCTCTTACGCGCGTGGTGAGCGCGAGCTAGCCGGGGAGACCGAGAATGGGAACCATCCTGGAATTCCGCCGCGGCGAAGAAGCCGCAGCCCGAATCGCCAAGCCTGTCGAGGGCTCTCTCGGTCAGATCATCATCTTCCCCGGAGTACGGATCGACCGTCGGGTGTCGAGCGATAAACCGAGGCAAACAGGAGCTTCGTCGCGAAGACGCGCCCAACGCGGCCGCAAGAAATAGGCTTCTTCCTTTAGCCTGCCTTCGTATAGGGACCGCAAGACGTAGTCTTTAGGGCCTCATCGGCGCGCGCCGCGCGGCTCGGACCTTTTAGCGGCGCCCGGATCATGGCAATTCCTTCGGTGACCGGAGAATTCACCACGAGAATCTCCTCGGAGGTTTCGGGAGAATCGACGCCTGCCTCCTCGACTGTCTGGTCAGGGGCAACGATGACAAACTGCACGTCGCGCTTCTTCAGATCGGCGCCGGCGACGGCATAAAAATTGTCGCCCTCCGCCGTGTAGAGTCCGATCAACCAGAGATCATCGGCGATCGTCGCCCTCAGCCGTATCGGACCATCGGTGAGATCGAAGCGGCAAAAAGCATAGCGCACGTCCGGCGCCATCATCGGCATCGCCTGTCTCCCGGGTGCCGCGGCCGGCAGCTCGATCATCGTGTTGGCGGGGCCGAGAGCCGCCAGTCTCGCTTGCGCGTTTTTTGGCGCAAGCGCGGGCAGGGTAAGCACGGCGACGACATGGATCAGGCCGGCAAGTACCAGACAGAGGACGATATAAAGGCCTGGGATCTTTATTCGCATGATAGACGCTCGATCGTCGGCAGACGTTCGTCGGGCACGAGACCGACACCAAGCGAATCGGTGTCACGCGGGGAGTAGATACGCAACATCAACACCAGATTCCGGTCGGTATCGTCTCCGCTCGGGAGCCAATTTTCCGGGCGCGCGGCGCGCGCCACGTGAATGCGGTACGTGCCATCGGCGTGGCTGAGCATTTCCTCGCTGTTGAACGAGTAGCGTTGCGAGGGGTTCTCGATCAGGCTGCCATTGTCGTCATAAAGGGCGACCGACCACCACCTCGCATTGATTGGCGAACCAGCGATCAGATACTCGCAGGCCGAGGTGAGGCCGTGTCCGGCGCTGTCGGCGCGCGCCACGAAATAGCGAGCCACGGTCGAGGTCAAGGGAAGCCTGCCGCTCCTTGCGAGATGCGCCTTGGTGTAGGGATCCGCCGTGGGATTGCCCAGCGCGTTCCAGCTCGCCCAGGGGCCGACCTTCGTCGTCGTCAGCGGCGAGCCTTGCTCGATCATGTACCAGGCCGAACCGATGCCGAGCATGAGGGCAACGGCAAATGTGCCGATGAAATAGGCCAGCGAGCGCATCGAATGGCTGCCCTCTTCGACCCATGGTTTGGGGCGGGGGGCGGCGAGGCCAAACGGCTGATCTGGCAGGACGCTGGTCAAGCGGTCGTCTTTCGCTTGCGATGCGCTGGCTAATGCGGGGCCGGCGCACCGCTATCACTGACGGTGGAAAGCGGGCCTTGCGGGGAGGTCTGCGGATCGCCGCCGCTGGCGGTGGCCTGGTGCGGCGGTCCGTCGGCGTTGGCGGCCCCAGCGGCGAGGTTGGGGTTTGCGAGCGGCGCGGGTGACGGAGCTGCTTCCGCGTGGTCGGCCTTCTGATCGCTCGGCGCGAGACGGCGAGCGTCCTTGAGCAGAGCCGCGATCTTGTCGAGGACCTGCTTCGTCGCCAGCGACATGTCCTTGACGTTCTCGGTCGCGGGCGCGGGCGGGGCTTCCGGATTGGCGGCAGCATTCTGCGCCGCGGCGGCGGCAAGCCGTGCCTGCTCGGCCACCTGTACCGGATGGACGGCGATGCCGGGGATTTGCGCGATGTTGTCGGTATCGTGCGCGGCGACCATGAAATTGTGCCATGTCTGAGCCGGGAAACTGCCTCCCGTCACGCGCGCCATCGGAGTGAAGTCATCATTACCGAGCCAGACGCCAGCCACATATTGGCCAGTGATGCCCATGAACCACGCATCGCGGAAGTTCGAGCTCGTGCCCGTCTTGCCTATGGCGTAGGTAAAGTCGAGATTGGCCGCGCGTGCAGTGCCCGCCTGCACCACCTGCTGCATCATAGTGTTCAACATCTCGACCGACTTGCGCGAGAAGAGTTGTTTGCGTGGCGGCGTGTCGCGATCGTGATTGTAAATCACCTCGCCGCTTGCAAGGCCCTTGATCTCCTCGATGGCGTAGGAATGGACCTCGAGGCCCCCGGAAGCGAACACCGCATAATTGGTGGTATGCTCGAGCGGCGTCAGCCCTTGGTCGCCGAGCGCAAGCGAGCAGGTCTTCTTCAGCCGCGTGATGCCGAGCTTTTTCATGGTCTCGAGCACCTTCTCGCGGCCGACGTCGAGGGAGACCTTGACCGCGATGGTATTGATTGAATGGGCAAGCGCATCGTGGAGCGCCATGGTGTTGCTCTCGCCGGCCGCAAAGTTGTGCGGTGCCCAATGCCCGCAAGCCGCACCTCCGCCGCTCACGACGGTATTTGGCGTGTACTTTCCGGTCTCGAAGGCGGTGATGTAGACGTAAGGCTTGAATGACGACCCGGGCTGCCGGTAGGCGTGCGTTGCTCGGTTGAACTGGCTGTCGCCGTAATCCTTGCCGCCGACCAGCGCGCGCACCGCACCGTCGAGCTCCATAACCACCATCGCTCCTTGCTCGAAATGGCGCGCTTTGCCTGAGGTCGCGATCGTGGTCTCGAGCGCGTCCTCAGCCATCTTCTGCAAGCCCGTATCGACGGTGGTGCGGGCGACGAGGATGTGGTCCTCCTGGCCCTTCATCAGCCGTTGCACCTCCTCGAAGGCCCAATCGAGGAAGTAGTCGGGTGTGTTGGTGTCGGTGCGCTCGACGATCTTTGCGGGATTCATGCGGGCACCATAGACCTGGCCTTCGCTCATATAGCCGGCCTCGACCATGTTGCTCAGCACCTCGTTGGCGCGTGCGCGAGAAGCCGCGAGATTGACGTGAGGGGCGTAGCGCGTGGGCGCCTTGAACATGCCGGCGAGCATGGCCGCCTCGGCGAGGTTCACCTCGCGGATCGACTTGCCGAAATAATATTGAGCCGCCGCCTCGACCCCATAGGAGCCACCGCCGAGATAGGCGCGGTCGAAATAGAGCTTGAGAATCTCGGGCTTGGTGTAGTGGTTCTCAAGATAGATAGCGATGAACGCTTCCTTGATCTTGCGGCTCAAGGAGCGCTCGGGGGAGAGGAACATGTTCTTGGCGAGCTGCTGGGTCAGCGAGCTACCGCCCTGAACCACCGTGTCGTGCTGCGCATTGGCGGCGAGCGCGCGGAAGGTGCCCATGACGTCGACGCCGAAATGCTCGAAGAAGCGCCGGTCCTCGGTCGCGAGCGTCGCCTTGATCATAAAGTCGGGAATCTCCTCGAGCGGCACCGAATCGTCGCGCAACAGGCCACGCTTGCCGATCTCGTTGCCGTAACGGTCGAGGAAGGTGACGCTGTATTCGTCGGACAGGTTGATCTTGCCTTGGGCAACCTCGAAGGCCGGAAGGGCGAAGGCCGTGACCACGAGGAGACCGCCAACGCTGAGCGTGAGCGCCTCGCAGGCGAGCTCGTTGAGAGCGCGGACAAAGCCCTTGACCTCGAACTTTCCGAAGAAGGAGGAGTAAGCGCTCCACCAGTCACGGAATCCTATCCAGGAGCTATAGAGGCCTGAATCGATCCAGGAATCGATCTTGAGCCAATCGATCAGCTTGGTCCTGCGACTGCCTTGGAAAATGTCCCGCACTCTGCCCCGACCTCTCGCGCGCGCAACCGCCCCGGCGGGCTGGCCTCACCCAATCAACCGCCTGGACGGGGATAACGAAGGCGAAACTACACCGCGATTGCGGCCTTTTGTAGAGAATCTGAACGAGGGTGTCGTCACCTATTGCTGTACCTCGAAGCCGCGGCGCTTCATGCAGTCGATATAGTCTTCGTCGGCCGAACCCTTGCGGAAGCGGGAAAAAATGGCGGTGATGGAGGCAATGCCCTTGGTCTCGGTCTCCGATTTGCAGGCGGCCTCGGCCGCTGCCAACGTATTGCCAGTCTCAGCGGCCTTCTCCGGCCGTTGGTTGACCTGGGTGAAGTCGCGCGCTACCGGCTCGGTGTGGCTACAGCCCTGAAGCAAAGCCGCGAGCAGACAATAGGTCAGCGCCGCCCTTTTTACATTCGACATAATTTTTCGACCCGTCCCCTCCGGACAGTATCTCAGCGCGCAAGCGCCGTGGCGAACGGTCATTCGGCGAAAGTTAAGGCCGAAAGATGAAGGCGCGCTTGATCGGCGGGCAAGGCGCGACAGAAAAGCGCGCATCCGGACGGCATCACCACAGATAGGGCACGAGGCGGTAGCGGACGCGGTTCGCGTAGTCGACATAGCCCGC
>DATHCZ010000010.1:0-7145 GCA_035319265.1 Methyloceanibacter sp. | reverse complement strand
GGTCTGGTCGGGCCCGACCAGCAGCAGGAAGAGTTGCGCAAGCTCGCGCGCGCCAAGGCCGGCAAGCCCGTGCCCGAGGAAGAGCCGGTCGTCTAGTCACCCCGCACGCATCAGCCTGACCGCGTCGTCGCGGTCGAAGAGATAGAGCAGGAGCCGCAGGCTCGCGGCATTCTCGCCAGCGAGCTCGGGATCGCGGGTGAGGATGAGACGCGCCTCGTCGCGCGCGGCTTGCAGCAGAGACTCATGCTCGGGAAGGCGCGCGATGCGGAAGAGCGGAAGCCCGCTCTGCCGCGTGCCGAGCACCTCTCCGCCCCCGCGCAGACGCAAATCCTCCTCGGCGATGACGAAGCCGTCCTCCGTTCGCCGCATCACGCTCAACCGCTCGCGCGTCGTCTCCGACAAAGGCTGGCGGTAGAGCAGGATGCAGGATGACTCTTTCGCGCCGCGTCCGACGCGGCCTCTCAGCTGGTGAAGCTGCGCCAGCCCGAAGCGCTCGGCGTGCTCGATGACCATGATCGAGGCGTTGGGCACGTCGACGCCGACCTCGATGACGGTGGTGGAAACGAGGATCGAGAGCGCGCCCGAGGCGAATTCCGCCATCACCCGGTCCTTTTCCTTTCCGGCGAGCTTGCCGTGCACCAGGCCGACGCGGTCGCCGAAACGCTTGGCCAGCTCGGCGTGGCGCTCCTCTGCCGCCGCGAGGTCGAGCAGCTCCGACTCCTCGACCAGAGGGCAGACCCAATAAACCTGAGTCCCCGAGGCAATAGCGCGCCCGATCCTGGCGATCACCTCCTCCAGCCGTTCGAGCGGCACGTTGGCCGTGGCAATAGGCTTGCGCCCTGGCGGCTTCTCGTCGAGGCGCGAGACGTCCATGTCGCCATAGCTCGTAAGCAAGAGCGTGCGCGGGATGGGCGTCGCCGTCATGACGAGCAGTTCGGCACCGCTGCCGCTTCCCTTACTTTGCAAAGCGAGACGTTGGTGCACGCCGAAACGATGCTGCTCGTCGATCACCACGAGGCCAAGATCGCGGAATTGGATCGGATCCTGGAACAGCGCGTGCGTGCCGATCAGGATATCGATGCGGCCTACCTCCAGTTCGGTAAGAATGGCCTCGCGCTCACGCCCACGCTCGCGTCCCGTAAGCAGCGCGATGCGCAAGCCCGCGGGTGCCGCGAGCGCGCTGATCGTCTTCAAATGCTGGCGCGCGAGAAGCTCGGTCGGCGCCATCAGCGCGCCTTGCGCGCCGGCTTCGACCGCACCGGCAAGAGCAAGCAGTGCCGCCACCGTCTTGCCGCTGCCGACATCGCCCTGCAGCAGGCGGAGCATGCGGTGAGGGCTGGCGAGATCGGCGTCGATCTCCCCGAGCGCTCGTGTTTGCGCGTTTGTGAGTGTGAAGGGAAGAGCAGCGATAATCGCTTTGCGCAATCTTCCCGTGGCCGCAAGCCGCCGGCCGACCCGCTTCTTCATGCGCTGGCGGATGACGGCGAGCGCGAGCTGATTGGCGAGCAGCTCATCGTAGGCGAGGCGCATCCGTGGGGGAGCCGTTGGCGCGAGATCGGTTTCGCGCTCCGGAGCATGCAAATCATGAAGCGCATCGCCGAAAGATGGCCAGTCGTTTCGCCGACGAAATGGTTCGTCCATCCATTCAGGCAGCAATGGGAGACGCGTAAGCGCGGCGCCAATCGCCTTGCGCAGCACCGAATTGGAGAGGCCTGCGGTCAAAGGATAAAGCGGCTCATGCACGGGCAGGGAACTCGTCACGCTCTCCTCCGCCGCCTCCATCGCCACCACATGGTCCGGGTGAGGCATCTGCAGCCAGCCGTCATAGGATTCGAGCCTGCCCGAGACGAGACGCTCGGCGCCCACCGGCAACAGGCGCTTGAGATAGGCCGCATCGGCATTGAAATAGACGAGCTCGAAGGCCGCGCCCGACGCATCCTCGACGAGGACCTTGTAGGGTGCGCGCCCGCCGCGCCGTCCACCGCCCGGTCGGTGCTCGCGCACCGTCACCTCGAGCGTGGCGAGCTCGCCGATCTTCACGTCGGAAATACGCGCCGTAACCGCGCGATCGATCACCGCGACCGGCAGATGCCAAAGGAGATCGATGACGCGGGCATGCGCGCCGGCCTGGCGCGGAGCGAGCAGCTTGTTCAGCAACGCCTCGACCTTTGGCCCCACGCCTTTGAGCGAGCGCACGGTGGCGAACAGGGGAGCTAGAAGGGAAGGGCGCATGGCCGATCTATAGCTGATGCACTTCCTTTGTTGCGGTCCGGCGCGGGAGTAGGGTGTGAAAGCGGCCGTGCCGAATCGGTCGCAGAGCCCCGCGGCCTTGACAGCATAAGGCCCACTCGCTCTAACCGAGGCATCCGACCTCTGGAATAATCGCTATGTCCGGCAGTGATGTTGGAATGCGCCGGCGTCGGGCGCTATGGCGGGCCACCCATCGGGGCTCGAAGGAGATGGACTTTCTGCTCGGTCGCTATGCCGAAGCCGCGCTTGATGGAATGAACGCCAACGATATCAGCATCTTCGAGCGCTTGATCGACATCCCAGACCCCGAGATCGAGAGCTCCGTTCTGGAAGGTCATTCCTTGGGCGATCCCGACCTCGACGAACTCCTGCTGCTTGTGAGGCGTTTTCACGGCCTCGACCGGACCTGCTAATCCCGACCCCCATTGTTGCAAATGTCCACCCCTAAGCTTCCATCTTTGCCGGTCGAGCGTCTGCTCAAACGGAGTCCATCGATTGCCAGCGGGGTCCCGGAGGGGCTCGACGCGCTCGTCCTCGGCGAGCTTGCGCGGCATGCCCGCGACGGACGCGCCGTCCTGCATGTGGCGCGCGACGCGAACCGCCTTGCGACACTCGAAGGGGCGATCCCGTTCTTCGCGCCCGACATCGAGGTGCTGAGCTTCCCCGCCTGGGACGGTGTTCCTTACGATCGCGTGGCGCCCAATGCCGAGACCATTGCCGAGCGCATCGCCACCCTTGCCGCTCTGATCGATCGCGCGGCGGATGCAACGAAGCCGCTCGTCGTCCTGACCACGATCAATGCCGCGCTCCAGCGCGTGCCGCCGCGCGAGTTCATCGCGGGATCGAGCGTGAGCCTCCATGCCGGCAACGTCACCAGCATGCAGACGCTGATCGAGCGGCTCGAGGCCTCCGGCTATGCGCGCTCAGGCACGGTGGTCGATCCGGGTCAATACGCGGTGCGCGGCGGCATCCTCGATCTCTTTCCTCCGGGCGGCGAACCGGTCCGTCTCGACTTCTTCGGCAACACGCTCGAATCGATCAGATCGTTCGAGCCCGAGACGCAGCGCACCAAGGCGCGGCGTGACCGCGTCCAGCTTCTACCCATGAGCGAAGTGACGCTGACGCCCGAGGTCCGCCGCGCCTTCCGCCAGCGCTATGTCGAGCTGTTTGGACCCGTCACGAGCGAGGACCCGCTCTACGAGTCGATTTCCGCCGGGCGCCAACATCAGGGCATGGAGCATTGGCTGCCGCTGTTCCACGATCGGCTCGAGACTCTGTTCGATTATCTGCCGGGCGCCGTCGTCGGCCTCGATCCTCTCACCGACGACGCGCGAGCGAAACGGCTCGAGCAGATCGCCGACCACTACGATGCGCGCGCACAGGCGCTCGAGCGTAAGGCCTTCGGCGCGCCGCCGTATCATCCCGTTCCGTCTGAGAGCCTGTTCCTCGGCGAAGCCGAATGGCGGACCGAGCTCGCGAGACGCCGAGTGATCACGCTCGATCCCTTCGAGCACCCCGAGCAGGCGGGCGGCAACATCGTGTCTTTCGGCGGGAGGCAAGGGCGCTCGTTCGCGGCCGAGCGCCAGACCGAAGGCTTGAACGTGTTCGACGCCGTCGTGGCCCACGCCAAGCGTCTGCACGGCGAGGGCAAGCGCGTGCTCATTGCCTGTTGGAGCAATGGCGCGCGCGAACGGCTTGCCGCCCTTCTAGCCGAGCATGGCGGCGGCGAGACCAAGAGCGTGACAAGCTTCGCCGAGGCGCTCGCGCTGCCTGCGTCGGCCACGGCCGTTGCGGTCTTGCCGCTCGAGACGGGTTTCGAAGCGCCCGGTCTTGCCGTGATCGGCGAGCAGGACATCCTCGGCGATCGCCTGGTGCGCAAGTCGCGCGCCAAGCGCGGCAGCGACGTGCTCACCGAAGTCTCGAGCCTCTCGGTCGGCGACCTCGTGGTCCATGCCGACCACGGCATCGGCCGCTTCGCCGGACTCGCGACCATCGAGGCGGCGGGCGAGCCGCACGATTGCCTCGAGGTGCATTACGCGGGCGGCGACAAGCTCTATCTGCCCGTCGAGAATATCGAACTCTTAAGCCGTTATGGCTCCGACGAATCGGGCGTGCAGCTCGACCGGCTCGGCGGCGTTGGCTGGCAATCGCGGAAGGCGCGGCTCAAGCAGCGCATCCGCGACATGGCCGAAAAGCTGATCAAGGTCGCGGCGCTGCGCGAGCTTCGCCAAGCGCCGGTGCTGAACCCGCCTGACGGCGTCTATGATGAGTTCTCGGCGAGATTCCCTTATGAGGAGACCGAGGACCAGCAGACCTCGATCGGCGCGGTTCTCGACGACCTCGCCAGCGGCCGTCCCATGGACCGTCTCATCTGCGGCGACGTCGGCTTCGGCAAGACCGAGGTCGCGCTCAGAGCAAGCCTGATCGCCGTGCTGGCCGGCAAACAGGTCGCCGTCGTCGTGCCGACCACTCTGCTCGCGCGTCAGCATTACTACACCTTCACCGAGCGCTTCCGCGGCTTCCCCGTGAAGATCGCCCAAGCCTCGCGGTTGGTGAGCCCCAAAGAGCGTGCCGAGGTGAAGGCGGGCATCAAGTCAGGCGACATCGACATCGTCATCGGCACCCATGCTCTGCTCGGCAAGGGCATCGAGTTCGCCGATCTCGGTCTCTTAATCGTCGACGAGGAGCAGCATTTCGGCGTGCAGCACAAAGAGCGGCTGAAGCAGCTTCGCGAGGACGTGCATGTGCTAACGCTCACTGCCACGCCGATCCCGCGCACGCTCCAGCTCGCGCTTTCCGGCGTACGCGAGATGTCGCTGATCTCGACGCCGCCGGTCGATCGGCTCGCGGTGCGAACCTATGTAATGCCGTTCGATCCCGTGATCTTGCGTGAAGCTCTGCTGCGCGAGCGCTTTCGCGGCGGCCAGACCTTCTATGTCGTACCGCGCATTTCCGACCTTGACGGTGCGGCGGCCTTCCTCGCCGAGCATGCGCCCGAGCTGAAGGTTGCCCGCGCCCACGGCCAGATGGGAAGCCGCGAGCTCGATCAGGTGATGAACGCCTTCTATGACCGCCAATACGACGTGCTGCTCTCGACCTCGATCGTCGAGTCGGGTCTCGACATTCCCTCTGCCAACACGCTGATCGTGCACCGCTCCGACATGTTCGGACTGGCCCAGCTCTATCAGTTGAGAGGCAGGGTGGGGCGCTCCAAGATCAGGGCTTATGCCTATTTCACCATTCCCGCCGATGCGCGGCTGACGCCGGCCGCCGAGAAGCGCCTCAAGGTGCTTCAGTCGCTCGATACGCTGGGGGCGGGCTTCGTGCTCGCGAGCCATGACCTCGATATCAGGGGCGCGGGCAATCTGCTCGGCGAGGAGCAGTCAGGTCACATCAGGGAAGTCGGCTATGAGCTTTACCAGTCGATGCTAGAGGAGGCTGTCGCCGCGATCCGGGGCGGCGAGGGCGGCGTCATCGAGGATCAATGGAGCCCGCGCATCAATCTCGGCACCTCGGTCCTCATCCCCGAAGAGTATGTGCCGGACCTGCAAGTGCGGCTCGGGCTCTACCGCAGGCTGTCAGGCGTCGAGAGCCACGAGGCGATCGAGGCCTTCGCCACCGAGTTGATCGACCGCTTCGGTCCTCTTCCGCAAGAGGTGAGGCATCTGTTGGATGTCGTCGAGATCAAGGGGCTGTGCCGCCAGGCCGGCATCGAGCAGATCGACGCGGGGCCGAAGGGCGCGGTGATCGCCTTCCGCAACAAGAATTTTGCCAATCCCGAAGGTCTGATCGCCTTCATCCGCGAGGAAGGCAAGAGGGTGAAGCTCCAGCCCGACCATCGGCTCATCTATTACGGCAATTGGCAAACGCCAGAGGAGCGCCTTGCCGGCGCGCGCGAGCTTTTGAAGCACCTCGTCAAGATCGCCGCTGCGGTGAAGCGCGCCGCTTGAACCGGGTCACACCTGCTGCAAAATCTCCTTGCGGAGGATGCGCCCCTGTGCATCGCGCGGGACCTGCCGCACCACGAGTAGCTTGTCCGGGAATTTGTAGGGCGCGACGTGGCGATCCTGGAGAAACGCGATGAGCGCGTCGAGCGAGATGGGCTCGCCGGGCTTCGGCGCCACCGCGGCGAAGACGCGGTCGCCGAGCAGCGGATCGGGCAGCACGAAGCACGCCGCATCGAGAAATCCCGGAAAGCCCTGATAGAGCCCGTCGAGCTCGCACGCGGCAATGGCGAAGCCGCCATGATGAAGGAGCTCGTCATCTCGAATGAAACGCAGGCCGGGAGCGACGCCATCGTCATCGATCTCGGCGCGAAGTCCCGTGGCCACGAAGCCGTCGCCATCCGGCAGGAGCTCGCCTCTACGGGCCCCTTGGGGCACGACCGGGCCGCGCAGCAAGAGATCTCCCACGCGAGCATCCACGGTCTCCCTGCGGAGCCGCGTCTCCACGAATATGGCGCCATCGCCATCGTCGCCGACCTTGATCGGCCCGAGCGGAAGGGACGAGGAAACCGAGCCCGCCTCATGGGAAAGCACGATACTCGCAAGATCGCCGAGCGGATAAAGATCGAACAGCAGTGACGGGGTCCCGAGCGATAGCGGCAAGGCGCGCTCGAAGGCCGTCCGCACCGCGCCGAGATGCCTCAGCAGGCATCTCCGCTCTTCAAGCACCCGATCCTTGGCGAGCTCCTCGAGGACGGGAGAGGGGAGCGCGGTAACGGTCGCACCCGTGGCGAACATTTGTTGCACGAAGACCGCGTAGTCTAACGGCTGGTGCTGCGCGAGCACGCACCCGCTGATGAGCCAAGACGCGAGCGCGAGTGCGAGGCCAGCGGGTCCCGTCAGGGGGTAGGGGTTCAGGATCACGTCGCGGCTGTCGAGCGACAGCGCAAG
>DATHCZ010000009.1:0-4174 GCA_035319265.1 Methyloceanibacter sp. | reverse complement strand
AAGGCCACTCTCGTCGGCTATGACGGGCCAGAGCGCGTCAAGAAGCTCGCGCTCGAAGCCAATGCGCGCTTCGACGAGGCGCTCGATTACGCCGACGGCTCGACCGAGGAGCAGAAGACGGCGCTCGCGCGCGAGGCCGATATTATCTTCGCCGCAGGCCCTGCTGGGCGGCGGCTGCTCACCACCGACCAACTTAGGGAAGCGAAGAACCTCAAGGTGGCGGCCGATGTGAACGCCGTGCCGCCGTCCGGCATCGAAGGCGTCGGCGTCAACGACAACGGCAAGCCGATCCAAGGAACCAACGCGGTCGGTATTGGAGCGCTCGCCGTCGGCAACATCAAGTACAAGACCGAGTTCGGCCTGTTCAAAATGATGATCGAGGCCGAGAAGCCGATTTATCTCGATTTTAGAGACGCTTACGCCCTTGCACAGAAGCTCGTTGGCTGATCCGTCGTCACTCCTGATCGCGGCGATCTCGGGCCGCGCGATCGCGCAATCAGCGCGCCGCGCCGGCTTCATCCCGCTGGTCGCGGATTTCTTTGCCGACGTCGATACGCAACAGGCCGCTCACGCCTGCCGCAAGCTCTCGGGCCCGCTCGCGCAGGGCTTTCAATGGGCAAGCCTCTCGCGTGCGCTCGAATCCCTCGCCGCCGAAAGTCCCTCACCTGTCCTCGGTCTCATCTATGGCTCGGGCTTCGAGGATCGCCCGAAGCTTATCACGCGCATCGCCAAGAGCTGGGCCCTCCTCGGCAACGAGGAAGGCGTGGTCGCACGTCTCAAGGATCCCGAGAGCTTCTTCGGCGAACTCGATCGCCTCGGCGTCGCCCATCCCCTGACAATCAGCAGACCTGTTGCAAGAGTCGAAGGATGCGTGTGGCTCGTGAAGCGCAAAGGCGGCGCGGGAGGAAGCCATATCGGGGTATGCGCCACGGCGCCGGCCACGGGCAGCGTCTATTACCAGGAGCGCGTGGACGGCCGCGCCGTTTCAGCGCTGTTCGTCGCCAACGGCGAAAAGGCGCGCGTGCTCGGCTTCAGCGAGCAATGGAGCGCGCCATCCAAGCGAAGTCCCTGGCGCTATGGCGGGGCAGTTCGCCCTGCCCGGCTCGCCGTAGCAGCAAAGGAAGCCATGGTGGCGGCGGTCGAGAGCATAACGTCTGCATTCTCGATCAAGGGTCTCGCCTCGGCCGACTTCATGGTGCATGGGCAAAGCGCGATGCTGCTCGAGATCAATCCCCGTCCAGGCGCCACCCTCGATATTTTCGACAGCGCAGCAAAGCCCCTCCTCGGCCTTCATCTCGACGCGATGATGCAGGGCAAGCTTCCGCTGGGAGAGTTGAATCTCAACGGAGCGATGGCCTCCGCCATCGTTTTTGCCCGCAAGCCGGTTTCCGTACCTTTCACCATGAGGTGGGCAAATTGGGCAGCCGATAAGCCTAATCCGGGGGAAATTATCGACAAAAATCGTCCGATATGCACTGTGTGGGCCCGCGCGGCTACCAAAGCCCGCGCTAAGAGCCTTGTAGAGGCGCGAACAAGAGAAGTCCTGGCATGTGTCGAGAGTAAACACAGGGGGGATAACCGTGAACAAAATGGACAAAAAGGCGGAAGGGAGCGCGATCTCTCGAGGAGAACTGCCGAGCGTCAACACCAAGGTCGAGGCGGTCGTCAAATCCATCATCGAGGACGCTCAGGCGCTTCGCGTTGAGGTGACGAAGGGGACGCTTGGCGAATGCCGCATCGATTGCGGCGTGCGCGCCGTCGGTGGCCTCGAGGCTGGACGCCGCATGGCCGAGGTTTGTTTGGGCGGACTTGGCCGCGTGTCGCTCGAGACGACCGACGCCGACAGCGCATGGCCCTTCGTCGTGACGGTGCATACGAGCCAGCCAGTGATCGCCTGCCTCGGCTCGCAATATGCGGGATGGAGCCTCTCGGTCGATGATAATGGCAAGAAATACAACGTGTTAGGCTCCGGTCCCGCGCGCGCGATAGGCTCCTCGGAGAAGCTGTTCGAAGAGCTCGGCTATCGCGACGAGGCGGCGACCGCAACACTCGTCATCGAAGCCGATCGCGCGCCTCCGCCCGCTCTCGTCAAGGAGGTGGCCAAGGCCTGCAAGCTTCCGCCTGAGCGGCTCACCTTCATCTATGCGCCCACTTCGAGTCTGGCCGGCACGGTGCAGATTGCCGCGCGCTGCCTCGAGGTCGCCCTGCATAAGTCGCACGAGCTGCACTTCCCGCTCGACCACATCATCGACGGCATCGCCACCGCGCCACTGCCGCCGCCGGCGCCCTCTTTCGTCGAGGCCATGGGCCGCACCAACGATGCCATCATCTATGGCGGCCGCGTGCAGCTTTTCGTCTCGGGCGACGAGAAGGAGGCGAAGGCGCTCGCCGATGCATTGCCGAGCCTCAAGTCCAAGGACTATGGCAGGCCCTTCGCCGAAATCTTCAGTGCGGTAAAGGGCGACTTTTACGCCATCGACCGCATGTTGTTCAGCCCCGCCATGGTGACGGTGACGGCGCTCAAGTCGGGCAAGAGCTTCGAGGCCGGCCGCATCGACGAGGCCGTGCTCTCGCGCTCCTTCTCCTGACCCGCATGACGGCGGCGAGCCCCGACACGAGCATCGTCCTGTTCGGCGACGGGCGGGATTGGCATGGGAAGAGCCTGCGCAAGGCCTTCAAGAAGCGCGGAATTAGCCCCCACGCCGTCCCGCTCAATACTTGCGGCTTCTCGACCAAGACCGCGACGGGGCTCGCCATTCCCGGACTCGGCGATGGCCTTCCCGAAGGCGCCTTCGTCCGTTTCGTGCCGGGCGGAACTTTCGAGGAGGTCACGCTTTATTTGGGCGTGCTGCATGCCCTCCGCGAGCTTGGCGTTACGGTGTGGAACGACGCGCGGGCCATCGAGCGCTGCGTCGACAAGTCGACCACGACCTTCTTTCTCGAGCGCGAGGGTCTGCCGACTCCGCCGACCTTCACTTGCGTCGATCCCTTCGAGGCCGCATCAATCGCCGCACGCGTGCTTGGCCAAGGCAACAAGCTCGTGCAGAAGCCGTTGTTCGGAGCCCAAGGCAAGGGATTGCGGCTGATCTCTTCGATCTCCGATCTTGCCCCGCCAGAAGAGGTCAATGGGGTCTATTATCTTCAGGAGTTCGTTCCGCCGGCGAAGGCCCATCACCAGGACTGGCGGATCTTCGTGTGCCAAGGAGAGGTGGTCGCCTCGATGATCAGGCACGGCGCAAGCTGGATCACCAATATCAAGCAGGGCGCGCGCGCCAAGGCGGCGATTGCGAGCCAGGAGCTGATCGATCTCGCGGTGCGCGCGGCCTCTTGCGTCGGCGCCGACTATGCCGGGGTCGATATCATCCAGGCGCGCGATGGAAATTTCCTGGTGCTCGAGGTGAACTCGATGCCGGCGTGGAACGGACTGCAAGCCGTGACGCACATCAACATCGCCGATCACCTCGTCGGGGCCTTTCTCGACGCTGCCCTACCACCGTCACGCCGTAAGGGCCAAGAGGGCGCTTGACCAGGCGCACAAAGCTTAGTGCGATCGCCGAAGCCTTCCATGACTCTTGCCTTGCCGAGCTCGATGCGCTGAAGCCCGGCAACGTGCATCGCTTCGCCGACGATAGGCGCATGAGCGTCGTCGATTTCGAGAGAAGCGCCGCCGCGGCCGCGCCTGTGATGGGTCGCGCTGGCCTCCCGGTGGGCAAGCGCATCCTCGGCGCGATCGAGGCGACGAGCAATGCCGTGGGGCAGAACACCAATCTCGGCATCGTTCTGCTCGCTGCACCCCTCGCCTCGGCCGCGCTCGATCGCGAGGAAGGCGATCTCAAGGCGCGCGTCTCGGAAGTGCTCGATACGCTCACGGTTGAGGATGCGCGCGACGCCTACCGGGCGATCCGCATGGCCGCGCCGGGCGGCCTCGGGGATTCGCCTGCCCACGACGTCGCCGCAGAACCGCGCGTGACCCTGCTCGAAGCGATGCGTGCAGCAGAGGCGCGCGACCGCATCGCCTGGAACTATACTCACGGGCTTTCCGATATCTTCGGACTTGGCCTCGCCTGGCTGAAGCAGGCGCGCGAGCACTGGGGGGATTCACCGTTCGCCGTCACGCGGGTCTATCTCGGCTTCCTGGCCCATCTCTCCGATACGTTGATCGAACGGAAATTCG
>DATHCZ010000008.1:0-7888 GCA_035319265.1 Methyloceanibacter sp. | reverse complement strand
TTCGATTCGGCGCTGCTCTGCGCCGAGGCGCAAGAGGTGATGGGCTTGCGACTGATGAAGCTCGCGGGCGGCGGCGTCCATGCCGAGCGCGAGGCGCGTCTCATGGTGGCGGAAAAGAGCATCGCCTTCGCCGATGCGGCTATGAGCCTCGCCACCGGCGCCTCGATCGACAAGGTCATGCGCCGCTATCGCAGGCTCGTGCACGCGAATAAGCAGCGGCTCACGCGCTTTTGAGCGAGATTTTGCCGCCGCGCGAGGCGATCGTTCAGCCGTCCTTATCCGGATGGATGTCGGCGAACGAAAGGCGAATGGCGAGGGGCTCCGCGCCGCAGGCCGGGCAGGCCATGGGCGGGAAGTCGGCGAGCTTGTATCCGGCACCCACGCCTTCGATGAGCTGGTCGAGGTTGAAGACGAAGAGATGGTGGCAGCTCTCTTGTTCGCAGAGCGCCACGATCTCCATGTTGCGCGCTTTGATGTCCCCGAGGGTCCAGTCGCTCATGAGGATATTGTGAGCGCTAGAGCGGGGAGGAGCCGGGCGGCTGGGTGGGATAGCTCGGGCCCGGATGCAGGAAGCTGATCGACGCGTACGCGCCGACGAACGAGCCTGCCGCGGCGAACAGCACGTAGAACCAGTGGTGGGTGTAGTTGATGACGGCGAAGGACGAGAGCAAATACCAGATGCTGCTCCAACTCGCCGCCGGCAGGCGGTGACGCCGCACCACAGCGTTGGTGAACATCACATAGACCGCATCTGTGGCAGCCGTCGCGCCCATGACGGCGAGCGCGATGAACGGGTCGATCTCTGGCAGGGTCATGGCGGTCTTGCTCCTCGGCTGCGGCGCGACGCGAACGCTCCACGCGGTAAGGCGAAGACCATAAGCAACTCAATGGAGCAGATGCTATCCCCAAAAATGGCGAGCTTTCACTCATAGCGGAGCGCATCGATCGGGTTCATCAGCGAGGCGCGCCGCGCCGGATAATAGCCGAAGAATACCCCGACCAGTCCCGCCGACAGCAGCGCGATCACGACCAGTCCGGGCTTGAGCGCGATCGGCCAATTCCCCCAGATCGACATGGAGATCGCGGCGCTTCCGCCGATCAGCAGACCGATCAGGCCGCCCGTCACGCACAGCGTCACCGCTTCGATCAGGAACTGACTCAAGATATCGCGGCGCCGCGCTCCAACCGCCATGCGCAAGCCGATTTCCTTGGTACGCTCGGTCACCGAGACGAGCATGATGTTCATGATGCCGATGCCGCCGACGACGAGCGAGATGGCCGCGGTCGCGCCGAGCAGCACTGAGAGGATGCTCTGCGTCTCGCTTCGCGCGCGAATGAACTCCGCCATGTTGCGGACCTGGAAATCATCAGGGGTGCCGGGTCTCACATGGCGGCGCTGGCGCAAGAGGTTCTCGATCTCCTCCTGCGTGTCATTCATTGCTTCGGCCGAGGCGACCTCGACCATGATGGTGCGGAGATTATCCGGCACGGTTTGTTCGGCGCCGAATAGTCGACGCCTGGCGGTGGAGAGCGGAACGAGCGCGGTGTCGTCCTGATCGGTGCCGAAGCCCGATTGGCCCTTCTCGGTGAGCGTGCCGATGATGGTGAAGGGGACGTTCTTGATGCGCACCTGCTCGCCAAGCGCAGGCGCATTCCCGAACAGCTCACGAGCGGTCGTAGCCCCGAGGATGACGACTTTGGCGCCGGAGCGAAGCTCGGCCTCGGTAAAACTCCGGCCGTCGGCGAGCGGCCAATCGCGGACATCGAGATAGTCGGCATTCACGCCGGTCACGGAGGTCGTCCAATTAGAGTTTCCGACCACGATTGGGGCCGAGCCGCTGACCATCCCGGCGGCGCCGACGACGGTCGGCACGCTGGCGCGTATGGCCGCCAGATCGTTTTCGGATAAAGCCAGCGCCGTGCCTTCGCCGGCGCGCCTCCCGCCTGAGGTGAACGAGCCCGGGAAGATCACGAGCACGTTGGTTCCGAGCGCCCTGATGCGCGCCTCGATGGCTTCGCCGGCGCCGCTCGCCACAGAGACCATCACGATCACCGAAGCGACGCCGATGATGACGCCGAGCATGGCGAGGAAGCTCCGCAGCGCATGCATTTTCAGCGCATCGATGGCAACCCTGAAGGAGGCGAGCGGGTTCACGAGGCATCATCCACGATCTTGCCGTCGCGAAACGTGATTCGGCGATGAGCGCGTCTGGCAATGTCGGGCTCGTGCGTGACGAGGACGACGGTGATGCCGCTCTCGTTCAGCTCCTCGAACAGCTCGATGATCTCCTCGGTGGTATGGCTGTCGAGCGCGCCGGTCGGCTCGTCGGCAAGGAGGATGTGCGGGTCGTTGACCAGCGCGCGCGCAATCGCTACGCGCTGCTGCTGCCCACCCGAGAGCTCGGAAGGCTGGTGACCTTCGCGATGTGCGAGCCCGACCTTGGCGAGACACGCTTTGGCCTTCTCCCGCGCGCCCGCGTGGCCGTGCCGCGAATAGAGCAGGGGAAGCGCGACATTGTCGAGCGCGCTCGTGCGCGCCAGTAAATTGAAGGTCTGGAAGACGAAGCCGATCTTGGCGTTGCGATAGGCGGCGAGCTGGTCTGAGCCGAGCCCGCCGAGCTCGCGGCCCTCGATCTTGAGCGAACCGCTCGTTGGCGTATCGAGCGCGCCGATAAGATTCATGAAGGTCGACTTGCCGGATCCCGAGGCGCCCGTCACGGCAAGATATTCGCCGCGTTCGACCTCGACGTTCACGCCTTGCAGGGCGCCGATGATGCTGCCGCCGAGGCAATAGGTCTTGACCAGATCGTGCGCAACGATTTGCGGCATGCCCGCACTCACGGTGCCCCCTCGCGCACGCGGAGCACCACATTAGCGCCTTCAGGCAGGCCCTCCACGACCTCGGTGGCGTTTCCGTCGGCAAGCCCGAGCTTCACCTCGCGTGGTACGAGCGTGCCGTTCTCGTAGGCCCATAGCGTCACGCGCCGCGGGCCGCTCGGTCGTTGCCGCGCCATATCCTCAAATTTCTTGTACTTCTCGGGGCTGAGCGCGGTACGAAGTACTTTGGCGATGCGCATGCGCGCCTGCTCGCGCGCCTCGTCTTGATTGGCGCCCGTGCCTGGCGGCCCGGCGTTCTTGATCGCGGCAAACTCAGCCTGGAGTGCGGTCGAGATCTTTTCCAGTTCCTCCGGGGTGAGCTCAAGCTCGCTCTTGAGTCGCGCGAGCAAGCCGCTGCCGCGCTCGCCGAGCGCCACGATGCCGGTCGAAAGCCCATCGCGTACCAGAGCGGCTTGCGCCGGTCCGCGCGGCTGGTAGCGCAACACGTCGTTCGGCACCGTGACCACGTCCTTGTGCTCGCCGGTGACGATCGAGACCGTCGCGGTCATGCCGGGCAGCAGCCGTCCCAGCGGATTTTCGGCGTCAATCACGACCGTATAAGTCACGACATTGTTGAGCGACGTCGGCGCGAGCCTGATCTGTGAAACCTTCCCTTGAAAGGTCACGTCGGGATAGGCATCGACGGTAAAGGTCACCGGATCGTCGCTCACGATCTGCCCGATATCGGCCTCGTCGACCTGCGCCTGGATCTGCACATGATTGAGGTCCTGGGCGATGGTGAACAGCTTCGGTGCCTGGAGGCTCGCCGCCACGGTTTGCCCGACTTGGACGGTCCGGTCGACGACGACGCCGTCGAGTGGGGCGCGGATATAGGTGCGCTCGAGATCGATGCGGGCGCTGTCCAGGGTCGCCTCGTTCAGCGCGACATTGGCCTTTGCGTTTTCGAGCTGCGCCTTGGCGCTGTCGACATCTGCGTTGGCGCTGAGCTGAGCAGCGAGGGCCGTGTCGAGAGTGACCTGCGCGCCGGCTCCCTTGGCGACAAGTTCTTGAGCGCGATGAAGATCAAGCTCGGCCTTGTGCAGGTTGGCCTCGGCCCTCTCGACCGCGGCCTCTTGCAGCGCCACATTGGCTTTGGCGACGGCGACCGACGCCTCGCTTTGGCGGACCTTGCTCTCGAAGGTCGAGGGCTCGATCCTGGCGAGCACCTGATCCTTCTTCACCTCTGAGCTATAATCGACGTTGACCTCGCTGACATTGCCGGAAAGCTGCGACCCGATGTCGACGGTCACGAGCGCGCTCACGGCGCCGGACGTAGAAACGACGCGGCGCACGTCCCCGCGCGTTGCCGCGACGGTTTGGATGTCGAGTTTTCCCTCGGAGCGGTGCTGCCAGTAATAATAGCCCGCTCCCGCCGCGATGCACGCGACCCCGAGCAGAGTCAAAAGGCGCGCTGCCATTTTATGTCCGCTTTCCCTCCATCCTGGTGGTTTTAGCATGCCGAAGGGAGCGGAAATCGTTACAAAACGGCAATGATTTTAACGCGGTAAGGGAGGCGACCCAGACCGTCGCGACGCCCGCCTGTCTCACTTCTCCTCGAGTTCGGCCGGCTGGAACCATTGCCGCTCGCGCACCTTCGCCATCTGCTCCTGGTCGATGAACGGCAGGATCGTCTTCTCGAAGGCGAATTTGATCTGCTGATATTCCTTGGCGCAGTTCTTGGCGCGCTCGGGCGGGAGCCAGCCGGAGTCCACGAAATCCTGGAACGTTGCCGGATCGCCCCCATAGGCGATGCATAGCGTGTTGTAGAGCCGCTGGCTCGATGTCCCGTGCTCGTCTGAAAAGGCGCAGAACGGGTCGACCCAGCATTGCTGGTCGGGATCAGTCGGGTATTTCGGATCGGTGACGTCCATCGCTTGCGTCCTCGGATCTCCGGAGATCGCCCACATATAGGCGAAACCCTTGATGATGGTTCGCGCCGTCTCCTTGCCGAATTGCAGCGCGAGGAAGGCAGCTACTTCGTCGGCGCCATCCTCTTCGCGGCCGAACACCGGAATGTCGAGCTGATCGAACAGGGCATGTCCCGTCTCGTGCATCAGCACCGAGGTGAACAGCCCGGCGACGTATTGCTCGCGCGAGACCGGCGTCCACAATTTGCCCTTGGCTTGCAGGTCGAGCAGATAGTCGGCGTCTTTGTTGCTCGCCGCGAAGAACGAGTAGCACATGTTGATGGCGTGAATTTCCGAGTTGTAATAGGGGCTGTCCCAGTTCTTGCCGCCGCAGTCGCTGGCGAAAAGCTTGAGTGTGTGCGGCAGGCGCAAGGGCGAGAGGAATTCGGCATATTCCTCGAGAACGCGGCGCTCCATCATCTGCTGCCGGATCTCTTTGCGCTCCTCGGCGATCGGCTTCCGTTTGTTATCCGGATCGAAGGTGTCGAACGTCGTCGTCCAATAGCCGTGATCGCCCGCATCCTGCTCGACGACCACGATCTTGCTGTTGGCGAAATTGGGCGACACCTGTGCCGCTGCCGGTGCGGCAGCGACCGCTGAGCCGAGCAGGACAGCCGGGAGAAGTGAAGCCCTAAGGATAGATTTCATGGAGCACCTATGACGAAGAGAAGAGGAGTGCGCTCGTGGGTCGGTGCGGCTACAGAGCTAACCGTTGCTGCCTGATTGAGATGGTGTGACTGACCAGTGCCTCGCTCGCGCCTTCACCAGGAGGTCGGGATCGACATAGGGCATGATCCTCAAGTCGAAGGCCTTCTTGATCTGCAGATATTCGTCGCCGCAGCGCTGGGCGCGCTCTTTGGGAAGCGTCCCGCCGCGCACAAGATAGTCGTAGTCGTAAGGCGAGGCCGCGTAGGCGATGCAGAGATAATTGTAGAAGCGCTGCGCCTCGGGAGACGCGGTGCTGGCAAAATCGCGGCCCGTCCATGTCTTGTCGGACCATTGGAAGATCTGCGTCGTGCTCTCGACGGTGGTGGCCATGATGTCCTCGCCGAATTGCGTCATGATCAATGCGGCGAGCCTGTCGGCGGCATCGTATTCGCGTCCCCAGATCGGCACGCCGAGCACATCGAAAATGCCGAGAGCCATGTTATGCAGCGCGGTCTGGATGAAGGCTCCATAGATCAAGAGCTGCTGGTAGGCGGGATCGCGCGAGTGCTGCTGCACGAGTTTCGCGACCTGGGCGAGCACCTCGTAGCAGATCGTGACGGGTCCGCCCGGCGTATAAGGCTCGAGCGTCGGTCCACATTCCGCCATGCGGACCTTGAGCGGCTTGGGCAGTCGCAGTGGCTCCATGAAAAGCTGTAGCTGTTGCAGCACCCCTTGCGCCCGCAGCTGCTCATAGATGGGGCGGAGCTCGGCGCTCGACGGCTCATCATAAGAGATCTCGATCTGCGATTGTGCCAAGGCCGGCTGTGGCACGCTTGCCGCGAGCAGAGCGGCAAAAGCGAGTGACATTGAGCAAAATACAGACTTCATCGGCGCGTCCCCTTCGCTGCACTGACGGCATGCAGCATAATGGAAGTCGCGGCACGGGAATATCGCGCAGACGGTCGCTTCTCGTCGGGGAGGGGGCTTAGCGGCTAAAGGCCGAAGGGGTAGGTCTCGTCGGGTCCGTGCGGATGGGCTTCCGGATAGGCGGTGACGGCGCGCGTCTCCTCGAACCAAATCCACGCATCGAACTGCCGCGACAGCTCGGCCTGGAAATAATGCGACAGAAGCTCGGTTTCGGGCCGGTAGATCACTCCGATCGCGCGCTCGAGGAGCGGCTCGGCAAGCTCGGCGCGGATATGCTGTTTCTGGCCCGGGCCGGTCTCGAGGAAGAACGCGGGGATATTCGCATCGCGCGAGCGCCCCTCGTAGGAATCGTCGCGGGCCGGGCGGACGCGCTTGATCTCCATGGGTCCGTTCCAGTCGGTCGCCGCGGCGACAGTGCCGCGATCGGTGCCGAAGCCGATCAGCGCCGCATCCTCGCCGAACCGGGCGCGTGCGAGCTGGCCGATATTGTGCTCGCCCCTGACCTGACCCATCTCCGTGAACTCGGCATCGCCGATATGGGAGTTGTGCGCCCACACCACCGCCTTGGCGTCACGCCCGCGATGGGCCATCAGCCGCTCGAGCGTGTCGAACATATGCTGGTCGCGCAAGTTCCACGACTCGGCGTCGCCGTAATACATGACGCGGTAATATTGCTCGGCCGCCGCGACGATGCGCGCATTCTGCTCGGCAGCGAAGAACGCCTCGCCGTCCCGCACGAGATAATCGAGCCGCTTGTGCAAGAGATCGAGCAGCGCGTCGGTGACCGGCTTCTCGCACAGCGCATAGCCGCGTGACAGCGCCATGCGCCCGTAACGAACGGGTTCGGCCCGCCACGGCGCGAGACAGCCATAGCGCTCACGCGCGACGCGGGCGGCCTCGGGGTCGACCTTGTCGAGATAGAGGAGCACGGCCTCGATCGAGGCACTCAAGCTGTAGACGTCGAGCCCGTAGAAGCCGCAGCGCCGGTCGGGAGAGCGCGCGTCATTGATGTCCTTGAGCCGGCGCAGAAAGGATCCGACCTCGGCGTTCCGCCACATCCAGGTCGGAAACCGCGTGAAGGCCGATTTCGGCACTTTAGGCCGCGGCAGGCCGCGCACATAGGCGTCGTAGACCGCGGCATCGGGCCAGTCGGCCTCAACCGCGACGATGTTGAAGCCATGATCCTTGACGAGCTTTGCCGTGATCGCCGCGCGCGCGTCGTAGAACTCCGCCGTGCCGTGCGTTGCCTCTCCGAGCATCACGACGCGCTTATGGGCGAAGCGCTCGGCGAGGCCGGTCAGCTCGTCGAGATCGCCGAACGGCTCGGCGGCTTCGGCGATGAGATGGCTCAGCGTCGAGCGGATCGCCTTGGCGCGTTGCGAGGGGATCAGGAGACCATTGGCAAAGCCCGAACTTTCCGCATCGATCTTGGTTTCTTTCCTGGCCGCTTTGGGCTCGGTCCAGCCTTCCTCGCCGATCAGCGGCACGAAGGTGACGGCGCCGAAATCCTCTTCCTTGAAGTCGTTCTC
>DATHCZ010000007.1:0-6794 GCA_035319265.1 Methyloceanibacter sp. | reverse complement strand
CTTGTCCTCATCCCCGCGAGCCCCCGCAATGTCGAGCTCGAGGAGGCGCGTGTGCTCGCCGCCATCGCTCGCGGCAAGATTGGTACGGTCGCCGTCCTGGTCGACCCTGACGATGAGCTGGTTGCGGACGTGGCCGAGCGGGTCCGCCCTGACCTCATCCAGCTTCATGGCAATGAGACGCCTGAGCGCGTGGCCGCCATCAAGGCCATGACGGGACTCCCGGTCATGAAGGCGATTGCCGTGGCTGAGGCCGCCGATGCCAGGCGGGCAAGCGATTATGCAGGAAGCGCCGATTTGATCCTGTTCGACGCCAAGGCCTCGCCTGACGCTCGGCTCAGCGGCGGCAACGGCGTCGCCTTCGATTGGCAGGCTCTTGCTGGGCTGAAGCCTCCCTTCGCGCTGTCGGGCGGCTTGACGGCCGAGACCGTCGGCCAAGCGATCGAGGCAACCGGCGCAACGCTGGTCGACGTCTCCTCTGGCGTCGAGCGTGCGCGTGGCGATAAGGACGCTGAGCTCGTGTCCTCCTTCATTCGCGCGGCCAAGACCGCGACGACGCAACCGAGGGCCAAGGCGTCATGAGCGCGCGGCCCCCACAGAATGCGCTGAATACCTATCGTGGCGGACCGGACGAGCGCGGTCATTTCGGCATCTATGGCGGCCGCTTCGTCGCCGAGACACTGATGCCGCTGATCCTCGATCTCGAGCGCGCCTATGAGGAAGCCAAGGCCGATCCGTCTTTCAAGGCCGAGATGGACGCCCATCTCGCGACTTATGTCGGAAGACCGTCGCCGCTCTATTTCGCCGAGCGTCTCACGCAGCACTGCGGCGGCGCCAAGATTTATTTCAAGCGCGAGGAGCTCAATCACACCGGCGCGCACAAGGTGAACAACGTGCTCGGCCAGATCATGCTCGCTTTGCGCATGGGCAAGACGCGCATCATCGCCGAGACCGGCGCCGGCATGCACGGGGTGGCGACGGCGACGCTGTGCGCCAAGTTCGGTCTGCCCTGCATCATCTACATGGGCTCGGTCGACGTGGCGCGGCAAAAGCCGAACGTGCTGCGCATGAAGATTCTCGGCGCCGAGGTCAGAGCCGTCGAGTCGGGCTCGAAGACGCTGAAGGACGCGATGAACGAAGCGTTGCGCGATTGGGTCGCCAATGTGCATGACACGTTCTACTGCATTGGCACGGTCGCGGGTCCGCATCCTTACCCGGCCATGGTGCGCGATTTCCAATCCATCATCGGCCGCGAGACACGCGAGCAGATGCTGAAGGCCGAGAACCGGCTGCCGGATTCGCTCATCGCCTGCATCGGGGGCGGCTCGAACGCGATGGGCTTGTTCCATCCCTTCCTCGACGAGCCGGGGATCGAGATCTATGGCGTGGAGGCGGCCGGCCTCGGCCTTGACAGCGGCAAGCACGCAGCCTCGATCGCCGGCGGCAGGCCTGGCGTGCTGCACGGCAATCGTACCTATTTGTTGATGAACGACGACGGCCAGATCGAGGAGGCGCATTCGATCTCGGCAGGGCTCGATTATCCGGGCATCGGCCCCGAGCACGCTTGGCTCAACGATGTGAAACGGGTGAACTTCTTGTCGGCGACCGACGACGAGGCGGTGGCCGCGTTTCAGCTGTGCAGCAAGCTCGAGGGCATTATCCCGGCGCTCGAGCCGGCGCACGCGATCGCGCGGCTGCTCGACATCGCGCCGCGGAAGCCGAAGGATCACCTGATGGTGGTGAACGTCTCAGGTCGCGGCGACAAGGACCTCGATTCGGTTGCCAACTATCTGAGTGCCAAAGCCCGAGGGACAAACTGACGTGGCGACGCGGATCGACAAGAAGTTTGCGGAGCTGAAGCGGGAGGGGCGCGCGGGCCTCGTCGCCTTCATCACCGCCGGCGATCCCGACCACGACACCTCTCTTGCCGTCCTCAAAGGTCTGCCCGAAGCGGGCGCCGACATTATCGAGCTCGGCATGCCCTTTTCCGATCCCATGGCCGACGGGCCGGCCATTCAAGCCTCCTCGCAGCGCGCGCTAAAGGCCGGCCAGACCATGAAGAAAACGCTCGCCATGGTGAGCGCCTTCCGCGCGGCCGACGCGACCACGCCCATAGTGCTAATGGGCTACTACAACCCCATATACGTCTATCCGGCGGATCGCTTCATCGCCGACGCCGCCAAGGTTGGAGTTGACGGTTTGATCGTGGTCGACATGCCGCCAGAGGAGGATGCCGAGCTACGCCCGCAGGCAAGCGAGGCGGGGCTGAATTTCATTCGGCTGGCGACCCCCACGACGGACGCCAGGCGCCTGCCGGCCGTGCTCGCCAATACGTCGGGCTTCGTCTACTACGTCTCGATCGCCGGCATCACCGGCACCAAGGCGCCGGACTTGGCAGCCGTTAAAGGCCATGTCGGCCGTATCAAGGCGCAGACGAGCTTACCTGTCGCCGTCGGTTTCGGCGTCAAGACGGAAGAGCAGGTGAGCGCGATCGCCGGCATTGCCGAGGGTGTCGTGGTGGGTTCGGCTCTCGTCGGCGCGATCGCCCAAAGCCTCGATGGGGACGGACGCGCGACGAGCGCGACCAAGTCGCAAGTTCTCGGCCTGGTCGGACGGCTCGCGGCAGCCCTGCGTCATCCAGCCGAAGCCGCCGCGCTTTAGTCGTTATGCAATGTGAGTGTTGGTTTCTTTGAGAGTTTCGTAAACCCGTGAACTGGATCAATAGCGTCGTCAGACCCAAGATCCGCAACTTCCTTCGCAAGAAGGAGATGCCGGAGAACCTTTGGGTCAAGTGCCCCGAGACGGGCCAGATGATCTATTACAAGGACCTGGAGGCGAACCAGTTCGTCGTTCCGGGCTCCAACTATCACATGCGCGTGTCGGCCCCCGCGCGGCTCAAATCTCTGTTCGACGACGGCGAGTACGAAATCTTGCCGCTACCCGAGGTGCCGGTCGATCCGCTCAAGTTCCGCGATGAGCGCCGCTACACCGACCGGCTCAAGGATGCGCGCGGCAAGACGGGCCTGACCGACGCGCTGCTCGCTGGATCCGGCCACCTCCAAGGCCAGAGGATCGTCGCCGCCGTTCAGGATTTCGATTTTCTCGGCGGCTCGCTCGGCACGGCCGCTGGCGAGGGCGTGATCGCCGCCATGCGCGCGGCTGTTAAGCGCGAGACGCCGTTCGTCCTGTTTGCTGCCTCGGGGGGCGCGCGCATGCAGGAAGGCATCCTCTCGCTCATGCAGATGCCGCGCACGACCGTCGCGGTGCAGGAGCTCCGCGAGGCAAAGCTTCCCTATATCGTGGTGCTGACCCATCCCACGACCGGCGGGGTGACCGCCTCTTACGCCATGCTCGGCGACATCCAAATCGCCGAGCCGGGCGCACTGATCGGCTTTGCCGGGCCGCGCGTCATCGAGCAGACGATCCGCGAGCAGCTGCCGAATGGCTTCCAGCGCGCCGAATATCTCCACGCTCACGGCATGGTCGATATGGTGGTGCATCGTCATGAGCTCCGCGGCACGCTCGCCCGCGTCTGCAATCTTCTGACCCACCGCAGGCCCGGAACCGAGATCGCGGTCGCCGAGGAGGTCGATGGCAAGGTGGCGGTAAAAGCGCCGCCGAATGCCATCCATCTCAGTGGTAACGGACTCGATAAGGCCTTTGACGACGACGACGAAGATGAGGCCTTGACGGGCGGCGCCGGCAATGGCGCTAATCCCACTCCGCCGCTGACCAGCTGACCGGCTTCAAGGCCTTGACCAATCTTCCCCACAGCGCCGGGCGCCCTGCGCCCCGCCCGAAGGTCTCGTCAAGCGACACGCTGCTCGAGCGCCTGAAGAAGCTGCACCCGCAATCGATCGATCTCTCGCTCGGGCGCATCGAGCGTCTGCTCGCGGCACTTGGCCATCCCGAGGAGAAGCTGCCGCCCGTCGTCCATGTCGCCGGCACGAATGGCAAGGGCTCTTTCCTCGCTTTCCTGCGCGCCATCGCCGAGGCGATGGGTAAGGGCGTTCATGTCTATACCTCGCCCCATCTCGTCAATTTCCATGAGCGCATCGTGCTCGCCGGCCCGCACGGCGCGAGCACGATCGGCGAGGATTATCTCGTCGATTGCCTAGCAAGGGCCGAGGCCGCCAATGGCGGGGAACTCATCACCTTGTTCGAGATCACGACCGCCGCGGCGTTTCTCGCCTTCTCGGAGATGTCCGCCGACCTGCTTTTGCTCGAGACGGGATTGGGCGGGAGGCTCGACGCCACCAACGTCATAGCGAAGCCGCTGCTGACCGCCATCACGCCGATCTCGATCGACCACGTCTCCTTTCTCGGCGATACGATCGCGGCGATTGCCGGCGAGAAGGCGGGGATTCTGAAACCCGGCGTCCCTTGCGTGGTCGGCCGCCAGGAGCATGAGGCCTTTCAGGTGATCGAGCGAAGGGCAGAGGAGATCGGCGCGACGCTGCATGTCGCCGGCCGCGACTTCGACGCCTTCGAGCAGCAGGGGAGGCTCGTTTTCCAGACGGCCTCGCGCCTCATCGATCTCCCCCTGCCGCGGCTCGCGGGCCGCCATCAGATCGACAATGCAGGCTCGGCAATCGCCGCCGCCAGCATCGTGTTCGGCGAGGCGCTCGCTCTTCGCGCGCTCGAGCACGGGCTTACCCACGCGCAATGGCCGGCGCGGCTCGAGCGCCTCCCGGCCGGCGCGCTCCATGCTTACGTGGCAGACGGCACCGAAATCTGGCTCGATGGCGGACACAACGCCGCCGGCGGCCAAGTCATCGCGCATGCGCTTGCCGAGCTCGACGAGCGCGTGCCGCGTCCGGTGCATCTCATCTGGGGCATGATGGAGACCAAGGACGCGCATGCTTTCATCGCCCCGTTCAAGGACCTGGTCGGGCGCATCTATACGGTGCCGATCCCCGACGAGCTGAACGCGTTCAGCGCTGGCGATCTTGCCGCCATCGCCAAGACCGAGGGCTTCGATGTGATCGAGGCGAGCAGCGTTGCCGATGCGCTCGCGCGCTCACGCGCGGCTCTCGGCGCGCCGGCACGAATCCTGATCTGCGGCTCGCTCTATCTTGCCGGTCACGTTCTCAAGCTGAACGGCTAGGCGCGCCCGCGCGACGTGAGGAGGGATCGATGCGACGAGGTTTCTTGGGCGTAATGGCGATGGCTCTCGTTGCTGTTCTTGCCGTCCGCGGTGAACCGGCGCGCGCGGAAGAGCTACCGACCGAAATCGGCGCGTGCAGCGAGACGACCATCGAGGACATCGGCTACCGGCTCGGCGATCCCGACAGCGGCAGCGCGATCAGCTATGCCAACGGCGGCGGGCAGGTCTCCTACGACACGATTCCCGAGATCCATCGCTCGCGGGTCGGCGATCCGGTGCGGCTTTGCCTCGTCAGCATCCCTGAGGAATGCCCGCCCGGCGACGATCGCGGCAAGGTCTATAGCGCCACGAATCTCCGCACCGGCGAGAGCTGGGAAGCTCCCGACTCGCAGCACTCCTGCGGCGGTGCTTGAGGCTAGGCTTCGACCGTGCCGTTGATCCAGGCGGTGAGCTGGTTCTTAGGGTAGGCGCCCTTGAGTGTGCCCGCGACCTCGCCGTCCTTGAACAGGATCAGCGTCGGGATCGCCCGCACGTTGTAGAACGAGGGCGTGCGCGGATTCTCGTCGATATTCAGCTTGGTGATGCGTACCTTGCCGTTGAGCTCCTTGGCGATCTCCTCGAGAGCAGGCGCGATTTGCCGGCACGGACCGCACCACTCGGCCCAGAAATCCACGACCACGGGTGTCGAGGACTTGAGGACCTCGGTCTCGAAATTGTCGTCTGATACTTTTTCAGTCGCCATTTGCTTCTCCTAATCGCCGGCAGCGCAACCCGAACGACCGGACGCGGCTGTCGGGTTCCGAAACTAGGTATGCCCCCTCTGGCAGTCAAGGCTTGGGGCGGGGGGCGAGAATACGCATCTCCGCGCTATCAAGCGAAGTTGATGGAATTTCCATGAGGTTGGGTCCGTCGGTCCACAGCAAGGCGGCACGCAGCCTCCGTCCAGGAAACAACCGTTTGAGAGCGAGCCGATAGGACGCGAGCTGGTCGATATAGGCAGGCGCCACCTCCTCGACCGCTTTGGGCGGCGGCCGGTTCGTCTTGTAGTCGAGGATCAGCAGCTCGTCCTCAAGGATGGCAAGCCGGTCGATCTGGCCCTCGAGCTCATAACCGTCTTCGCCGTCGCCGATCTTGGCCACCACCGGCGCCTCGGCCAGGCTGCCCGGCTGAAATAGGGCGGCGAAGCGCGCGTCGCGGACGATAGCGAGCGTCTCCGCGAGGATCTCCTCCCGCAAAGCCTGCGCAAGATCTGAGCCACGCGCGGAAATGAAGGCGCGCGCCGCCTTTTCCTGACTCTCAGGTGCGATCTCCGGCAGATGCTGGAGCAGGGCGTGCACGAGGCGCCCGCGTGCGAATCGGTGATTCGCGGTGAGCTCTCGAGGGCCGAGCGGGGGCTGCCAGGCGAACATGCCCTCGGCGCGCCCGTCGGTTGGAAGCGTGAGCCGTGACGGCGTGAGCCTGCGGCGCGCCCGCTCGGGCCGCGCCGAGGTGAGCGCCCAAGTCGGGAGCGGCGGGGTAGGCCGGCGCTCATGCGCGGCTTCTTCGACCTTCACCTCTTTCGTTTGAGCGCTTTCCACCCTTCGCACCTGAGCGCCGTCAGCGCCAACGACCTCGGCGAGGAGCCCGGCAAGGCCGTCCTTGATCAGCTCATACCAGCAAGCCTTCTCGGGCTCTCTCTGACCCTGCCAGC
>DATHCZ010000006.1:0-6157 GCA_035319265.1 Methyloceanibacter sp. | reverse complement strand
CAGCGGAACGCCAAGCCCGAACAGCGGAGGTTAAAGCGCGCAACTCGCCGCATGGTCGATAGGACTGGCGAGGGCCCGGGCATCGTCGCGGGCCTTTCCTCAAGGGTCACGCGCTGCCAAACCGCCGCACGGGTCTTCTATTGAGAACCGTACCTCCTAGCTCGTTGTGAGACACTCAACGACGATCAGGAGATCATGAAATCGATCCTTCCCATCCTCGCGCTTGGCGCCGTCTATGTGGCGAGCGGCGCGGTAGCCAAATCGATGGACCACAACATCATACTGTCTCCTCCCCCCGTGGTGACGGCGACACCGATGCCGACGGTCAATTCAGGCACGCTCGGCATGCTTCCGCAGCAGACGATCGGCGCCCCGGCCGTCAATCAGGGCGCGCTCGAAACCGTGCCCCAGCAGACGACCGGCACCGCCATTGGCAGTGCGGGCACGATCAGCCCAGTGTCGCCCAACACCATCGATACGCAGCAGACTTTCGGCGCACTTCCCGGAGAGCCGGGATCGGCCACTTACGATCCGAACGCGGCGCTCCCCTCGCTCGGCAACGAGGGCTCGGCGCTCGCGCCGGACACCGGCACCTCCGCGGCCGGCTTCAACTCGCCGAGCGTGAGCTCGGGTACCAATATCGGCACCGGCAGTGGCGGTTAATCGCGCTGGTCGCGCCGATCGAATGATCCGGCGGCTCTTGAGCCGGCGGGTCATTCGACCCTAGGCTTGACCATGGACTGGAGCGACGAAGGCATCTTCCTCTCCGCCAAGCCGCTCGGTGAGGCAAACATGGTCGCTGAGGTTCTAACTCTTGGCCATGGGCGCCATCTCGGTCTAGTGCGGGGAGGGCGCTCGCGTCGCATGCGCCCCCTGCTTCAGCCCGGCAATCTCATCCGCGTCACCTGGCGCGCGCGGCTAGCGGAACATCTCGGCGGCTTCAATGTCGAGCTGATGGAGGCGCATGCGGCACGCGTGCTCGACGACGCGCGGGCGCTCTCGGCAATCTCCACGCTCGCAGGTCTTGCGCGGCTCTTGCCGGAGCGCGACCCGCATGCCGGACTCTATGCCGCGGCGCTCGGCGTGCTCCGCTCGCTTGACCACGCCGAACTCTGGCCCGCGCTCCTCGTGCGCTGGGAGCTCCAACTGCTCGGTGATCTCGGCTTCGGCCTCGACCTTACCGAATGTGCTGCAACTGGCACCGATGTCGACCTGGCCTATGTCTCGCCCCGCTCTGGCCGTGCCGTGTCCCGCGAGGCAGGGCAGCCTTACTGCAGCAAGCTGCTCAAGCTGCCGGCTTTTCTTCTGGATGACACATCGGCGGTGAGCGATGCCGATGTCCTTTCGGGACTGGCCTTGACCGGGCATTTTCTCGAGCGCGACGTGCTCGCTCCTCACGGCCTTGCCATGCCACAAGCGCGCGAGCGCCTCGTCTCGTTGCTCGCGCGCCGCAATGAGGCTGCTCGCTCGGCTTGAGTCCCTGGGCTATCCTGGGGCCTTGACCTGCAGCATGGATGGCGGATGAGAGCGTTAGGCGGCGTTTTCAGTCTGGTGCTCGGCGTGGCGGCAGCTTGTATGCCACGCCCGGTGAGCGCGCAGCAGTTCGAGATTCCCGCGAGCGCCAAGGCCGCGATCATCGAAGCAACCAATGCCTACCGTCAGACGAAGGGCCTTCCGCCTTTGCGCGAGAATGCGAGCGCGAGCGAAGAGGCGCAAAGCTACGCCAATTATCTCGCCAGAACCGCGCGGCAAGGCCACAGCGCTGACGGGCGGAGCCCGTTTGACCGATTGCGCGCGAGCGGCGCTAAGTTCTGCAAGTTTCGCGGCGAGAACTGGCATGAATCATGGACGCGTCCGTCGCCCGCTTCTCCGGAGGCTGCCGTCGCGGCGGCGATGACGTTCTGGAAGCATTCGCCGGGGCATGAACGCGCACTCAGATCGGTATCGACGGACATCGGTGTCGGTGTGGCCGGCTGGCGGCACGGCAATCAATGGTACTACCAGGAGATCCAGGTCTTCATCGACACGTCCTGCCTCAAACCGGTGCAGACCGCTTCCAACGACAGCGCCGACGAACCGGACCAAGCTCCGCCCTTGCCCGACCGGAAGCCCATGCCGCCGCTTCCGGACCGCAACCCTTCGCGCCCTTGAGTGAAAGCGCGCGATGCGCTAAGCGCGCGCTATGGGAAAGCGCGTACCCCCGCCGTCTGATTCGCAAGGGCCTATCGAGCCCGTCGATCTGCGCGAGGCGCTTGAGCAGCGCTATCTCGCTTACGCGCTCTCGACCATCATGCACCGCGCTCTTCCGGACGTGCGCGACGGGCTGAAGCCGGTGCATCGCCGACTGCTTTACGCCATGCAGCAGCTTAGGCTCGCGCCGCAAGGCGAGTTCAGGAAATGCGCCAAGATCGTCGGCGACACGATGGGCAACTTCCATCCCCACGGCAATCAGGCGATCTACGACGCACTCACGCGGCTCGCGCAAGATTTCTCCGTGCGCTATCCGCTCGTCGACGGGCAGGGCAATTTCGGCAATATCGACGGCGATAACCCCGCCGCCGACCGCTACACCGAGGCGCGGCTGACCGAAGTCGCGGCCCACCTCCTCGATGGCATCGACGAGGACACCGTCGATTTCCGTGCGAATTACGACGGACGTGAGCAGGAGCCCGCGGTGCTGCCTGCCAATTTCCCAAACCTGCTCGCCAACGGTGCCTCAGGCATCGCCGTCGGCATGGCGACCAACATCCCGCCGCACAATGCCGGCGAGCTCTGCGACGCGGCGCTCCATCTCATCAAGTTCCCGAACGCCACAGCCGACAAGCTGGTCGAGCTCGTTCCCGGCCCAGACCTTCCCACCGGCGGCATCATCGTCGAGCCGCGCGAGCAGATCGTGCAGGCCTATAAGACGGGGCGCGGCTCGTTCCGTCTTCGCGCGCGCTGGACCACCGAGGACACCGGCCGCGGCACGTATCAGATCGTCGTCACCCAAATTCCCTATCAGATCCCGAAAGCCCGCCTCGTCGCCCGCATCGCCGAGCTGCTGCAAGCGAAGAAGCTGCCGCTGCTTGCCGATGTGCGCGACGAGTCGACCGAGGAAGTGAGGCTCGTGCTCGAACCCAAGAGCCGCACCGTCGATCCCACGCTGCTCATGGAATCGCTGTTCAAGCTGACCGAACTCGAGACTCGCGTGCCGCTGAACATGAATGTGCTGAGCCGGGGCCAGGTGCCGAACGTGCTGGGCTTAAGGCAAGTCTTGCGCGAGTGGCTCGATCACCGCCAAGTCGTGCTCGTCCGCCGCTCAAACTTCCGCCTCGCCAAGATCGACCATCGGCTCGAGGTCCTCGACGGCTATCTCATCGTCTATCTCAACATCGACAAGGTCATCAAAATCATCCGCGAGAAGGATGAGCCCAAACCCGCGTTGATGAAGGCGTTCAAGCTGACCGACGTGCAGGCCGAAGCCATCCTCAACATGCGGCTCCGCTCGCTGCGCAAACTTGAGGAAATGGAGATCAAGCGTGAGCACGAGAGCCTGACCAAGGAGCGCAAGGAGCTGAAGGCGCTGCTTGGCTCGGAGGACAAGCAGTGGAAGAAGATTGCCGACGAGATCAAGGCACTCAAAGACCAGTTCGGCCAGAAAACCGAGATCGGCAAGAGGCGCACGAGCTTTGCCGAAGCACCCGAGGGCGTCGAGACCGAGCTCGCCGAGGCGATGATCGATAAGGAGCCGGTGACCGTCGTTCTCTCGGAGAAGGGCTGGATCCGCGCCATCAAGGGTCACCAGGTCGACACCGACAGCCTCGCCTTCAAGGAGGGCGACCGGCTGAAGCGTGCGGTCAAGGCGCAGACCACCGACACGCTGCTCTTGTTCTGCACCAACGGCCGCTTCTATTCGCTCGGCGCCGACAAGCTGCCTGGGGGCAGGGGTCATGGCGAGCCGTTCCGCCTGATGATCGACATCGAGGAGGCTCACGACGCTGTCGAGCTGTTCGTGCATGAGCCTGGGCGCAAGCTGATCGTGGCGGCGACCAGCGGACACGGCTTCGTCGTGTCCGAGGAAGAGGTGCTCGCTCAGACGCGCAAAGGCAAGCAGGTGCTGAACGTGCCGCCCGGCGCCGAGGCGGTCGTCTGCGCGCCGGCGGCCGGCGACAGCATCGCCGTCATCGGCGATAACCGGAAGCTGCTTCTCTTCCCGTTGAGCGAGCTGCCGGAGATGCCGCGCGGTAAAGGCGTGAGGCTTCAGCGCTACAAGGATGGCGGGCTCGCCGACGTGAAGGCCTTCACCAAGAAGGACGGGCTCACCTACGTCGATTCTGCCATGCGAAGTTTCACCCTCTCGTCAACCGAATTGAAAGAGTGGTGGGGCATTCGCGCTCAGGCAGGTCGCCTGCCGCCTCGCGGCTTCCCCAAATCGAACTCCTTCGGCCCGCGCTTCTGATCCGGGCTTCAGCCTGCGGAGCGCACCCAGCCCTTGGAGGTCAGGCGCTCCTGCGGCTCGAAGCGGTTCTTGTAGCGCATCTTGCGCGAGCCCTCGATCCAATAGCCGAGATAGACGAAGGGATGGCCTTGGCTGCGTGCGAACTCGACATGATCCAGAATCATGTAGGTACCGAGGCTCCGATGCTTTTGCTCGGGATCGTAGAAGCTGTACACCATGGATACGCCGTCGCTTAAGCGATCGCACAGCGACACGGCGACGAGTGGCGATGAGCCGTCGCCTTGCGCGTCGGGGCGCACCCGATATTCGGTGACGAAGGTCTCGACCACGCTATCCTCGACCATCAGCGAATAATCGAGCACCGACATCTCTGCCATGCCGCCATCGGCGTGGCGCGCGTCGATATAAGAGCGGAACAGCGAGTACTGTTCGGAGCTCGGCGCTGGCGTCATGCGCGTGGCGATGAGATCGCGGTTGATTCGCGCAATGCGCTTGAGCGAGCGGCGCGGCTGAAACTGATCGACCAGAATGCGCACCGGGACGCAGGCCGAGCAGGAGTCGCAATAGGGCATATAGGCGATGTTCTGGCTCCTGCGGAACCCGCCCTTGAGCAGATTGTCGATGAGAAAGCGCGGCTTATCGCGCGTAAGGTGGGTAAAGAGCTTCCGCTCGAGCCGGCCGGGCAGATAGGGGCAAGGCTGCGGCGCGGTGATGTAGAATTCAGGAAAGTTGTTCTTATGCTCTGTCACGTTCGACCGGCCAACGAATCCGAACCTTTTGCCGCAAGCTTAGTGGATCGAAGCCGATCCGCGCAATCGGGCAGAAAGGGCCCAAACACCCCCGTGGGGGTCCAGGCGCAATGTCGAGGATAACAAGCAAACGGGCCGGTTGATGAAGCGCTAGGGGCGGTTAATGAACAGCACGCCCGCAAGAATGTCGTGCAAGCAGCGCTTGCGCGAGTCGAACAGCGCCCAGAGTAGGATCGGGCAAAACACCACGAGCGAGAACCAGAACAGAAGCGCATGGAAGGCCGCGATCACCGGCGTCACCTTACCGCCGAACCACATGCGGACCTCGAGCCCCATCATGCGCTGGCCGAGGGTCGCCGAGTTCTTGCCGCCGATGGTGATTGCGTTATAGCCGAGGCCGACGGCGGGAAAGACGAGGCCGAACAGCAGCCACGCGAGGCCGAGCGTGACGATGCCGAGCAGCGCCACGACCACATAGGCAGCCACCGTCAGCAGCGAGATGATGATGGCGTCAATGACGAAGGCAATGACGCGCTTGAAGATCACACCGTCGAAGAGCTCCGGCTGCCGCACCGGATCGTAAGCGTGCGGCTGGTCGGCGAAATCGCTTCCCGTGCGCGGCGGAAGGGCCTGCTGCTCGCTCATCTTGTTTTGCCTCCTAGAGAGAGCTCATGCTCTCCAGATAGGTTCAATCTCGGGGCGAGTACATGGTGATTGCGCGAGACGCAAACAAGCGCATGGCCGAGTTTCTTGCAAGAAGTCATGCGCTTGGCGCGTGATGGGAGTGTTCGGGCGCGGTGCACGCAGGTTGCCGAGGCGGGGCCAACACGTTAAGGATTTTCTCCGAGGACGCGTGAGGCAAAGCTAACGGGGACCGTCCATGTCAAGATCATTGTTGTTTTTTGCGATTTTGCTCATGAGCAGTGCCGCTCCGGCGTTGCGGGCGGCGGCCTGCGAGGGGCAGGAG
>DATHCZ010000005.1:0-2077 GCA_035319265.1 Methyloceanibacter sp. | reverse complement strand
TGATCCACCCCGAAACACTGATCGAGGATCGGCCGATCCACTACGGCAACTATGCGCCCGAGAATTTCGACCTGACCTATCAGGGCACGGTCACCGTGCGCCGGGCGCTGCAATTATCGCTGAACACGCCGGCCGTCGCCGTGCTCGACGAGGTCGGACCGAGCCGGCTGATCGCGCGGCTCGCGCAAGCCGGAGCTCCTCTCGTGTTGCCCAAGAGCGAGGCGCCCGGCCTTGCGCTCGGCCTTGGCGGCGTGGGCGTCAGGCTGATCGACCTCACCATGCTCTATGCCGGGCTCGCGCGGCAGGGAACGGTGGCGCCGCTCATCGAGCAACTCGACCAGCCGCCGCAGCCCCCGAAGCGTCTTATCGAGCCGGTCGCGGCCTGGTATGTGGGCAACGTTCTACTCGGCACGCCGCCGCCTGAGAATGCCGCAGGCGGCCACATCGCGTTCAAGACTGGAACGAGCTACGGCTATCGCGATGCCTGGGCCATCGGCTTCGACGGCAAGCATACCATTGGGGTGTGGGCGGGCCGGCCCGATGGCGCTCCGGTTGTCGGCCTTGGCGGCCGCGTGACTGCGGCGCCCATCCTGTTCGATGCTTTCGCACGCCTCGGCCCGGCGCGGCAGGCTCTGCCGCGAGCGCCTAAGGGCGTGCTGATCGCGTCCTCAGCCAAGCTTCCTCCGCCGCTCAAGCGTTTCGCGCCGCGCGACACTTTCGGCGTGGCAATGACGCCGAAGGTGCAGATCGTCTTTCCGCCGAACGGAGCAAACCTCGAGCTGTCACGCGCCGCAGGGCAGGCGCCAGACCCGATCGCCATCAAAATCACCGGCGGCACGCCACCGCTCAACGTTCTGCTTAACGGCATGCCGCTGCCCGGCAAGAAGAACACCCGCACGCTGTTCTTCGAGCCCGACGGGCCTGGCTTCGTCAGGCTGACCGTCACAGACGCGACCGGTGCGGCAGACAGTGTGATGGTTCGGCTGCAGTAGTGGCCGTATGCCCGCCTCCGCTTCACTCAAAGACCTCGCCGTGCCGGTCGGCATTGAACCGATGGAGGCGAAGCTCGTCAGCGAGCTTCCTCGCGATCGAGGCTGGCAGTTCGAGCCGAAATGGGACGGCTTCCGCTGCCTCGCCTATCGCGCGGGCGACGAGGTCGATCTTAGGGCCAAGTCAGGCAAGCCGCTCGCGCGCTATTTCCCCGAGGTCGTCACGATGCTGCGCCGTATTCCGCAAGCGGCATTTGTGCTCGACGGAGAGCTCGCCATACCGGTCGGCGATACGCTTTCCTTCGATGCGCTGCAGATGCGCATTCATCCCGCCGAGAGCCGGATCAAGAAACTCGCCAAGGAGACCCCTGCCCTCATCATCCTGTTCGACATGCTGCTCGACGCGAGGGGCAAGAGCTTGATCGAAGCGCCGCTCAGCAAGCGCCGCGCCGCACTCGAAGCTTTTTACGAGACGGCGGGGGAGAGGAAAGAACTCATGCTTTCCCCCTATACGCGCGACCGCGCTATCGCAGAGGGTTGGCTGAAGGATGCGCGCGGCGCCCTCGACGGCGTCGTTGCCAAGCGTATCGACGGCGCCTACACGCCTGGCGAGCGGGCGATGCTCAAGGTGAAGCAGATCAGGACCGCGGACTGCGTGGTGGGCGGATTCCGCTATGCGAGCGGCAGCCGGGAGGTGGGCTCGCTCCTACTTGGCCTTTACGACAAAGAGGGCAAGCTCGATCATGTGGGTTTCACCTCGACTATCACCAACGAAGAGCGCCCCGCTCTCACCAAGGTGCTCGAAGGGCTGATCGCGCCCCCGGGCTTCACCGGCAAGGCGCCGGGAGGTCCGAGCCGCTGGAGCACTGAGCGCTCCGGCGAATGGGAACCGGTGAAACCCAAGATCGTGGTCGAGGTGCGCTACGACCAGGTGACCGGCGATCGCTTCCGGCACGGCACGAAGCTCGTCCGCTTCCGCCCAGACAAGACGCCGCGGCAATGCACCTTCGAGCAGATCGCGCCGGCGGTGATGCCGGAGAATTTCAGACTTCTTCTCACGTCGTAGCGCGTCGAGTGTCTCGCCTGGA
>DATHCZ010000004.1:0-12120 GCA_035319265.1 Methyloceanibacter sp. | reverse complement strand
GACGCCGCGGAAGTTCTTGGCCTTTCCCTTGCGGGTAAGCGTGTTCACCGCGAGCACCTTCACCCCGAACAGCTGCTCGATCGCGGCCTTGATCTCGGGCTTGGTGGCGTCGCGGCGCACCTTGAACACGACCTGGTTCACCTCCGAGACGGCGCTGGCCTTCTCGGTGATCACCGGTGCGACGATGACGTCGTAGGCGTCGAGCGTGCTCATTTGAATCGTGCCTCCAGCGCTTCGAGCGCCGCTTTGGTCAGCACGAGCTTCTCGTGCCGAAGAATATCGTAGACATTGATGCCGGCCACCGGGAGCACGTCGACATCGGGCAGATTGCGGGCGGCGCGAGCGAAGGCGTCCTGCACCTCGGCCCCGTCGATGATCAGCACCGAGCCAAAACCGAGCTTGGCGAAGCGCGACTTGAGCTCCTTGGTCTTGGCTTCTTTCACTTCGCATTTGTCGATGACGACCAGCATCTCCGACTTGGCCTTGGTGGACAGCGCATGCTTGAGCGCGAGCGCCCTCACCTTCTTCGGCAAGTCGATGGCGAAATCCCTGGGCTTAGGCCCGAACGCCTTGCCGCCGCCCCTGAAGATCGGCGCCTTCTTGCTGCCGTGACGCGCCCGGCCGGTACCCTTCTGACGATACATCTTGGCCGTAGTGTAATTGACCTCGGAGCGATCCTTGACGTGAGCCGTGCCGCCTCTGCGCTTGGCGAGCTGGTAGCGCACCATGCGTTGCAGAATGTCGGCGCGCGGCTCGAGCCCGAACACATGATCCGGAAGATCGACCGTACCCGCCTTCTTGGCGTCGAGCGTGGTGACGTTGGCCTGCATTAGCTTTCGCTCCCACCCTCGTGCTGAGCCGCCTCGGCGGCCGGCGTCTCTTGCTTCGTTTGCTTCGGCGCATCGCCCTCGCGCTTGCGGAAGGCGCCCGGCTTCGGCGCGCCCTCGGGCAGCGCGCGTTTCACCGCGTCGTGGATCGTCACCCAACCGCCTTTGGCTCCGGGAACGGCACCGCGGATCATGATCAGCCCGCGCTCAGGGTCGGTCTTCACCACGCGCAGATTCTGCGTGGTGACGTTCACGTCACCCATGTGGCCGGCCATCTTCTTGCCCTTGAACACCTTGCCGGGGTCCTGGCGCTGACCGGTCGAGCCGTGGCTCCTGTGGCTGACCGACACGCCGTGGCTGGCGCGCAAGCCGTGGAAGCCGTGGCGCTTCATGGCGCCGGCGAAGCCCTTGCCAATGGTCGTGCCCGAAACGTCGACGAACTGGCCCTCGACGAAATGATCGGCGGTGATCTCCGCACCGACCTCGATCAGATTGTCGGGGCTCACGCGGAACTCGGCGAGCTTCCGCTTCGGCTCCACATTGGCCACGGCGAAATGACCGCGCGCGGCGCGCGACAGACGCTTCACCTTGGGCGTGCCGGCGCCGAGTTGGAGCGCGGTATAGCCGTTCTTCTCCGGCGTGCGATGGCCGACGACCTGGCAATGCTCGAGCTTCAGCACCGTGACCGGGATGTGCTCCCCGGCATCGGTGAAGATCCTGGTCATGCCGACCTTCTGCGCGATGACACCTGATCGCATTGCTCTCTAATCCTTGGCTCGTCTCGCGCCGTTACAGCTTGATCTCGACGTCGACGCCCGCGGCGAGGTCGAGCTTCATCAGCGCGTCAACCGTCTGCGGCGTGGGATCGACGATGTCGAGGAGGCGCTTGTGCGTGCGCATCTCGAACTGCTCGCGGCTCTTCTTGTCGATATGCGGGGAACGGTTCACCGTGAATTTCTCGATGCGCGTCGGCAGCGGAATGGGTCCGCGCACCTCAGCGCCCGTGCGCTTCGCGGTGTTGACGATCTCCTTGGTCGACGCATCGAGAATGCGATGGTCGAAGGCTTTGAGCCTAATTCTTATGTTCTGGCTTTGCATCTCGATGGCCCCAAGTTGAGGAGCGCGCCGCTTGCCACGGCGCGCTCCGCTCGTCTCTCCCTACTCGATAATCGACGCCACCACGCCGGCGCCGACGGTACGGCCGCCCTCGCGGATGGCGAAACGAAGCTTCTCCTCCATGGCGATCGGCACGATCAGCTCGACCGTCATGGCGATGTTGTCGCCCGGCATCACCATCTCGGTCCCTTCCGGAAGATGCACCACCCCGGTCACGTCGGTGGTCCGGAAGTAGAACTGCGGACGGTAATTGGCGAAGAACGGGGTGTGACGCCCGCCCTCCTCCTTGGTGAGGATGTAGGCCTCGGCCTTGAACTTGGTGTGGGGTGTGATCGAGCCGGGCTTCGCCAGCACCTGGCCGCGCTCGACGCCCTCGCGATCCACGCCGCGCAACAGGCAGCCGACGTTGTCGCCGGCCTCGCCCTGGTCGAGCAGCTTGCGGAACATCTCGACGCCGGTGACCACCGTCTTGCTCGTCGGCTTGATGCCGACGATCTCGACCTCCTCGCCGACCTTGATGATGCCGCGCTCGATGCGGCCCGTGACCACGGTGCCGCGGCCAGAAATCGAGAACACGTCCTCGATCGGCATCAGAAACGGCTTGTCCTTGGGACGGTCGGGCTGCGGGATATAGGAATCGACCGCATCCATCAGCGCCTCGATCGACTTCTTGCCCATCTCCTCGTCACGGCCTTCGAGGGCCGCCAACCCTGAGCCCTTGACGATCGGAATCTCGTCACCCGGGAACTCGTATTTGGACAGAAGCTCGCGTACCTCGAGCTCGACGAGGTCGAGCAGCTCGGGATCGTCGACCATGTCCACCTTGTTGAGATAGACGACGAGCGCCGGTACGCCCACCTGGCGGGCGAGCAGGATGTGCTCGCGCGTCTGGGGCATGGGGCCGTCGGCTGCGGACACTACCAGGATGGCACCGTCCATCTGCGCGGCGCCCGTGATCATGTTCTTCACGTAGTCGGCATGGCCGGGACAGTCCACGTGCGCGTAGTGGCGCTTGGCGGTCTCGTATTCCACGTGAGCGGTCGAGATGGTGATGCCGCGCGCCTTCTCTTCCGGCGCCTTGTCGATCTCGTCATAGGCGGTGAACTTCGCCCCGCCCTTCTCGGCCAACACTTTGGTGATCGCCGCCGTCAGCGTCGTCTTGCCATGATCGACATGACCGATGGTCCCGATGTTGCAGTGCGGCTTCGTCCGCTGGAATTTTTCCTTAGCCATGTTGGCTCTCCATCCTTCAACAAAACAACAAACCGATGCCGGCGGCCGCGACGGCCGCAAGCGCCTAGGCGAATTTCGCCTTGACCTCCTCGGCCACGCCCTGCGGCGCCTGCGCGTAGTGGTCGAACTGCATGGTGTACTGCGCCCGCCCCTGACTCATGGAGCGGAGGTTGTTCACATAGCTGAACATGTTGGCGAGCGGCACCATGGCGTTGATCACCACGGCATTGCCGCGCGCCTCCTGTCCCCGCACCTGGCCCCGGCGGCTGGTGAGGTCGCCGATGACGCTGCCGACGAAATCCTCCGGCGTCACCACCTCGACCCGCATGATGGGCTCAAGCAGTTTCGGCGCCGCCTTGAGCGCCCCCTCGCGGGTGGCGGCGCGGCTCGCGATCTCGAACGCCATAACGCTCGAATCCACATCGTGATAGGCGCCGTCGATGAGGGTCACCTTGACATCGAGCATGGGGAAGCCCGCGAGCACGCCCGACTCGATCACGCTCTGCACGCCCTTCTGCACGCCAGGCACATATTCCTTCGGCACGTTGCCGCCGACCACCTTATTGACGAACTCATAGCCCTTACCCTGCTCGTTCGGCTCGATGATGAGCTTGACGCGGGCGAACTGGCCGGAGCCGCCGGTCTGCTTCTTGTGGGTGTAGTCGATCTCGGCCCGCTTCGACACGGTCTCGCGGAACGCTACCTGGGGCGCGCCGACATTGGCCTCGACTTTGAACTCGCGGCGCATGCGATCGACGATGATGTCGAGATGGAGCTCGCCCATACCCTTGATGATGGTCTGGCCGGACTCGTGGTCGACCGAAACACGGAAGGACGGGTCCTCCTGTGCCAGCCGATTGAGCGCCACGCCAAGCTTCTCCTGATCGCCCTTGGTCTTGGGCTCGACCGCCACCTCGATGACGGGATCGGGGAACTCCATGCGCTCGAGAATGACCGGCTTGGCCGGGTCGCATAGCGTGTCGCCGGTGGTCACGTCCTTGAGGCCGGCCATGGCGACGATGTCTCCGGTATAGGCTTCCTTGATGTCCTCGCGGTGATTGGCATGCATCAAGAGCATGCGCCCGATGCGCTCCTTCTTGTCCTTCACCGTGTTCATCAATGTGGTGCCGGATTCGACCCTGCCGGAATAGATGCGGCAGAAGGTGAGCGAGCCGACGAACGGATCGTTCATGATCTTGAAGGCGAGCATCGACAGCGGCGCGTCGTCTGAAGGATCACGCGTTACCTCATCCCCAGTTTTGACGTCGATGCCCTTCACCGCCGGCACGTCGAGCGGCGACGGCAGATAATCCACCACCGCGTCGAGCATGGGCTGCACACCCTTATTCTTGAAGGCCGAGCCGCACAGGATCGGCACGAAGGCGTTGGCTATCGTGCCCTTGCGGATGAGCGCCTTGAGTTGCTCCTCGCCCGGCATCTTGCCTTCGAGATAGGCTTCGGTCGCAGCTTCGTCGAGCTCGACGGCCTGCTCGACCAGAGCCTCGCGATATTTCTTGGCCTGTTCGAGCAGATCAGCAGGGATCTCCTCGTCGTGGAACTTGGCCCCGAGCGACTCGTCGTCCCACACCACCGCCTTCATGCGGATGAGATCGATGATACCGGCGAAGCTCGACTCGACGCCGAGCGGAAGCTGGAGCACCACGGGCTTAGCGCCGAGGCGATCCTTGACCATCTGCACCGATACGAAGAAATCGGCGCCGATCTTGTCCATCTTGTTGACGAAGATCATGCGCGGCACGCCGTATTTATCGGCCTGGCGCCATACCGTCTCGGTCTGCGGCTCCACGCCCTGGTTGGCATCGAGCAGCGCGACCGCGCCGTCGAGCACGCGCAGCGAGCGCTCGACCTCGATGGTGAAATCCACGTGGCCCGGCGTGTCGATGATGTTGATGCGCTTGCCGTTCCAGTAAGCGGTCGTCGCGGCCGACGTGATGGTGATGCCGCGCTCCTGCTCCTGCTCCATCCAGTCCATGGTGGCGGCGCCGTCGTGCACTTCGCCGATCTTGTGGCTCTTGCCGGTGTAATAGAGGACGCGCTCGGTGGTCGTGGTCTTGCCGGCGTCGATATGCGCCATGATCCCGATATTGCGGTAGTCCTCGAGAGGGGTGGCCCGGGGCATCGTTAGAATCCTTGCACTCGTTACCAGCGGTAATGGGAGAAGGCGCGATTGGCCTCCGCCATCCGATGGGTGTCCTCGCGCTTCTTCACCGCGGTTCCGCGGTTGTTGGCGGCATCGAGCAGCTCCCCCGACAGGCGCTCGACCATGGTGTTCTCATTACGCCCACGCGCCGCCGCGATGATCCAGCGGATGGCGAGCGCCTGGCGGCGGTCGAGTCTCACCTCGACCGGAACCTGATAGGTGGCGCCGCCGACGCGCCGCGACCTCACCTCGAGCGCCGGCATGACGTTGCGCAGCGCCTCGTGGAATAGCTCGACCGGGTTCGATTTGCCCTTCTTCTCCATCTGGTCGAGTGCGCCGTAGACGATCCGCTCAGCGGCCGACTTCTTGCCCTCTTTCATGATGGAGTTCATGAACTTGGTCAGCACGATATCCCCGAATTTCGGGTCGGGAATGACCTCGCGCTTGTCTGCTCTGCGCCGCCTGGACATGTCGTCTGATCCGCTTCCTTAAACAAGAAAACGACCCGCTATTTGGGTCGTTTGGCTCCATATTTGGAGCGCCTTTGCCGGCGATCGCTAACGCCTTGGGTGTCGAGCACGCCACGAATGATGTGATAGCGTACGCCCGGAAGGTCCTTGACGCGTCCGCCCCTGATCATCACCACCGAGTGCTCTTGCAGATTATGTCCCTCGCCGGGGATATAACTCGTCACTTCCATCTGGTTGGTCAGACGAACGCGCGCCACCTTGCGCAGCGCCGAGTTGGGCTTTTTCGGCGTCGTGGTGTAGACGCGCGTACATACCCCCCGCTTCTGCGGGCAGGCCTGCATCGCCGGGACCTTGTTCCGCTTTCCCGGCTTTTGCCGGGGCTTGCGGATGAGTTGTTGTATCGTCGGCATCGTCTGCCTTTACGTCCAATCATTCCAAGGGCAAGAGCCCATACCACCTGGCGCCGAACCAGCGGGTTTTTCCCGCGCTTCAGCGCCTCAATACAGAGGACCTTGGAGGACACCCTCCAAGATCATGACCCCGATGTGATCCCGGTTAGTCCGGCAGCGTTTAACCCTCGCCCGAAGGCAACCAGATGGGGCTACCGCCTGCCGCGAAAGTGCGCGCGTTGTATCAGGCTGATTCTCGTATCGTCAATAGTCTGGAGCCAGAAATCAGAACTCAGATGCCGGAAATCAGGGCCGGAGCGCGCAATGCGCCGGGTCCGACTTTCTGACTTCCGGCCTTCTGGTTTCTGCTAGGCCGCATCCTCCCCTGCCGGCACCGGCTCCTCCTCGATCCGCTCGTCCGCCGTGCGCTGCCTCTCCTCGAGGATGAGGTCGTCCCGATGGGAAGCGACCTTGCTCAGGCGAGCGAGCATGCCGCCCGTGCCGGCGGGAATGAGGCGACCGACGATGACGTTCTCCTTCAGGCCCTCGAGCGCGTCAGCCTTGCCGTTCACGGCGGCATCGGTGAGCACGCGGGTGGTCTCCTGGAACGAGGCTGCCGAGATAAAGGAGCGCGTCTGCAGCGAGGCCTTGGTGATGCCGAGCAGAACCGGCTGACCCGTTGCCGGCTTGCCGCCCTTCTCGACCGCCGCCGTGTTGGCGTCCTCGAAGTCGATGCGGTCGACCTGCTCGCCCTTGAGGAACTCCGTATCGCCTTGCTCGTCCACCTCGGTCTTCTGCAGCATCTGCCTGACGATCACCTCGATATGCTTGTCGTTGATGGTCACGCCTTGCAGCCGGTACACCTCCTGGATCTCGTTGACGAGATAGTTGGCGAGCTCCTCGACACCCTTGATCGCCAGGATGTCATGGGGCGCGGGATGCCCGTCGAGCAGGAACTCGCCCCGCTCGATGTGGTCGCCCTCCTGCACCGCAAGATGGCGGCCCTTGGGGATCAGGTACTCGACCGGCTCCTGGCCCTCATCCGGCACGATGGTGATGCGCCGCTTGTTCTTGTAGTCGCGGCCAAGCTGCACCGTGCCAGATACCTCGGCGATGATGGCGTGGTCCTTGGGCCTACGCGCCTCGAACAGCTCCGCCACCCGCGGCAAGCCGCCGGTGATGTCGCGCGTCTTGGCGCTCTCGGTCGGGATACGCGCGAGCACGTCGCCAGCCTTCACCTGATGGCCAGGCTCGACCGAGAGGATCGCGTCCACGGGCAAGAGATAACGGGCCTCGCCGCCGCGTGACAGCTTGCCGATCTTGCCCTTCTTGTCCTTGATCACCATGGCGGGGCGAAGATCGACGCCGCGCGGAGATGCGCGCCAATCGATGATCACGCTGTTGGTGATACCGGTCGACTCGTCGCGCCGCTCCGAAACCGACACGCCTTCGACCAGATCCTCGAAGTCGACGGTGCCCTCGATCTCGGTGAGCACGGGACGGGTATAGGGATCCCATTCGGCGAGACGATCGCCGCGCTTGACCTTGACCCCGTCGTCGACCCGCAGATGCGTGCCGTAGGGAATGCGGTGTACCGTGCGCTCGGTGCCGTCCTCATCGAGCAGAACGATCGTCGTGTTACGACCCATGACCATGAGCCGGCCTTGGGAATCCTTCACCACGTTGCGCTGCTTGATCTTCACCGTGCCGTCGAAATTCGACTCGAGCGACGACTGATCGACGACCTTGGCCGAGGCCACGCCGCCGAGATGGAAGGTGCGCATGGTGAGCTGGGTGCCCGGTTCGCCGATCGACTGCGCCGCGATGACGCCGACCGCCTCGCCCATGTTGACCGGCGTGCCGCGAGCGAGGTCTCGCCCGTAGCACTTGGCGCAGATGCCGTTCCTGGTCTCGCACGTGAGTGCCGAGCGGATGCGAATCTCTTGCACCCGCGCCGCCTCGATCGCCTCGACCTGCTCCTCCTCGATCAGCTCGCCGGCCTTGACGATCACCTTGCCGGTCGACGGATTCTTGACGTTGTCGACGGCGGTGCGGCCGAGCACCCGCGCGCCGAGCGACACGGTCACTTCGCCCGCCTCGAGAATGGCGCGCGCGGTGATGCCTTCCTCGGTGCCGCAATCATCCTCGGTGACAATGCAATCCTGCGCTACGTCGACCAGACGCCGCGTGAGGTAGCCCGAGTTCGCGGTCTTGAGCGCGGTGTCGGCGAGGCCCTTGCGGGCGCCGTGGGTCGAGTTGAAGTACTCGAGCACCGACAGCCCCTCCTTGAAGTTGGAGATGATCGGCGTCTCGATGATCTCGCCCGACGGCTTGGTCATCAGGCCGCGCATGCCGGCAAGCTGCTTCATCTGTGCCGGGGAGCCGCGCGCGCCCGAATGCGACATCATATAGATGGAGTTGATCGGCTTCTCACGGCCGGTCTTGGCGTCGCGCTCGACCGCCGAGATGCGCTTCATCATCTCCTTGGCGACCTGCTCGGTGCACTCCGTCCAGGTGTCGACGACCTTGTTGTACTTCTCGCCGCGGGTGATGAGGCCGTCATTATACTGCTGCTCGTACTCGCGCACGAGGTCCGACGTCTTCTGCACGATGGCATCCTTGGTCTCGGGGATCACCATGTCGTCCTTGCCGAACGAGATGCCGGCGCGGCAGGCATAGCGGAAGCCCAATCCCATGATCTTGTCGCAGAAGATGACCGTCTCCTTCTGACCGCAGTGGCGATAGACCACGTCGATCATGTTGGAGATGTCTTTCTTGGTGAGCAGCCGGTTCACGAGATCGAACGGCACCAACGGGCTCTTCGGCAGAAGCTCGCCGAGCAGCATGCGGCCGGGCGTCGTCTCGTAGATCTGCGACGTCGGCTTGCCCTTCTCGTCGACCGAACGGAAGCGGCCTTTGATCTTGGCATGCAGCGTGACGACCTTGGCGTCGAGGGCGTGGTGAATCTCGGCCACGTTGCCGAAGATCATTCCCTCGCCCGGCTCATTGTCCATGGCGATCGACAAATAATAGAGTCCGAGCACGATATCCTGCGACGGCACGATGATCGGCGAACCATTGGCCGGGTGCAGGATGTTGTTGGTCGACATCATCAACACGCGCGCCTCGAGCTGCGCCTCGAGCGACAGCGGCACGTGCACCGCCATCTGGTCGCCGTCGAAATCGGCGTTGAAGGCGGCGCAGACGAGCGGATGCAGCTGGATCGCCTTGCCCTCGATCAGCACCGGCTCGAACGCCTGGATCCCGAGGCGGTGCAAGGTCGGCGCGCGATTGAGCAGCACCGGGTGCTCGCGGATCACCTCATCGAGGATGTCCCAAACCTCCGGCTTCTCCTTCTCGACGAGCTTCTTCGCCTGCTTCACCGTGGCGGCATAGCCCTTGGCGTCGAGCCTGGCATAGATGAACGGCTTAAACAGCTCGAGCGCCATCTTCTTCGGCAGCCCGCACTGATGCAGCTTGAGCTCGGGGCCCACCACGATCACCGAGCGGCCCGAATAGTCGACGCGCTTGCCGAGCAGGTTCTGCCGGAAGCGGCCCTGCTTGCCCTTGAGCATGTCGGCGAGCGACTTCAGCGGACGCTTGTTGGCGCCGGTGATGACGCGGCCGCGCCGTCCGTTGTCGAACAGCGCATCGACCGCCTCCTGAAGCATGCGCTTCTCGTTGCGGATGATGATGTCCGGCGCGCGGAGCTCCATCAGCCGCTTCAGACGATTGTTGCGGTTGATGACGCGGCGGTAGAGGTCGTTGAGGTCGGACGTCGCGAAGCGGCCGCCGTCGAGTGGAACGAGCGGGCGAAGCTCCGGCGGAATGACCGGAACCACCGTCAGGATCATCCACTCGGGCTTGTTGCCCGACTGGATGAACGCCTCGACCACCTTGAGCCGCTTAGCGAGCTTCTTGGGCTTGAGCTCCGAGGTCGACTCGGCGATCTCGACGCGCAAATCCGCCGCGAGCTTCTCGAGGTCGAGCCCCTTGAGCAGCTCGCGAATGGCCTCGGCACCGATCGAGGCGGTGAAGGAATCCTCGCCGAAATCCTCCTGCGCCTTGAGATAGTCCTCCTCGCTGAGGAGCTGTAGCGGCTTGAGCGAGGTCAACCCCGGCTCCAGCACGATGTAGTTCTCGAAATAGAGTACGCGCTCGAGGTCCTTCAGCGTCATGTCGAGCAGAAGGCCGATGCGCGAGGGCAGCGACTTCAGGAACCAGATATGGGCGACGGGCGCCGCGAGCTCGATATGGCCCATGCGCTCGCGCCGGACCTTGGCGAGCGTCACCTCGACGCCGCACTTCTCGCAGATGACGCCCTTATACTTCATGCGCTTGTACTTGCCGCACAAGCACTCATAGTCCTTCACCGGGCCGAAGATGCGCGCGCAGAACAGCCCATCACGCTCCGGCTTGAAGGTGCGGTAGTTGATCGTCTCGGGCTTCTTGATCTCCCCATAGGACCACGACAGGATTTTTTCCGGGCTCGCGATGCCGATGCGAATCTGGTCAAAATTCTGCTGCTGGACCTGAGGATTGAAGATGTTGGCGATCTCTTGATTCATGCTCTTCTTTCTCCCAACGGGCGGACCGGCCGCCCTTCAGTTGGTCGCGTTCAATCTAACTTCGCCCAAGCGGGCCTTTACTCGGCGGCCGGGCGCGGCAATCTCGCCCGCGCCGGTTGTGGCTCTTCAGGTTTGGGCTGTACCAGCTCAACATTGAGCCCGAGCGCCCGCATTTCCTTGACGAGCACGTTGAAGGACTCGGGGATGCCGGCCTCGAACGTGTCGTCGCCGCGGACGATCGCCTCGTAGACCTTCGTTCGACCCGCCACGTCGTCCGACTTGACGGTGAGCATCTCCTGCAGCGTGTAGGCCGCGCCGTAGGCCTCGAGCGCCCACACCTCCATCTCGCCGAAGCGCTGGCCGCCGAACTGGGCCTTGCCGCCGAGAGGCTGCTGGGTCACGAGGCTGTATGGCCCGATCGAGCGCGCGTGGATCTTGTCGTCGACGAGGTGGTGGAGCTTCAGCATATAGATGTAGCCCACCGTCACCCTGCGCTCGAACTCCTCGCCGGTGCGCCCGTCATAGAGCGTCACCTGTCCGGATGAATCGAGCCCTGCGGCTTCGAGCAACGCCGTCACGTCGCCCTCATGCGCGCCGTCGAACACGGGCGTCGCCACGGGCACACCCACCTTCAGATTCTCGCTCACTTCGAGCAGGTGATCGTCTTTGAGGCCCGACACGGTCTTGTCGTCGCCGTAGATCGTCTTGAGCAGATCCTTGAGCGGCTTCGCCTTATGCGAATGATAGTAGGCCTCGAGCGCCTCACCGATCTTGTTGCCAAGTCCCCGGCAGGCCCACCCGAGGTGGGTCTCGAGGATCTGACCCACATTCATGCGCGAGGGCACGCCGAGCGGGTTCAGCACGATGTCGATGGGCGCGCCGTCGGCGAGATAGGGCATGTCCTCGATCGGCACGATCTGGCTGATCACGCCCTTGTTGCCGTGACGGCCGGCCATCTTGTCGCCGGGCTGGATCTTACGCTTCACCGCGACGAAGACCTTGACCATCTTCATCACGCCGGGCGGCAGCTCGTCGCCGCGCTGCAGCTTGTCGACCTTGTCGACAAAGCGCTGCTCGAGACGCTTCTTCGCCTCCTCGTACTGGCGGCGGATTGCCTCGACCTCGGCCATTGCCTTCTCGTTCTTGAGCGCGATCTCCCACCAATAGGAGCGAGCGATCTCGTCGAGCATGGACTCGGTGATCTTGGCGTCCTTCTTGATGCCCTTCGGTCCCTTGGCAACGACCTTGTGCATCAAGGTGTCCTTGAGGCGGCCATAGACGTTGCGGTCGAGGATGGCGAGCTCGTCGTCGCGGTCCTTGGCGAGACGCTCGATCTCCTCGCGCTCGATGGCCATG
>DATHCZ010000003.1:0-63440 GCA_035319265.1 Methyloceanibacter sp. | reverse complement strand
GAGAACGCGCTCGTACACTGCGTTGCGGCCTGCTGCCGTGGAGCGCCCAAAGCTTGCGGTATCATGCGTCCCGTGAACTTGGGTGAGGAAGGCTAGTGGCTGAAGTACCAGCGAAGTTGGCACTACCTGCGCCGCGCGCCGAGCGCATGTCGTTGCTCTTGGCCCGTTGCGCCGCTCTGATGGTGATCGCCATCGGCGCGCTGGTGCTTGCCGCCTGGCGCATCGGCACGCCGGGAGTAGCGGAGTCGCTGCCTAGTCTTGCTGGCATGACGCCTAATGCCTCGGTCGCCACCATCGCTGCCGGCATTGCTCTTTTCTGTTTCACCTTCAGGCCGCTCAGGCCGCTCGCCCGGTTGATCGGTTTTGCCCTCGTCTTCCTCGGCCTTCTGGTGTTGTGCGAGGATCTCCTTGGCTTCGATCTCGGCCTCGACCATGCGCTCTTTCCAAGCACGTCCCCTGACGACGCCGCTCTCCCGCATGCGCGCATGGCGCCTGGCATCACCGGATCTCTGATCCTGTTCGGGCTCGCGCTTCTCTACGCTAAGCGCGGCTGGGCGTCCTCGGCGTTCAGCCAGGTAGTGACCATCATCGTTCTGGCCCAGGTGCTGATCGTACTCGCCGGCTACGCCTACGGCGTCGCCACCTATTATTACCCGTTCCCCTTCACCTCCATGTCGATCTATGGCGCGGCGAGCGCCTTCCTGCTCGCCTTTGGCCTGATCGCAGCTTCGCCGGAATATGGCGTCGGAGCGGCCATCGTCGAGCAATCGCCGGCCGGCGAGATGCTACGGCGTCTTTTGCCCGGCATCCTCGTCTTGCCGCTGGTGATCGGCTGGTTCGCCCATCAGGCGGAAGCGCACACCTACTACGACAGTGCCGCGACGCTCGCCATTTTCGCCGTGGCGAGCATCCTCGTGCTTGCCGTGTTTGCCTGGACCACGATCGGCGCGGTGCGACGTGCCGACCGCGATCGCAACGCAGCCCTCATGGAACTGCGCGGCCAAAGGGAATGGCTGAGCACGACGCTCGGCTCGATCGGCGACGGCGTGATCGCCACCGATCCGAGCGGCAGCGTGCTTCTGTTGAACCGGATCGCCGAGCAGATGACAGGATGGAGCGTGGCCGAAGCCCGCGGCCGGCCGATCTGGGAGGTGTTTCGAGTCATCGATGCCAACACGCGCAAGCCGGTCGACGACCCCGCGCTGAAAGCCTTGCGCGAGCGCGCGGTGACGCGGCTTGAATCGGGCGCGCTTCTTGTCACGCGCGACGAGAGGGAAATTCCGGTCGAGCATAGCGGCGCGCCTATCCTAGGCTTCGACGGCTCGCTCGCCGGCGCCGTGCTCATCTTCCGCGACGTCACCGAGCGAAGACGCACGGCCCAGCGTCAATCCATGCTGGTCGGCGAGCTGAACCACCGCGTCAAGAATGCGCTCGCCATCGTCCAGTCTCTGGTGCAGGCGAGCTTGCGTCAGGCGACGAGCCGCCCGGCGCAGGCCATGGCACAGACCCTTGCCGAGCGCCTTCAGGCGCTCCATCGCGCCCACGATCTCCTGCTCGAATCGCAATGGTCTGGGGCGAGCCTCAAGGCCATGGTCGAGCGGGAGCTCGATCCTTACAAGCGCGAGGATGGACCGAAGATCTTGATCAAGGGTCCCGATGTCTTGCTACCGCCGGCGAGCACCTCGATCCTCGCCATGACGCTGCACGAGCTTGCCACCAATGCCGTGAAATATGGGGCGCTTTCCCAGAACAATGGACAACTCGCCATCAGTTGGAAAACCGCGCGCGGCAATCGCCTCATGCTCACCTGGGAGGAGAGGGGCAGCCTTCATCCCGTTCCGACCAAGCGCGGCAGCGGTTTCGGCATGCAGCTCATCGACAAGGGCATCCGCCACAATCTCGGCGGCGAGACCAAGGTCGAGTTCCGGCCTGCCGGCCTCTACGTCGAGATGAATGTACCGCTCGAACCCTCGAAAGAGCCGCGGGCCAAGCCGCAGCCGGCACAGGCGGCGGTCTAGCGTTATTCGAGGACGCTGATCTCTTCGTTGGCGTGGCGCAGCCGCTCGGAGAACTCGCGCGTCAGATTGCTCAAGATGCTGATCATGACGTTGGGGTGCTCGACCGCGAGATCTTGCAACTCCTCGACACCGAGCCCGTAACAGATCACCCGCTCATTGGCGACGATGTCGGCAGAGCGCTTGCCGCCGTCGAGCAGCGCCATCTCGCCGAAGGTGAGACCGGGTCCAATCGAGGCCACGCGCTTCCTCCGGTCGCCCTGGCCATGGACCTTGATCTCGACGCTGACCGTGCCGCGCGCAAGAACGAAGAAGAGCTTCGCCTCGTCGCCCTCGCGCATGATGACCTCGCCCTTCTCGAACACGAGCGGCCTGATGATGGATTCGACCAAGCGGCACTCGGCAGGAGTCAGCCCCTTGAACAGATTGATCTCGGAAACCGCGAATTTGGTTCCGACGGCGAACGAGGCGCCGGCGAGCAGCCTATCCTCGCACCATTCGAGTGCTGCATCGGCATCGCGAAACAGATGAACGCGCTCCTCGTCGCATTCGGCTAGCGCCTTGATCAACCGATCGAGCGGGCCGTTTTCGGCGATCGCCGCAAACAACAGCTCGGTTTCGCTCCCGGCCATAGCGCGCGCTGCCCGCACGATCAGCTTGCGTGCCGCGGCGTCGGCGAGATGCACGCGCTTGAAGTCGACGATGACGTAGCGCGTCTCGGCCGCCAGTTGCACGAGTCTGCGCAACAGCTGCTCGGTCGAGCCGAAGAACAGGGCCCCTTGCGCTTCAAGCACCGCCACCTTGACGCCTTCCTTTGCCAGCACGGCGCGCTCTTCGGGCGTGCGCAGGCGGTTCGAGCGCACGAGGTCGGCCGGTAATCGCGCCTGATCACGCTCCTCACATTGGTGCGGTTGTTGAAGGCATGCAGCTCGAACTCGTTCGAGATCTCCTGGCAGACACGAATTCCGCGCATGCTGTTGCCCTGTTTATCGATGGGCGGAGAATAGACGCAGATACCGATCTGGCCGGGGATAACGGCGATGATGCATCCCGACACGCCGCTCTTGGCCGGCATGCCGACCTCGTAGGCCCACTCGCCGGCGTAGTCGTACATGCCGCACGAGTTCATTACCGTCAGCATGTCGCGGACATATTGCGCGTCGAACACGGGCTTTCCGGTCAACGGGTTCTTGCCGTCATTGGCGAGCGTGGCAGCCATGATGGCGAGATCGCGGCAGGTGACCTTGACCGAGCATTGGCGGAAATAGAGGTCGAGCACCTCGTTCGGGTCGCGGGTGATCATCGCCGTGTTGAGCATCATATAGGCGATGGCGCGATTGCGATGGCCGGTGGCGAGCTCGGAGTTGAACACCTGTTCGTCGATCTCGAGCTCATGCCCCGCGAGGTCCGAGAACAGCGCCATCATATTGGCGACGCGCTCAGCTTGCGTATCGCCCGGCATCATCTCGGCGATGGCGATGGCGCCGGCATTGACCATGGGGTTGAACGGGCGATTGGCGACCTCGTCCAGCACGATCGAGTTGAACGCCTCGCCCGTGGGCTCGACGCCCACCTGCTCGAGCACCGCGAGGCGCCCATGGTGCTGAAGCGCGTAGCCATACATGAATGGCTTCGACACGGACTGGATGGTGAAGGGCACCTCGGCATCGCCCACGGCGTAGGTCTGGCCGTCGACCGTGGCGATGGCGATGCCGAACAACGACGGATCGACCTTGCCGAGCTCGGGGATGTAATCGGCGGGCTTTCCCCCCGAAAGCGTCGCCGCGCGGGCGTGCAGCTCGGCGAGATAATCTTCGACGGGAGCGAGCGCCATGTGGTCGGCCTGAGGCGCCCGCCGGATCGTGTCGACCTTGTTCAAACATTCCCCCAGCTTGGCTTCGCCTTCGCGTAACAGGCGAGAAACTCTAGTCAGAATTCATGCCATGTAAAAAGCCAAGCGAAATCAAGGTCAATGGGCGAACGACCCATGACGTCTGCTCAATCCTTGGGCAATCAGGAGATGAAATATCGAGCGCGCGACCTACTTCTTGCGGAAGCGGTCGAGATGAACCACCTCGGCCGGTGGCCGCGACATCACCACTTCGGCCGAAGGCTGCTCGCTCTCTTCATGAGGAGGCTCGGCGGATCCGCGCGGCTCTTCTGCCTCACCGACGAGGTCGGGCAGGGCAGCAGCCATATGCTGGCGCGCGGAATCGTTGGCGGCGCCAGGCTTGCCGAATTGCAGGCCGAATTGAGCCGAGGGGTCGTAGAACGCCTTGACCGCGCTGAACGGCACCACGAGCCGCTCAGGAACGTTGGAGAAGGAGAGCTTCACCTCGAAGCGGTCGTTGGTCACCTGCAGGTCCCAGAACTGGTACTGCAGGACGATCGTCATCTCTTCGGGATATTGTTCCTTCAAGCGCTTCGATACCGAGACGCCCTCGCCACCGGTGTCGAAGGCAATGTAGAGGTGATGCTCGCCGGGTAGGCCTTCGCGCTGCACGCGCGCCAGCACCTGCCGCACCACGCCGCGCAGAGCATCCTGCGTAAGAAGGTCGTATCTGATTTCGTCCTCTGCCATGGAAGCCGCCGCTTGCCCCTCTTGCGACGCGAGGCAACCACCCCGTCAAAGTGGAGGGCTTCTGTTGGCCGGTGCCCTCCGAACCGCGCCTAGCCGCTGCGAAGCGATTAGGACTTCATTTTCAGGCTATCGCGCCGCTTACGCAGCGAGAGCAGCCTCCGCATAGTTGTCATTGGCAACTATTTGGTTGGCCCGATAACGGCGGTACCATGCCGAGCGAAAGCGCGACCTTTACACCCTCGTCGATCCTGTTTCGCCCCCATGAGTCGGAAACCAGAAATTTTGAATCGAACTCTGGCTTCTGAATGGTGGAGGCGCCGGGTACCGCCCCCGGGTCCGAATGGCTTATTACGAAGGCTATTTATCGCCATAGTCGGCTTGCACCGACAGATTCAATATAGGCCTCTAAGGGGGCAAAAAAAAGATTGATGGTGCCGATACCCCCAGTTCGAGGTCGTCGGCGAATCACTGATCGGGCGGCTAGTCCTTGCGCTTGATCTTGATGATGGCCCCGCTCCACGCATCGACCCAAACTTTGATTTTGGCACCGTAAGAATCGAAGCCCACGATCTCCCAAACGCCGTCGTCGAGATCGACGTCCTTGATCGTTACGATACCGTAGTGGAAGGCAATGTCGCGGGCCTGGTCGACGCCGACGCGCGGTTGCGCGGCCGCGGGATGGGCCAATAAGAGACTTGCGAGGAGAAGAATGGGAAGGAAACGCATTGGAGAGACTCTCCTAGGGGGTCAGGGGGTTGTGCAAAAGAGGTCCACGCCTCCTTGCCGGCTGGCCTCGTGAAGTCCAGATCATAGGGGCAAGACTCAGCGGAAAGAAGCTCACCTTTGCGTCAATATCTCGATCTCCTCGCCCGCATTCGTAACGAAGGGCTCAAAAAGGGTGACCGCACCGGGACCGGCGCCTTGAGTCTGTTCGGCGCCCAGATGCGCTTCGATCTCGAGGACGGCTTTCCGCTCCTCACCACCAAGAAGCTGCACATCAAGTCGATCGTCCATGAGCTGCTTTGGTTCCTTCAGGGCTCGACCAATGTGCGCTATCTGAACGAGCACGGAGTGAGCATCTGGGATGAATGGGCTGACGAGGAGGGCGAGCTCGGTCCGGTCTACGGGCGGCAGTGGCGCTCTTGGCCGGCGTCCGATGGACGACAGATCGATCAGATCGCCAATGTGGTCGATGGTTTGAAGCGGGACCCTGATTCGCGTCGCCATATCGTCTGCGCCTGGAACGTCGGCGAACTCGACAAGATGGCGCTGCCCCCTTGCCACTGCCTGTTCCAGTTTTATGTCGGGGACGGACGGCTATCCTGCCAGCTCTATCAGCGCTCCGCCGACATGTTCTTGGGCGTTCCCTTCAACATTGCCTCTTACGCTCTCCTGACGATGATGATGGCGCAGGTTACCGGGCTCAAGCCGGGAGAGTTCGTCCACACCTTCGGCGACGCGCATCTTTATCTCAACCATCTCGATCAGGCCGACGAGCAGCTGACACGAAGCCCGCGTGCATTGCCGCGCATGGCGATCAATCCCGAGATCAGCTCTCTGTTCGATTTCGCCTATGAGGACTTCAAGCTGGTTGGCTACGACCCGCATCCGGCGATCCGCGCCGAGGTTGCGGTGTGAGCCTGGCCAAGTCCGCACCGGGCACGCCCGTCATCGCGCTCGTCGTGGCGATGGCCGAGAACGGCGCCATCGGCAGGGGCGGGGACTTGCCGTGGCGGCTGTCGAGCGATCTCCGCTATTTCCGTGCGATCACCATGGGCAAGCCCGTGATCATGGGGCGCCGCACGTTCAAATCGCTGCCGCGCGTTCTCGATGGGCGTCTCAACATCGTGCTGTCACGCGACAGCGGCTTCATCGCCGACGGCGCCGTCATGGCTCACAGCCTCGAGGAAGGCCTGCAGCTCGCGCGCGATTCGGCGGCGCGGACCGGCGCCGAGGAGATCATGGTGATCGGCGGCGAGGACGTGTTCCGCGCCGTGCTCCCGCAAGCGGGGCGCATTTACCTCACCGAGGTTCATGCCACGCCCCACGCCGACACCTGGTTTCCGCCGCTCGACCGCGGAGAATGGCACGAGATCTCGCGCGATCGCCGCGAGCCGGGCCCCAAGGACGAGCATGCCTTCAGCTTCGTCGTGCTTGAGCGCTCCTCACCATAACGGCCTCATTGCATTGCGCGGCAAGGATCACTGGCCTATAACCCTCCCGACCTTGTCGCAGGACCGCCATTTTGATGCGGCTAGACTTGCCGTCTTGAGCTCACCTTCTTAGGCCGGTCCTCGCGCCACCCCCACAAGACATCAGGACAAATTTCGATCATGCCTTGGAGCAATCAGAGCGGAGGCGGCGGCTGGAAAGGCAGCGGCGGCGGCCCTTGGGGTCCGCGCCCGGGCGGCCCCGGCCAGCAACCCGATTTGGAAGAAATTCTGCGCCGCAGTCAGGACCGCATTCGCCAAGCCATGCCCGGCGGAAACCTTGGCGGCCCCTTCATGGCGCTCGCCGCCGTGGTTCTGATCGCGCTTATCGGCTTCTTCGGCTTCACCGTGCGGGTCAACCCCGACGAGCTCGGCGTCGTTCTGCGCTTCGGCAAATATGTGCGCCAGCTGCCGCCCGGCCTTAACTTCCGCTGGCCCTATCCCATCGAGGAGGTCGAGCTACCCAAGGTCACTCGCATCAATCGGATCGAGATCGGCATGCGCGGCTCCTCCGACGTGCGCGATGCTTCGAGCACGGTCCGCGACGTGCCGGAAGAAAGTCTGATGCTGACCGGCGACGAGAATATCGTCGACGTCGATTTCGTCGTGTTTTGGAAGATCAGCAATGCCGCCGACTTCCTGTTCAACATTCAGAACCCCGAAGGCACGGTGAAGGACGTGGCGGAAAGCGCCATGCGTGAGATCGTGGGTCAAAGCGACATCGAGCCGATCCTCACCGGGGCGCGGGCCAAGACCGAGGCTGATGCGCAGGCCCTGATGCAGAAGACCCTCGATGCCTACGGCGCGGGCGTGTTGATTACTCAGGTGCAATTGCAAAAGGTCGATCCGCCCGCGCAAGTGATCGACGCCTTCCGCGACGTGCAGGCGGCGCGCGCCGATCAGGAGCGCTTGCAGAACGAAGCGGAAGCCTATGCCAACCGAATCATCCCCGAGGCGCGCGGCGAAGCCGAGCGCATTCTCCAGGCGGCCCAAGGCTATCGCGACCAGGTCATCGCCGAGGCCAAGGGCCAGGCCGACCGCTTCCTCAGCGTCTATGAGCAGTACAAAAAGGCGCCCGACGTGACGCGCAAGCGTATCTTCATCGAGACTATGGAGAAAGTGCTCGGCGACACCGACAAGGTCATCATCGATGGCAAGTCGGGTACCGGGGTCGTTCCCTATTTGCCGCTTCCGGAATTCTCCAAACGTCCTCTTGCTCCGGAGGGCCAGCCCCAATGAGCCGCACCGCTCTCACCTTCAGTCTCATCATCCTCGCCTTCGCGGCCCTCGTCAGCTACCTGACTCTGTTTACGGTCGGCCAAACTCAGCAGGCGATCGTCCTCGAATTCGGCAAGCCCAAGCGCATCATCACCGAGCCTGGGCTTCAGTACAAAATTCCCTTCATTCAGAACGTCGTGTTGTTCGACAAACGCATCCTCGACATCGACACCGCCTCGCAAGAAGTGATCGCCTCCGACCAAAAGCGGCTCGTCGTCGATGCCTTTGCGCGTTACAAAATCGTCAATGCCTTGTTGTTCTTCCAGAGCTTGGGCAACGAGGAGGGTGCCGACTCGCGCCTTGGGGCTATTCTTGAATCCTCGCTCAGACGAGTACTCGGCGCCGCGAGCTTTGCGACCGTGGTACGCGACAAGCGCGAGGAGCTGATGCGCACCATTCTCAGTCAGGTCAACCAGGAGGCGGCACCTTTTGGCATCAACGTCGTCGATGTGCGGATCAAACGCGTCGACTTGCCCGAAGCGAACATGCAGGCGATCTACCGTCGCATGCAGACCGAGCGGCAACGGCAAGCGGCCGAGTTCCGTGCCGAGGGCGAGGGCGCCGCGCGGCGCATTCGCGGCACGGCGGACCGCCAGGTCACCGTGATCAAGGCCGACGCGACGGGCGAGTCGGAGCGAATCAGGGGCACCGGCGATGCCGAGAAAAACCGCATCTTTGCCGACGCCTTCGGCCAGGATCCCGACTTCTTCTCCTTCTATCGGTCCATGCAGGCTTACGCTGCGGCGCTCAAGGGCGACGACACGCGCTTTCTGCTGAGCCCTAATTCGCAGTTCTTCCAGTATTTCAACGACGACAGCGGCAAAGCCGAGCAGCCGGGCTCTTCGTCCGCCGCGCCGCCGGCGGCAAAGCCCTCTGAGGCGCCACAGGCCCCCAGCGAGGAGGGGCCTGAGCCGGAGCAGGGGGCCTCGGTCGGCACCCCGACGCCGGCGCCCGAGCACAAGCTTTCGGTTGGCGAGACGTCCCCCGAGGCACAGCCGGCCCCGTGAGGCGCGTGGAGCACCTGCCGACGCGATGAGCGATCTTGCCGTGGCGTTGGGGCTCGTGCTCGTCATCGAAGGGGCGTTATGGGCGTTGTCGCCTGGACTAGGCCGCAGGCTGTTGCAGGCTTCGGCTGGAGTTCAGGAGGGCACCTTGCGGATTGCCGGCGCGGTGGCGGTCGCCTGTGGCGTGTTCATCATCTGGCTCGTGCGCGGTTAGAGGCGACAAGCGCGCGGTGTGCTTTACTCGGCCGTTTTCCGCTAAGATGGGGACGTGCGATTTGACCGGCGAGCGATGCGGGAGAGTTTGATCGATGTCTGAGCGACACATGCTGGTGGCACCTCTTGGCGTTGTCTCGGTTGTGCGCCGTGCATTCCTAGCTGCTTGCTGTCTTGCCCTTTTCCTGCTCGGCGCATCGCCGCTGCGTCCGACCCCGAGCCTCGCTCGTGGTCCCGACTCCGTTGCCGACATCGCCGAGGGTCTCCAAGACGCGGTGGTCAACATTTCGACCACCCAGACGCTGAAGGGCTCAAACGACAACACCAACACGGGGCCTGGCCCTAAGGGCTCGCCCTTCGAGGAGTTCTTCGACGACTTCTTCGACGACCAGGACAAACAAGGGCTGCCGCGCAAGGTGAGCTCGCTCGGCTCGGGCTTCGTCATCGATCCTTCGGGACTGATCGTCACCAATAACCACGTCATCGAGGGCGCCGACGAGATCCTCATCAACTTCACCGACGGCAGCAAGCTGAAGGTCACTAAGATTCTCGGTCACGATCCCAAGACCGATCTCGCCTTGCTCAAGGTCGAGCCGAAGAAGCCGCTTCATGCCGTGACCTTCGGCGATTCGGCGAAGATGCGCGTTGGCGACTGGGTGATGGCGATCGGCAATCCCTTCGGGCTAGGGGGTAGCGTCACGGTCGGCATCATCTCTGCCACCAAGCGCGACATCAATGCCGGCCCTTACGATGACTTCCTGCAGACGGACGCCGCCATCAACAGGGGCAATTCCGGCGGCCCGTTGTTCAACATGGACGGCCAGGTGATCGGCGTGAACACGGCGATCATCTCGCCGACTGGCGGATCGATCGGCATCGGCTTCGCCGTTCCCTCGAACAGCGCGGTCCAGGTGATCGATCAGCTCAAGCAATACGGCGAGACAAGGCGCGGCTGGCTTGGCGTCCATGTGCAGAACGTGACCGACGAGATCGCCGAAAGCCTGGGCTTGCAGGAGCCGAAAGGAGCTCTGGTCGCCACCGTGTCGCCCGATAGTCCGGCTGCCGCGGGTGGTATCGAACCGGGCGACGTGATCTTGTCCTTCGACGGTCAGGACATCGAGAATATGCGCAACTTGCCGCGGGCGGTAGCCGCGACGCCGATCGGCAAGAGCGTTGCGGTTGAGCTCCTGCGCAAAGGCGAGAACAAGTCAGTCAGCGTCACTATCGGTCAATTGCCGGCGAACGAGGAGGCGGCCGCCGACGATACGACGCAAGACGATAATGGCGATAACGGTGATGAGGGCGATGTGCCCGAGAAAGAGGAGCTGCTCGGTCTCTCCATCGCGCCTCTGACCGATGAGCTGCGCAGTCAATACGACATCGGGAAAGCAATCGAGGGCGTCATCATCACCGAGGTCAAGCCTGATAGCCCGGCGGCGCAGAAGGACGTGAAGCCGGGGGACGTCATCGTCGAGGTGACGCAGGAAAAGGTGAAGCAGCCACGCGACGTGCTCGCGCGACTTGAAGCCGTGAAGAAGTCCGGCCGCCGCACCGTGTTGCTGCTCCTCTCCGACTCTAAGGGCGGGCTTAGATTCGTCGCCGTGCCGACGACTTGAGTCTCCCGCCGGCGGGAAGCGTGCGCGCCGAAGCGAAGATAGTGCTTATTGCCGGGCCGACCGCGAGCGGCAAGTCCGCCGTGGCACTCGCCCTTGCCGATCGGCTTGGCGGTACCGTCATCAACGCCGATTCGATGCAGCTCTATCGCGAGCTTCGCCTGCTCACTGCGCGGCCGAGCGAAGCCGACGAAGTCAGTGCCCCGCATCGCCTTTACGGTACCGTCTCGGCAAGCGAGGCCTTTTCGGTCGGCCGATGGCTCGAAGCGGCGCAAGCGGCCATCGCCGATGCAAGAGGTGAGGGCAGCTTGCCGATCCTGGTCGGTGGTACCGGCCTCTATTTCAAGGCGCTCCTTGAGGGGCTCGCCCCCGTCCCCGATATTCCTCCCGAAGTGCGCGCTTATTGGCGCGAACAAGCAGCCCACCTTAACGCCGAAGCACTCCATCGCGAGCTTGCGGCCCGTGATCCCGGCGTCGCGTCCAAGCTAAAGCCGAACGACCCACAACGCATGGTGCGGGCCCTCGAGGTCATCGATGCGACGGGCATCTCGCTCGCGGAATGGCAAGGCACCCCCGCCGCTCCCGTCCTCGATGGGCAAGCGGTGACGAGGCTCGTCATCGCGCCGGAGCGCGAGCTGCTCTATGCCGCCATCGATGCCCGCTTCGACCACATGATCGAGAATGGAGCCATCGAGGAGGTCGAAGCGCTGCTCGTGCAGGGTCTCGACGACAGCCTTCCCGCCATGCGGGCCCACGGAGTGCGCGAGCTCAGGACCTATCTTGCCGGCGCGTGCAGCCTTGAAGACGCAAAGATCAAGTCGAAGACCGAGTCGAGGCGCTACGCCAAGCGGCAGATGACCTGGGCGAGGCGCTACATGGCCGACTGGCAGTGGTTTCCCGGTCCTCAGGAGGCGGTCGAGGCGGTGCTGCTCACACCGTGATTTGCGTGCCGATCTCCACCACGCGATCGGTGGGGAGCCCGAAATAGCTCGATGCGTCGTCGGCATTCTTGGCGAGGATGATGAACAGTCGATCCTGCCACACACGCATGCCCGATTTGGTATCGGGCCTCACCACGCGCCGCGACAAGAAGAAGGAAGTCGACATGATGTCGAAGGTCAAGCCCTGCCTACGCGCAAGCGCGAGCGCCTTCGGTATGTTGGGCGTCTCCATGAAGCCGAAGCGGACGAGCACGCGGGTGAAGATCTTGCCGAGCGGGGCAACGCTGACACGCTCGGCCGGCGGAACGCGTGGTGTGCTCTCGATGATTAGGGTGAGCACCACGTTATGATCATGGAGCACCTTGTAGTGCTTTAGGCTGTGCAAAAGCGCAGTCGGCGCGGCCTCGGGATCTGCGGTCAGGAACACGGCGGTGCCCGCGACCTTGTGTGGCTGCCGCCTCTCCAGCGCATCGATCAAGTCGTCGATTGGGGTCTCCAGCCGCCGCGTTTTGGTGGCGAGGATGCGTGCTCCCTTCACCCACGTAAGCATCAGCGTCATCATCATGGCGCCGATCATCAACGGCACCCAGCCGCCCTGGAACACCTTGAGCAGGTTCGCGCCGAGAAAGATCAGGTCGATGAGGAGGAACGGCGCCATCAGCGCGGCAGCGCCCAGGACCGGCCATTGCCAATATTTCCAGATCACGATGAAGGCCATGATCGCCGTCACCACCATCGTGCCGGTCACGGCGATGCCGTACGCCGAGGCGAGGGCGCCCGAGGACCTGAACTGGACGACGAGCAAAAGCACGCCGATTAACAGAATGATGTTGACGCGTGGGATGTAAATTTGCCCGAACTGCGACTCCGAGGTGTGGCGGATCTCGAGCCGCGGCAGAAGGCCGAGCTGAATGGCCTGTGCGGTGAGCGAGTAGGCGCCCGAGATCACGGCCTGGCTCGCGATCACGGTTGCGGCGGTCGCAAGGGCGATCATCGGCGCGCGCGCCCAGTCCGGATAAAGCAAAAAGAACGGATTCGCGATGGCGCGCGAATCACCGAGCAGAAGTGCTCCTTGGCCGAGATAGTTGATGGTGAGCGCCGGCAGGCAGATCGTGAGCCACGCCATCCTGATCGGCCCCCTGCCGAAATGGCCGAGATCGGCGTAGAGAGCCTCGGCCCCGGTGACCACCAGGAACACGGCGCCGAGCGTCAGCAGCCCGATTATGCCGTGGCTGAGAAGAAAGCTCACGCCATGCACCGGGTTGAACGCGGCGAGCACGCTTGGGTTCTGTGCCACATGCCAGGCACCGCCAACGGCGAGGGCGAAGAACCAGAGAAGGGTGATGGGGCCGAAGAAAGTGGCAACCCGCGCCGTGCCGCGCGATTGCACCGCGAACAAGGCGAACAGGATCATCACCGAGAGCGGCACCACGTAGCGGGCAAGCGCGGGCGTGATGACCTCCAAGCCTTCGACGGCCGACAGCACCGACAGGGCCGGCGTGATCATCGCATCGCCATAAAACAGCGCCGCGCTAATCATGCCGAGCAGCACGATGGTGAAACCGTTGCCGCCAAGCGCGCGCCGGGCGAGCGCCATCAGCGCGAGGGTTCCGCCTTCGCCGTTATTGTCGGCGCGGAGCAAAATCATCACGTATTTCACCGTGACGATGAGAATAAGCGCCCAGATGATCAGCGAGAGAATGCCGAGAATGACTTCTTCGCCGGCCTGAGCGGTCGGCCCCACGGCGGCAAGTACCGATTCGCGCAGGGCATAGAGCGGGCTCGTGCCGATGTCGCCATAGACGACGCCGATGCAGCCCAGCATCAGCCCAAAAAATTTCGGGTGCGACGTTTCCAGCCCAGGCCCGTCGGCGGTCTCGGCGACTTTGGTGCGGTGTGTCATTGCGAGGGAAATGTGATCGTTCGCGTATGGTGCGGACGAGGCGCTATGCGCGGCCCGTCCTGGCGGGAGGCGGCATAGACCTTAGCGTGCCCCCTGTCCATACAACGAATTGTTTTGTGAATCCCGACGGCACTCGCGCGTCAGACCGTGACTTGCGTCCCGATCTCCACCACGCGGTCGGTCGGGAGCTGGAAATAGCTTGATGCGTCGTCGGCGTTCTGAGCCAGAAAGATGAAGAGTTTGTCCTGCCAGGCGGGCATGCCGGAGCGCACATCAGGACGCACAACGCGCCGCGATAGGAAAAACGACGTCGCCATGATGTCGAAGCTCCAGCCGGCCTTGCGTGCGATGGCGAGCGCCTTCGGGATATTGGGCGTCTCCATGAAACCGAAATGCAGCACCACGCGCAGGAAATTGTCGCCGATCTTGTCCATCTCCACGCGGTCCTGCGGCGCGACGCGAGGCACATTCTCGACCACGATAGTGAGGATCACGTTGCTCTCGTGCAGGACCTTGTAGTGCTTCAGGCTGTGCAGAAGCGCGGTCGGCGCGCTTTCCGGCGCTGCGGTCAAGAACACCGCGGTGCCGGGAACGCGCGGCGGCGGCTTTTTCTCCAACAGCTTGATCAGCTCCTCGACGGGCATTTCCAGCCTACGCGTCTTGGCAGCAAGAATCTGCGCGCCCCTACGCCAGGTGAGCATGACGGTGACGAGACAGCAGCCGATGAGAAGAGGCACCCACCCCCCCTGCGGTACCTTGAGCAGATTGGCGATGAGGAAGGTGAGATCGATCAGGGTGAAGGGCAGCATGAGCGCAAGCGCTGCTCCGAGCGACCAGTTCCACACCCTCCAGATCACGGTGAAACCCATCAATCCGTCCACCAGCATGGTGCCGGTGACGGCCACGCCATAGGCCGCGGCGAGCGCAGTCGACGAGCGGAACACGATAACCAGTAGGAGGACTCCGATGAGCAGCAGCACATTGATGCGCGGAATGAAGATCTGGCCGGCCTGGGTCGCGGAAGTGCGCCTGATTTGAAGGCGGGGCAGCAGACCCAGCTGCACGGCCTGGTTGGTGAGCGAGAAGGCCCCGGTGATCACAGCCTGACTCGCGATGATAGTGGCGGCTGTGGCCAGAGCGATCATGGGATAGAGCGCCCACGGCGGTACCATGCGGTAGAACGGATTGCCGATGGCTGTCGGTTCGGCGAGGACGAGCGCCCCTTGCCCGAAATAATTGAGGACGAGGGCGGGGAAAACGAAATAGAGCCACGCTGTTTGAATCGGCCTTCGGCCGAAATGGCCGAGATCGGCATAGAGCGCCTCGGCACCGGTGACGGCGAGAAACACGGCGCCGAGCGTCACCAGTCCGATATAGCCGTGGCTTGCGAGGAAGCGGATTGCGTGCATTGGGTTCAGGGCCGCGAACACACTCGGATCGTCGGCGATGTGGACGAGACCAACGCCCCCGATGGCAACGAACCACAACGTCATTACCGGCCCGAAGAACGCCGCGACCCGCGCGGTGCCGCGCGATTGCACGGCGAACAACGCGAGCAGGATGATCACGGTCAGCGGCACCACATATTCCCGCAAGTGCGGCGCGCCGACCTCCACGCCTTCGACCGCCGACAACACCGAGATGGCCGGGGTAATGAGCGCATCGCCATAGAACAAGGCCGCGGCGATCATGCCGAGCAAGAGCATGGTAAAGCGGATACGCCCTTGGCCAAGCGCGCCCTGAGCCAGGGCCATGAGCGACAGCGTGCCTCCTTCGCCCTTGTTGTCGGCGCGAAGCAGGATCAGCACATATTTGCAGGTGACGACGAGGATCAGTGCCCAGAGGATTAGAGACAGGACTCCGAGCACGCTTTCACGCGTAACGATATTGCTTGGTCCCGCCGCCGCCTGGAGCGCGACGCGAAACGCGTAAAGTGGGCTCGTGCCGATGTCGCCGAACACGACGCCCATGCTCCCGAGCGTGAGCGCCCAGAAGGTGCGCGGTGAGTGCGCCTCCGCTTCAGCGCCATTGGCACCAGGAAGTTCTGAATGGACCTGCGGCATCGGGAAGTGAAAGGGCGTTAAGTGGTATCGCGGAAACGCCGAGATTGCCGACGCGATCCATCAAGCGGTAGCCACATAGGCGGAAGCGGCACGCTTGTCTAGGGCCGGCCACTGACAGCCGTCAGTTGCAAAGTGGGAAGACCTTAGCAAGCAAGAAAGCCCAATGCTAAGAGGCTATGGCGCAATTTCTGGAAAGTGAATCGCGATGAATCTTCCCATTCATTCGCATTCACCGTTGACCCCTCCTCTTGAAAACCTTACGGTGCGCGCCTTATTCACGCTTTTCCGCTATTCCTCGAGCTTTGACGGCCCCGCGGACCCTTAAGGCGCGAAGGCTTTCTTTTACCAAACGAGTGAGACCGACATGTCGCGCGCGATGACAGGCGCCCAAATCGTGCTTGAGGCTCTCGCCGATCAAGGTGTCGAGCACATCTTCGGGTATCCGGGGGGTGCCGTCCTTCCGATTTACGACGAGCTGTTCCAGCAGGATCGCATCAAGCACATCCTCGTCCGCCACGAACAGGGGGCGGTCCATGCCGCCGAAGGCTACGCGCGCTCGACCGGCAAGGTTGGCGTCGTGCTCGTCACCTCCGGCCCCGGTGCCACCAATGCCGTCACGGGGCTGACCGACGCGTTGATGGATTCCATTCCCGTGGTGTGCATCACCGGGCAGGTGCCGACTCACCTGATCGGCAACGACGCCTTCCAAGAGTGCGATACGGTCGGCATCACCCGGCCATGCACGAAGCACAATTATCTCGTCAAGGACGTGAACAATCTCTCGCGCGTTCTGCACGAGGCGTTCTATGTCGCGCGGACCGGGCGCCCCGGACCAGTCGTGGTCGATATCCCCAAGGACATCCAGTTCGCCAAAGGCCTTTATACCGGGCTCACCAATTCGCAACACAAGAGCTACAACCCGAAGACGGTTGGCGACGACGGTGCCGTCGCGGCAGCAGTCGAACTGATGGTCAAGGCCAAGCGGCCGATCTTTTATACCGGTGGCGGCGTCATCAATTCAGGGCCGCTGGCGAGCGCGAGACTCCGCGAGCTGGTGCGCATGACCGGATTTCCCGTCACTTCGACACTGATGGGGCTCGGCGCCTATCCCGCCTCCGACAAGCAGTGGCTCGGCATGCTCGGCATGCACGGCACTTACGAGGCCAACAATGCTATGCACGATTGCGACGTGATGATCTGCATCGGCGCGCGTTTCGACGACCGCATCACCGGGAGGGTCGATGCATTTTCGCCCGGCTCAAAAAAGATCCACGTCGATATCGACCGCTCCTCGATCAACAAGAACATCAAGGTCGATATCCCCATCGTCGGGGACTGCGCCAAGGTTCTGGAGCAGATGATCGATGCGTGGTCTGCGCGCAAGGCCAAGCTCAACAAGGCGGCGCTCAAAACGTGGTGGGCGACGATCGACAATTGGCGTGCGCGGAAATGCCTTCACTACAAGAAGCGCGACGATGTGATCATGCCGCAATACGCGATCGAGCGGCTTTACGCGCTGACGCGCGGCCATGACGTCTACATCACCACCGAGGTCGGCCAGCACCAGATGTGGGCCGCCCAGTTCTTCAAGTTCGAGGAGCCGAACCGCTGGATGACGTCAGGCGGCCTCGGCACTATGGGTTACGGTCTGCCGTCGGCGGTCGGCGTGCAGGTCGCCCATCCGAACTCGCTCGTCATCGACATCGCCGGCGAGGCCTCGGTGCTGATGACCATGCAGGAGATGTCGACGGCAGCGCAGTACGACTTGCCGATCAAGATCTTCATCCTCAACAATGAATATATGGGCATGGTTCGCCAGTGGCAGGAGCTGCTGCACGGCGGGCGCTACTCGCACTCCTACACCGCGGCTCTGCCCGACTTCGTCAAGCTCGCCGAGGCCTATCAGGGGGTCGGCATCCGGGCCGAGAAGCCGTCCGAGCTCGACGACGCAATCAGAGAGATGATGGCCGTGCCCAAGCCCGTCATCTTCGACTGCCGGGTCGACAAGCATGCCAATTGCTTCCCCATGATCCCGAGCGGGGAAGCGCATAATCACATGCTGATGGGCGATGATCTGACTGAACAGGACATCGAGAACGCCATCACCGAGGAAGGCAAGGTGATGGTCTAGTCATGACCTCGGGGACCCGCACTTTGCTGAGCTTCCTGCTCGGCCTGAGAGCCATCATGCTGATCGGCTCGGCCGGCGCCATCGTCGGCGCGCTGCTGATGTTCCTGCAGGGCGCACGCTACCTCTATCACGCCTGGCACGACTTCTTCTTCTCCGCCGCCCAGGTCGTCGTGCCCGTGCTCGAGGCCGTCGACGCCTTCCTGTTCGGCATCGTTCTCGTAATCTTCGCCTATGGCATCGCCATCGGCTTCGTGTTCACCTTGCCCGAGGGGTATGGAGAGCGGCTCCCGAACTGGATGAAAATCGGGGGAGTTGGGCAGCTCAAGGCGACGCTCGCCGAAGTCGTCATCGTCGTCTTGATCGTCATCTTCGCCCGCGTCGTGGTCGGCACCGTCGATTCCGGAAAGCTTTTCGATTGGCCGATGCTTGTGCTTCCGGCGTCGATCTTTCTCATCGCGGCGGCGCTGCGCATGCTCGAACTCGGCGGAAAGGGCGCGGCCAATTCCGAAGAGGGAGGGCATTGATGACCCAGCCCGGTTCGGCCTATTCGCTCGAGAAGCGCGAAGAGAAGCCAGAGACGCACACCATGACCGTGCTCGTGGACAACGAGCCCGGCGTGCTCGCGCGCGTCATCGGGCTATTCTCTGGTCGTGGCTACAACATCGAGTCGCTGACCGTCTCGGAGACCGAGCACGAAGCCCATCTGTCACGCATCACCATCGTCACCTCGGGCCCACCCATGGTGATCGAGCAGATCCAGCATCAGTTGGAGCGGCTGGTTCCGGTTCATTCGGTCACCGACTTGACGGTCAAAGGCAACCCGATCGAGCGCGAGCTCGCCATGGTCAAGGTCGCAGGCAAGGGCGAGAAGCGCGTCGAGGCTTTGCGCTTGGCGGAAGCCTTCCGCGCCCAGGTGATCGACGCCTCGACCGAGCATTTCGTATTCGAGATCACCGGCAAGCAATCGAAGATCGAGCAGTTCATCGCGCTGATGCAGCCGCTTGGCCTGGTCGAGGTCGCCCGCACCGGCCTGGCCGCCATCGCCCGGGGGCCAGAGCGGATGTAGACGCTAGCCTCGTGACTTGGCGCTGAAGGCGTTCAATAGGAAATTCGCCAGGAACACGAGGAGGCCCACCAGCACGCAAAGCGAGCCGATCACCGCGAGCGCGATGGTTTGGTGAGCTTGCGCGAGCGGAAGCCCGGCAATGAACAGGACCGCGCCGATGGTAAAGATCACGAAATGGGCGGTGGCGAGCTTGCTCTCGGCGAGCGCGGGATACGCGCGATAGATGAGCCCGAACAACGTCATCGAGGCGAAGCCCACGAGGTTGATATGGGCGTGCACCGGGGCAAGCTCGAAATGCTCGCCCACCCCCATCCAGATGCCGAAGGCGAAGCCGAAAATCCCGCACAGCAACCCGATCAGAATGAACCAGCGATCGATGTTCTTCACGTCGCAATCCTCCCCGATTCGATTTTCTTGGCGATTAGACCCCCGGCATGACCCCTTGCAAAGTGCTGCCACGGGCGTCACAAACGCGGCCGAGCAAGCCAACCTTTAGGCAGGGAACACCCTTATGCGCGTTTACTACGATCGGGATGCCGATCTCAATCTCATCAAAAGCAAGAAGGTCGCCATCATCGGCTATGGCAGCCAGGGTCATGCCCATGCACTGAACCTGAAGGATTCGGGGGTCAAGGACGTGGCCGTGGGCTTGCGGCCGGGGTCAAAATCAGCGGTCAAGGCCGAGAAGGCCGGGCTCAAGGTCATGGACGTGCCCGAAGCGGCGAAATGGGCCGACGTCGTGATGATGCTCACCCCGGACGAGCTCCAGGCCGGCATCTGGGAGAAGGAGCTGAAGCCCAACATGAAGCAGGGCTCGGCGCTCTTCTTTGCTCATGGACTCAACATTCATTTCAATCTGATCGAGCCGCGCCCCGACATGGATGTGTGCATGGTGGCGCCGAAAGGGCCCGGGCACACGGTGCGTGCCGAATACATGCGCGGCGCCGGCGTTCCCTGCCTGATGGCCATCGCCCAGGATGCGACCGGCAACGCGCACGATCTGACGCTCTCTTATGCCGCTGCGATCGGCGGGGGCAGGGCGGGCATCATCGAGACCACCTTCCGCGAGGAATGCGAGACCGATCTGTTCGGTGAGCAATCGGTGCTGTGCGGAGGCCTCGTCGAGCTCATGCGCAACGGCTATGAGACCCTGATCGAGGCGGGCTACGCGCCCGAGATGGCCTATTTCGAATGCGTGCACGAGGTGAAGCTGATCGTCGATCTCATCTATGAGGGCGGCATCGCCAATATGAACTACTCGGTCTCCAACACCGCCGAGTACGGCGAATATGTCTCAGGCCCGCGCGTGGTCGGCAAGGCGAGCAGGGAGGCGATGAAGGAGATTCTCGCCGACATCCAGTCCGGCAAGTTTGTCAAGGACTGGATGCTCGAGAACCGCGTCAACCAAACCTCGTTCAAGGCGATGCGCGCCAAATGCGACAGCCACGACATGGAGGTCGTGGGTAAGCGCTTGCGCGACATGATGCCGTGGATCGCCGAGCGCAAGATGGTCGACAAGAGCAAGAACTAGCGTCTCGACAGGCCTTCCGGCATGACCCCCGGATCCCCGCCAAAAGCCGTGGATGCCGGGCATAAGTCGCGCACGATCGCGGGCGTTTGAGGGTAGAGTTCCTAACTCTTCGGGGAGGGGGACGAGCAATGCTGATCACCCGCTACGCTAAGATCGTGCTGGGCCTCGTGCTCGCCGCCTTCTGCCTCCTCGTCACCTTCGACAATCTGACCGACTACGGAACAAACTATCTCTTCGTGCAGCACGTCATGAGCATGGATACGACCTTCCCCGGCAACGCGCTCATGTACCGTTCGATCACGAGCCCGCTGCTTTGGCAGATTTTCTATGCGCTGATCATCGCCGCCGAAGGGGTGACCGGCGTCCTGTTTTTTGCCGGTGCCATCCGCCTGTTCCAGGTGAGGAACGCGCCGGCCGAAATGTTCAACCAAGCCAAGATCTACACCATCGCCGCCTGCTTGCTCGCCTTCCTCGTCTGGTTCTTCGGCTTCATGGTTGTCGCCGGCGAGTGGTTCGCCATGTGGCAGTCGACCACTTGGAACGGTCAGGAGGCCGCCTTCCGCCTTTATGTGGCGGTGCTCGGCGTGCTGATCTTCGTCAATCAGCCCGATGTCGAACTTCCCGGCTTCGTGCCGCCTCCTCTGGTGACCCCGCGCCGCCGCCGCGTCGACAAGACCAAGAAGCAAGACTAGGCGAGCGGCCTGCTGCGCCCTTGCCCCGGGACGGGCTTCGCACTATTTTCCGCCCCATGCAGCGTTCGAACGGCCAGATCGGGTTTGACAGAGGCGCCATTGCGCTGGTGGTCACGCGCGCGCTTTCGAACCTCCTCCTTAGACGCCCCTGAGCTCCTCGAGCCCCGGTAACGGGGCGGGCGTTCAGGGGATGGCAATCTAAATCCGAGAAAATTCAATCGGCTCGTCGGTCGTGGTAGACTGACGCTCAACGCCTAAGGACGAGAGACATGGAGTCCAATCCCAACGAACAGAAGCCGGCGCGCCCCGAGCGGGACCGCGTGGTGATCTTCGACACGACCTTGCGGGACGGCGAGCAGTGCCCCGGCGCCACCATGACCTTTGACGAGAAGCTCGAGGTCGCTGAGCTGCTCGATGAAATGGGCGTCGACATCATCGAGGCCGGCTTCCCCATCGCCTCCGAAGGCGATTTCAACTCGGTGCAGGAGATCGCGCGCCGCGCCAAGAATTCGGTGGTCTGCGGCCTTGCCCGGGCGCAAATGAAGGACATCGACCGCTGCGCCGAAGCGATCCAGCCCGCCAAGCGCGGCCGCATTCACACCTTCATCGGCACCTCGCCGCTCCATCGCAAATATCAGATGGGGATCGACGAGGCCGAGGTGCTCGCGCGCGTTACCCAATCGGTAGCGCGGGCGCGGAGCTATACCGACGACGTCGAATGGTCGGCGATGGATGCGACCCGCACCGAGCACGATTTCCTCTGCCGTTGCGTCGAGGCGGCGATCAAGGCCGGTGCCACCACCGTCAATATTCCCGACACGGTCGGCTATGCCACGCCTGACGAGTTCGCCGCTCTGATTCGCATGATCGTCGAGCGGGTGCCGGGCGCCGAGCGCACGGTGTTCTCCACTCATTGCCACAACGACCTCGGCCTTGCCGTCGCCAACTCTTTGGCGGGCGTCGGTGCCGGCGCGCGTCAGGTCGAATGCGCCGTCAATGGGCTCGGCGAGCGTGCCGGCAATGCGGCTCTGGAAGAGGTTGTCATGGCCATCAGGACGCGCGGCGACGTGATGCCGTTCTGGACCGGCATCGACACGACCATGCTGACTCGCGCCTCGAGACTCGTGTCCCGCGTCACCGCCTTCCCGGTGCAGTACAACAAGGCCATCGTCGGCCGCAACGCCTTCGCCCATGAGAGCGGCATTCACCAGGATGGCGTGCTGAAGCATGCCGAGACCTTCGAGATCATGACGCCCGAGAGTGTAGGCTTGAAGGAATCCTCGCTCGTCATGGGCAAGCATTCGGGCCGCCACGCCTTCCGCGAGAAGCTGAAGGAGCTCGGTTACGAGCTCGGCGACAATGCCTTCGAGGACGCTTTCGTCCGCTTCAAGGCGCTCGCCGACCGCAAGAAGCACGTCTATGACGAGGATCTGGAGGCGTTGGTCGACCAGGAGATCGCTTCCGCCCATGACCGCATCAAGGTTGTGGCGCTGACCGTGATCGCCGGGACTGGCGGGCCGCAAAAGGCGACGCTCACCCTCGATGTCGACGGCAAGCAGCACACCCACGAATCGACCGGCGATGGCCCCGTCGATGCAACCTTCCGGGCGATCAAGGCGCTCGTGCCCCACGAGGCGCGGCTCCCACTCTATCAGGTGAGCGCCGTGACGGAAGGGACCGATGCCCAGGCCGAGGTGACCGTGCGGCTCGAGGCCGACGGCAAAACGGTGACTGGGCGCGGCTCGGACACCGATACCCTCGTTGCCTCGGCGCGGGCCTATGTAAGCGCGCTGAACAAGCTGCTTGCACGCGAGGGTAGGCGGAAGCCGGAGACGATGCTCGCTTCTTAAGCCAGCTCTTCGCATTTATTGGCACGGGCTAAGAACTCCGGCCATCGTTGCCAGTAATTGGAGGCAAGCCGCGCCGGCCGCCGTAGACCTGGCGGCGTCGCGGCGTGTCGTCCGTCTTTGCCGCAAGGTGGAATTTGTAGGTCTGTCACGATATTGTCTCGGGTCTTTAACGGCCCCCTTTAACGGACGCCCAATTTTGGCGAGCGAGTCGGCTCGGAGGTGGACTCTGCGACCGCGACGCGGCGCTTGAGCATGGCAAGCGAATTGTTTTTTTTAAACGGCCACTCATGCATTGCTCGCCACGCCGATTTGCCGCAACATGGTTTGGCGCTCGGCAGACGGCCAAGCACTCAACAGCTTCCTGCCGCTCGCAATTTCAGTGGCGTTCGGGGCTCCCTCTGAGGCGAGCCGATTGGGGCGGGCGTATGCTCTCGCAGGCCTTGGGCTTTGTCTCGAAGGACATGGCCATCGATCTCGGCACGGCGAACACGCTGGTGTACGTGCCAGGCCGGGGGATCGTTCTCGACGAGCCTTCTGTCGTCGCCGTCACGCAAGCCCGCGATGGTGAGCGCAAGGTCATCGCCGTCGGCCGTGAGGCCAAAACGATGCTTGGCCGCACCCCGAGCAAGATCGAAACGATCCAGCCTCTGCGCGACGGCGTGATCGCCGACTTCGCCGCGGCCGAGGAGATGATCAAGCACTTCATCCGCCTGGTGCAGCGGCGCTCGCTGTTCTCGAGCCCGCGCGTGATGATCTGCGTGCCGGCGAGCGCGACGCCGGTCGAGCGCCGTGCCGTACATGAAGCGGGATTGTCGGCGGGTGCGCGACGTGTCTATCTGATCGAGGAGCCGGTCGCTGCGGCGATCGGCGCCGGGCTTCCCATCACCGAGACGCGCGGCTCGATGATCGTCGATATCGGCGGCGGTACGACCGACATCGCCGTGCTGGCGATGGGTGACGTGATCTATTCGCATTCGATTCGCACCGCCGGCAACGCGATGGACGAGGCGATCGTCAATTATGTGCGCTTCAAGCACCATCTCCTGATCGGGTCGGCGAGCGCCGAAGCCGTCAAGAAGGAGCAGGGTTCGGCTCTCGCCAAGACCAACGGCGAGCGCGTGACCATCCACATGAAGGGGCGCGATTTACAGCGTGGCTTCCCCACCGAAATCGAGCTCGAGCCTCATGACATCGCCGAGGCTCTGAGCCTGCCGATTCAACAGATCGTAGGTGGGATTCGCCAAGCGCTTGCCGACGTGCCGCCGGAGCTGGTCGCCGATCTTTGCGACTCCGGCATTTATCTCACCGGAGGCGGGGCGCTGCTCGAACGGCTCGACGTGCGGCTCGCCCAAGAAACCGGGGTGAAATTTAAGATCGCCGAAGACCCGCTGCGCTGCGTTGCGCGGGGAACCGGCACGGTGTTGGAGCAGCTCGACACCATGGCTCATCTTCTGATCAAGCCATGATCAGCAACTGACGACGGGGCTTCTAGCTGCGCGAGCCCCCAAAGAAGAGGGAATCAAGACGCCGTTCAGGCGTTCCCTCGAGCGAGACTCAAGATGCGGGGAGGAGCATCATCGATCTACCGCAGCCCCCGCCGGTCCTGGCGGCGGGCCCGGGGTGAGCTTCTGACGTTCACGCTTTACTTCTTCTGCGCCTTGCTTCTCGTCTTGAGCCGCATCGGTCATAACGGCATCGACGGCCTGCGCGAGCGCTTCGTCGATCTCTCCGCGCCTCTACTCGAAGCAATGTCGATTCCGGTAATCGAGGGGCGGCATTTGATCAAGCGCGCACGAACCTATGCCGATGCCTTCGCCGAGATCGATCGGCTTAGGGCCGAGAACGATCAGCTCAAACAATGGGAATGGAATGCAAAGCTGCTCGAGCGCAAGAACGCCCATCTGCGCGCTTTGCTCAACGCGGTTGACGAGCCCGCGCTCAATTTCGTCACCGGGAGCGTCATCGCCGACGCGCGCGGTCCATTTCTCAGGAGCGCCCTGATCAATCTCGGCAGGGACAATGGCGTGCGCGTCGGCTATGCCGTTATCGACGGCAACGGCCTCGTCGGACACACGATCGATGCGGGATCCTCGGTCGCCCGCGTGCTGTTGTTGAACGACCTCAACAGCCACATCCCGGTTCTGGTCGGGCCTGCCGGCGTTCGCGCGATGGCCTCAGGCGACAACAGCGCCGAGCTCAGACTCGATTTTCTCCCTGACGGCACCTCACTCTATGAAGGGGACGAGGTTTACACCTCCGGCAGCGACGGCGTGTTGCCGCGCGGGCTTCGCGTCGGCACGGTGACCGGAACGCCGGGTGCCTTCCGGGTACGGCCCTATGCCGATCTCCGCGCGCTCGATGCAGTGAGCGTGCTGTTCTTCGATACGCCCGAGCTTGTGAACAGCGATCCTGTGGCGGGCCCGATCGACGGTCCTCTGTCGGCGGCGCCAACCAGCGCGGCCTCGACGCTACCGCAGCCGGTTCAGCCGGTGTCGAGCGTCAACCCTGTCGGCAGCGCCGTCAAGCATGCCGGCGCCGAGGACGGCTCGGCAGCCGGAGGAGGGGAAGCGCAGGCCGATCAATGAGCCCGATCCTGCCCGCGCTTTCCGTCCTCTTCGCGGTGCTTGCGACCGCGGTACCTTGGGGCTTGCCGGCTGACGCGACCTTCATGCTTCCTCTCGTAGTGGTGATGATGGTGTTTTGCTGGCGCCTCATGCCCGACGTGGTATTGCCGCTCACCGCATGCCTATTGCTCGGCCTCCTCACCGACGTGATGAGCGGCGGTCCTCTCGGTTTCTTCGCACTCATGGCTTTGATCGCAGCGAGCGTTGGTGGCTTGTTGCGTGTCGCGGTTGAGCCGCGAGACTTGCGGCTTCTGTGGCTGATCTGGAGCGCGCTTGCGCTTGCGCTTGGGGTGCTCGGCTGGTTGCTGGGCTCGCTCTATTTCTTGCGCTGGATCGATTGGTGGCCGATTCTGTTCGGCACGCTCGCCTCGATCGCGCTCTTTCCCGTGGTGTTGCGGGGCCTTGTCTGGATTAGACGCGGCAGATTCGGTCCCGACCGCTCCAATTTGTTCCGGAGCTCGTCATGAAGACGCGTGTTTCGGGAGATACTAAGGCGCGCGACCCGGCACGGAAACAGCGCCTGCGCTTCTCGCGGCGCGCGCTTCTCGTCGGCGCTGGACAGGCCGGATTGTTCGGCCTGCTCGCTTGGCGCCTTCGCGAGCTGCAGATCTTGGACTCGTCGCAATATCGCTTGCTCGCAGACGAAAATCGCTTGAGCCGTCAGCTCACCGCGCCGCGCCGCGGCGCGATCTACGATCGCTTCGGCACTCCCGTGGCGGAGAGCCGAGAGAGCTTACGCGTCACCGTGGTGCCGGCCTTCGCCAAGGGTCTCGGCCGGACGCTCGACGCGCTGTCCCGCATCGTTCCCATACCGGCAGCCGACCGCGACCGCGTGCTGCGCACGGCGCGGCGCCAAAGCAGCTATCGGCCGGTGGTCGTGGTCGAGGGGCTTTCGTGGCGGCAGTTCGCCCTGCTCAACGTGCTGGCGCCTCAGCTCCCCGGCGTGGCCACCGATGTCGGCTCGTTCCGCATCTACAACAGTCCCGAACCCACCGCCCACGTCGTCGGCTATGTCGGCATGGCCGGCAAAGGCGAGGTCGATGAGGACCCGGTCATGCGCGTCCCCGGCTTCCGGCTTGGCAAGACCGGAGTGGAGAAGGGCTTCGACCGCTGGCTGAGGGGATACGCAGGCAACGTCACCTCGGAGGTGGACGCCCATGGCCGGATCGTGCGCGAGCTCGGCTCGACGCCGAGCGTGCCCGGACGGGACTTGGTCCTTACCATCGATCATGAGCTGCAGGCGATCGCGTACAATCGTATCGCGAGCGAACGCCGCGGCTCATTGGTGGCGCTCGATTGCACCACTGGCGATGTGCTGGTGATGGTCTCGGTGCCCTCCTTCAATGCCAACGAGGTCGCCTTCAAGCCTGACGCAAAGCAATGGGCGGCCCTGACGGGGAGCCCCGACGAGCCCCTCAACAATCGCGCGGTGATGGGGCAATATCCGCCCGGATCGACCTTCAAGGTCGTTAATGCGCTGGCGGCCTTGACGGCCGGCGTGGTCACGCCCGAGGAGCACATCGTCTGTCGGGGCAGCTATTTCTTCGGCAACCATCTCTTCCACTGCTGGAAGAGCCACGGCGCGATCGCACTGCACGACGCCATCAAGTCGTCCTGCGACGTCTATTTCTACGAGACGGCTCACCGCATGGGGATCGACAAGCTCGCGGTCACCGGGCGCGCGCTCGGTCTTGGCAAGGCTTACGACCGCGAACTACCGGGGGCTAAGGCTGGCGTCATGCCCGATACCGCCTGGAAGCGCGCCACGCTCGGGCAACCTTGGTACCCCGGCGAGACCATCAGCTGCGCAATCGGGCAGGGCTATGTGTTGGCAACGCCGCTTCACCTCGCGCTTGTGGCGGGCAGGGTCGCGTCCGGCAGGGCGATCGTGCCGCGCTTCGTGCGCCCGGGTGCGGGCGCCGCGGCCGATCAGCCCCAACCACTCCCCATCGATCCCGTGCATCTCCAGCTCGTCCGCGACGGAATGGCCGCGGTGGTAAATGAGAAAGGCGGCACCGCCACCCGCGTCGCGCTCAAGCTTCCCGGCATGCTGATGGCGGGGAAGACCGGGACGGCGCAGGCCTTTGGGCACGGCGTCGCCCATCACTTCACGGGCTTCGAAGCCAAACCCCATTCGCTGTTCATCGCCTTCGCGCCGGTCGATGCGCCGCGTTATTCGGTCGCTTGCGTCGTCGAGCATGGAGGTTGGGGCGCACAAACCGCGGCGCCGATCGTTCGTGATGTGATGACGGAGCTGTTATTGCGCGATCCTGCGGCGCGGCCCGCTTTCGTTGCAAGCAATGATGTAGACGCGGGCTCGGCCGTGGCCGATGCGGGAGGCGGGCGATGAGCATGTTCCTTGAGCAGGGCTACGAGAAGCGCCCGTTCAAGCTCACCGAGAAGCTACTCCTCATCAACTGGCCGTTTCTCCTGCTGATCGCCGCCATCACCTCTATCGGCGTGGCTGCGCTTTATTCGGTCGCGGGCGGCTCGCTCGAACCTTGGGCGAGCCGTCACGTGGTGCGCTTCTGCCTTGGGCTTGCGCTTCTCTTCGCCGTCGCGGTGTCTGACATTCGCTGGTGGTTGAAGGCCGCCTATCCGCTCTATCTCGTGGCGCTCATGCTGCTCGCCTTGGTGATGGTGATCGGGGTTGAGAGCGGCGGCGCCAAACGCTGGCTCGGCTATGGCGAGCTCACCTTTCAGCCGTCCGAAATGATGAAGATCGCTCTCGTCCTGGCGCTCGCGCGCTACTACCAGTGGCTGCCTCCGGAGAAGGTCTCCTGGCCGCACGCGCTGCTCATTCCTCTCGCCATGATCGGGGCGCCGGTGCTGCTCGCCCTTGCCCAGCCCGATCTCGGCACTGCCATGCTCTTTGGCGTGGTCGGATCTGGCCTCCTCTTTCTCGCCGGCGTGAGCTGGCTCTACTATTTCGGCGGGATCGTCGGCGTCATCGTCGTCTTGCCCCATATCTGGGAGCGCCTGCACGGCTATCAGAAGGAGAGGGTGCTGACGTTCATCGACCCCGAGCGCGATCCGCTCGGCTCCGGTTATCACATCCTCCAGTCGAAGATCGCGGTCGGCTCGGGCGGGCTGATGGGCAAGGGCTTCATGCAGGGTACACAAGCCCAGCTCAATTTCCTCCCCGAGAAGCACACCGACTTCATCTTCACCATGTTCGCCGAGGAGATGGGGTTTGTCGGCGCGGTGTCGCTGCTTGCGCTCTATCTTCTCGTTCTGCTGTTCATTGCCTATATGGCGCTTAGATGCCGCAGCACCTTCGCAAGGCTCGTCGCCGCCGGCATTGGGCTTTGCTTATTTACCTATGTGTTCATCAACGTGGCGATGGTGACAGGACTCGTGCCGGTGGTGGGCGTGCCGCTTCCACTCGTCTCCTATGGCGGCACCTCGATGTTGACCATGATGATCGGCTTGGGCTTCGTGCTGAACGCCCACGTCAATCGCCAGGTCCGCATCAGGCGCGAGGAACTCGGCCCCGTTTGGTGAGGCCTCAGAAGGCCGCGGATAGAGCCCTTGAGGCGCACTCTGGACAGGGGAAGGAGCGCAATGCTAAGGGGAGCACCCTTGGGGTGAACGCCGTGTTGGGATCATCCTAGGATGCGCCTTGCCAGGCAGAGGCGGACTTCCCCAGCATGATCCGGAAAAGTGGATACCGGTTTTCCGATAAGATCATGCGCAGATAGAAACGAGAGCGCCATCTGAGATGGCGCTCGAGGGCGCATAGCTCAGGTGGTAGAGCAGCTGACTCTTAATCAGCGGGTCGTAGGTTCGAGTCCTACTGCGCCCACCAATACTTCCGATGCGGAGGAAGCACGATGAAGACGGCATCACGCATCATTGTTCTTGCAGCGGCCTTGAGCCTCTGCGCGGATGCCGCCCGCGCCACCGAAGGCGAGTACGGCAACGAATGCGTGATGGGGCTCGCGCTCGGCAAGGACATCAAGACCGATTGCTCGGTCAACACCGTCTACAAGGGCAAGACCTATTGCTTCGGCAACGAGACGGCCAAGACGCTCTTCCTCAAGAAGCCCGAGGAATTCCTGCTCCAGGCGCAGATCTACTACTCGAGCAAGCAGCAGCAATAGGCGTTGCGCGATTCAGAGCGAAAGCGTGACGTGAATGACGTTGGCCTCCTTGTCCTGCCGCAGCGGCAAACCGCTCCCGCGCAACACGGCCAGCATCGGCTGATTGTCGGCAAGCACATCGCCCTCGAAGCGTGAGATGCCCAGTTCTCTTGCGATGCGGGCGAGATGACGCAAGATCAGGTTCGCTAGTCCGCGTCCCCGATAGCGCTTGTCGGTGGTGAAGGCAAGTTCAGCGGTTCCCGGTGAAGCTGGATTCTCCGCGAAGCGGCCACCGGCGATCAGCGTCTCGCCGTCTCGGGTTTGCATCATGACGACGAGGCCAACGACGTGGGCGAAATCCAAGTCAGTGAACTGAGCAAGGTCGGTCTCCGTCAGCTCCTTCTTTGGGCCGAGAAAGCGCCGATAGAACGATTCCTCATCGAGGTTCTCAAATACTGCGCGCAGGGCATCCTGGTCCTCTCGACGTATGGCCCGTACCGTCACGGCGGTTCCGTCTTCGAGAGTCTCTTGGGCAACGTAGTTTCGCAAATCGATCACCGCCATCGCCAATGGCGCACTCATGTCACCGCGATTGCTTGGCGGCGGTCTTGCTTTCTAAGACCCACTCAGCCCCGACTGACCGGCGAACACCGCGCCGTTTGTGTCGGTAATGGCGACGTCCAGGACGTTCTCGGGACCACGTCCGAAGGTGAAGCGGAAATTCGGGTTGGTCGAGATCGAGAACGTGCCTTCCAATTGGAACACGAGCTCGCCGTCGCGCTTCACCACCACGTCCTTAACGAAGCGCGCAGGGATGACGTTCGCAGTGTTGATGTCAAGCTGCATGCCGTTAGAGTTTGGGTGCTTGATCATCACTTGGGCAGACCAGATCGGGTCCGCGCTAAGCGCCGGCGGGAAGGTCTTCACGATCATCTTGCCGAGATCGACATTCTCGGTATCGGGGTCCTTGGCCTGCATGGCGCCGCAGCCGCCGGAGGCAGCCACGAACTTGGTCGCCATGTGAAGCTGGCCGTCCTCGGTCTCGAGCACGGCGCGGACATGCGAGAAATTATCGATGCGAACCCGCGTCGAGAAGCTCCGCTCACCTCCCTGGCCAGCCGCCGGCCCAAACGTGATCTTCGCCACCATGGGGTCGGGATTTTTGTCGATGAAGAGCGTGAGCGACTTGATCTTTTGCTTGACCGCCGGTGGTACATGCACGGTGAGCGGAACGAGCGCGGGATCATCGGCCGTGTAGGGCGCATCGAGGGTCACCACACCGTCCTCGGCAGCGATCGGGCGGTCGCCGAAGGTCTGCTTCTTCAGTGCCGGCCAAACATCCTCATCCGTCTTCGCGGCAGGGCCGGCAAGCAGGGTCGCTGCGACGACAGCTAGACCCAACACGCTGACGAAGCTCTTGATTGGGAAGGCCATGGCGCCCGCCTCCTTGATTGGCGTTGGCCGCATCATATCACTCCCATTCGAGCTCTGCGAACGCCGCAGAGACATTGCGGACATGATAGTGGTCGAACAGCTTCCAGGCGTCGCGGTCCTCGAATCCCGCCGTTTTGGTAGCGTCCTCGAGTGTCTTGCCCTCCTTAATGAGTTGCCTAACGTCATTGGCAATATCCGAGAGGTAACGTTCTTCGGGCTCTAACGCCCCAGGTAGCTCCATGGCATGGGGCCCATGGCCTGGCACGACGCGGGCAGCGTCTCGTGTTTTCATCTCCTCCATCAGCGCGAGCCAGCCGTTGATCGAGCCATCGAGCGTCGGCACATGCACCGAGAAGAGGAGATCGCCCATGAACAGCGTGTTAGTCGCGCTATCGGTGATGGTGAGGTCGTTGTCGGTATGCGCCGTGCGCTGCGGCTCGAGCAAAAGTGTGCGGCCGCCGAGGTCGAGCGTCGTCTTGCGCTCGATTTTAAGCGTCGGCACGATGATCTCGATGCCCTCGAAGGCTTGCGGTCCGAGCATCTCCTGGTTGATGGTGAGATAACGCTCGGCGCGCGAGGCGAGCCCGCGGGCAAGCTTGTAATGGCCGACGAAGGTGGGAGAGTCCTCTTTGAACGCGGCGTTGCCGAACACATGGTCTGGATGCATGTGGGTGTTGATCACGTAGCGAATCGGCTTTTTGGTCGCGGCGCGAATCGCGGCGAGCAGCTCGCGTCCGGCGACCACGCTGCCGAGTGTATCGATCACCGCGACGGACTCGTTGCCGACGATAAAGCTCGCATTTGCCATGTCGCCGCGGTTCTCGGGCGACTGCACCTCGTAGCGCCCCTGATGCACGAAAATTCCGGGCGCGATCTCGCTCGCTTCGGCGGTGTCGTCGGCGCGGGTGGGCAGCGCGCGCAGGAGCGGCGCCGCTGCGAGTGTGAGCGCGGCCCGGAGGAAATCCTGACGCGTGATCAGTTGGCGGCCGCACATCGCGGGTGTCTGTCGTTCATCGAGGTTGGCACGAGCACCATTCAGGTCAAGCTTGCGGCGAAGTTGGGGCGCGGGGAACCCTCACCATGGGCTCGCGTTGACCCTCCATGGCCGCGTCGGAAAGCGACGCGAACTCAAGGAGGAATGCGATGAAATATCTGCTGACATGCGCGGCGGCTGCGGCTGCTCTTGGCGTAGTCGCGATGACGCCCGCTTCTGCCGAGGCGGGGTGGCGCGGATGGTGGGGTGGTCCCGGCGTTAGCGTCTATGTCGGGCCGCGCTATCACTACCGGCATTACGGGTATCGTTACCGTCCCTATTATTACGACCGGTATTCCTACGGTTATGGTCCGAGGTGGAAATATCGTTACCGGGACTACGATTAGCTGAGGGACCCCGGGCGGAGGGATGCGCCGCTCGGCGCTGTCCTGCATCAGAGGACTCGTGATAAATCCATTGGGGTCGGCCTCGCGCCGGCCCTTTTGGTTTTCATTGCATTCGTATACGTTACGCCCGCGGGAATAGGGAGGGTGTTTGAATGCGGATTCTTCTTATCTTGATTGTGATCATCGCCGTCCTGGTGGTGGTGCAGGCGCAGCGGCACCACTGCAAATACGACGCCACCTTGATCAATTGCGTGCTTGGGAAATCTGGGGGGGAAACTCCGGCTCCGGCAACGGGTGGCGCTGAGACGCCAGCTCCGGCGCCTGAAGCTCCGGCCGCCCCTGCGACCCCGGCTCCAGCGCAGTAGTTCCGAACGCTTCAGTCGCGAACGAACGGTTCGTTGGGATCGGCGCGCCTTGGCGGGCGCGCCGGCCCCTTTACGTTGCGCGGAGGGGAGAGGGCTCTCCGGCGCGGCCTGGAGCGGCGCCCAAAGCTTGAGCGGTCCTGCATTCGAGCTGCAAAGTGTGCTCCTGTCTTGCCATTGACAGGGAGAAGCTCCTCTGAGCTATCTCTAGTGCGCCTCGAAGTCTCCGGTCCCAGGCATTCTGAATTCGCTCATCTAATTGTCATCTAAATGAGGTCTTCGCGAAAATACGCCGAGATTGCGGCGGCGGCGCTTGGTAAAGTGCTGCCGCCCGGCACCGATTCCGGACACGTAGCCGATATCATCGAGAGTATTTTGGCCGAGGCGTCGCGCGATCACCAAGAGGAGGAACGGCAGCACGTGGCCGACGTGGAAGCCGCTGCCGAGCGGAAGCTTGCGCGGCTGCTCGATGCCTCTCCCGCCGTGATCTACAGCTTCGGGGCCGACGGCGACTTTGCTCCGACCTTTGTCAGCGCCAATATCGAGCGCCTGTTTGGCTATAGGGCCAGCGAATATCTCAAAAATCCGAGCTTCTGGCGCGAGCGGGTTCATCCCGAGGACCTTGCCCGGGTCGAAGCGGAGGTGGCAACCCTCTTTCAGACTGACAGGCAGGCGATCGAATATCGCTTCCGCCGCAAGGATGGCTCCTATTGCTGGGTGAACGACGATCAACACCTCGTCCGCGACGAGACGGGCAAGCCAGCCGAGATCGTCGGTTCGTGGAGCGACATTACCGCGCGCAAGGCGGCTGAGGCGGCCGAGGATGACGCGCGCAACCGGCTCTCGATCCTGCTCGAGACTGCGCCGTCGGTGATCTATTCCTTCAAGGCCAAGGACGACTACGCCCCGACCTTCATCAGCGAAAACATCAAGCGGCTGCTCGGTTATCGCCCAGAGGAATATCTGAAAAATCCGGAGTTCTGGCGCTCCCGCGTCCATCCCGACGACATCGAAAGAATCGAGGCCGAGCAGGCGCTTCTCTTCGAGCAGGAAAGGCACACCTCGGAATACCGCTTCCGCACCAAGGACGGCCATTATCGCTGGGTCAGCGACGAGCAGCATCTCATCCGCGACGCAAACGGCGATCCCTTCGAGATTGTCGGCTCATGGAGCGACGTGACCGATCGGAAACACGCCGAGGAGGCCGAGGATGCCGCCCGAGCGCGCCTCTCGACGCTGCTCGAAAGCGCGCCCTCGGTGATCTACTCCTTCAAGGCCAAGGACGATTACGCCCCGACCTTCGTCAGCGAGAATATCAAGCGGCTGCTTGGCTATTGCCCGGAGAAATATCTCGAGCATGCCGATTTCTGGCGCAACAACGTGCACCCCGAAGATCTCGCCGCCGTCGAGGCCGAGCAGGCCAAGCTGTTCGAGAAGGGGCGCCACGCCGTCGAGTACCGTTTCCGCAAGAAAAACGGGACCTTCATCTGGGTCAGTGACGATCAATACCTTCTGCGCGACGAAGACGGCGCGCCCGCCGAGATCGTCGGCTCGTGGAGCAACATCACTGCGCGCAAGCAGGCCGAGCAGGAGGGCAACGCGGCCCGCGCCCGGTTCGATCTGGTGCTGCACTCGGCACCCGCCGTGGTCTACAGCTTTGCCGCGACCGGCGACTTCACTCCGACCTTCGTCAGCGAGAACATCAAGCGCGTGCTCGGTTACGAGTCCGACCAATATCTCAACGACCCGGACTTTTGGCGCTCGCGCGTTCATCCCGACGATCTCGCCGCGGTCGAGAAGGCGCAGGCCAAGCTCTTCGAGGACGACCGGCATGTCGCCGAGTACCGGTTCCGCAAGGCTGACGACTTCTATTGCTGGGTGAGCGACGAGCAGCATCTTGTCAGGGACCAGAACGGCAATCCGCTCGAGGTGATCGGTTCGTGGAGCGAGGTCACCGCGCGCAAGACGGCGGAGCAGGCGGCCTTGCAGCAGAGCGAGCAGCGCCTGACCGACGCCATCGGCTCGATCACCGAAGGCTTCGCGCTCTACGATTCGGAAGACCGGCTCGTTCTCGGCAATCACAAATACTACGAGCTGTTCGATTTCGGCGAGGGCCCTCCAAAACCCGGCATGACCTATGACGACATCATCCGCGGCGCCGTCGCCAACGGCATGATCGAGGACGCCATGGGGCGCGCCGAGGGTTGGCTCCGCCAGCGCCTGGAAGAGCATCGCCATCCAGGTGAGCCGCTGCTCCAGCGCCGCTCGGATGGACGCTGGCTCCAGATCAGCGAGCGCCGCACCGAGGCCGGCGGCACCGTCGCCGTTTATAGCGATCTGACCGAGATCAAGGAGAGCGAGCAGAGGGCGGCCGCCGCCAATCAGCTTATTCTCCAGAGTCTGCGTTATGCGAGCCGCATCCAGTCCGCCGTTCTGCCGGCGCGCCAGGAACTCAGGGCCGTAGCGGCAGACCATTTCTTGATTTGGGAGCCACGCGACATCGTCGGCGGCGATTTTTTCTGGTTTCAGCCGATCGAGGACGGTTATGCCGTGATGGTCGGCGACTGCATCGGACATGGCGTACCCGGAGCCTTCATGACGCTGATCGCCTGGGGCCTGCTCGACCGCATGCTGCGGACCGCCTCGAGCGACAAGCCGAGCGAAGTGTTGGCCGGGCTTCACCGCGGTGTGCAGAGCCTGCTCGGCCAGAACGAGGAGGGGGGCGAGACGGATGACGGGCTCGAGGCTGGCGTCTGCTTCATCAAACCCTCCAAGCGGGAAATGAGCTTCGCCGGGGCGCGCTTCTCGCTGTGGCGGGCGAACCAGGAAGACGTCATCGAGATCAAAGGCGATCGCAAGGGCATCGGTTACCGGCGCTACCCGCAGGGGACGACCTACACCGATTACACCTTCCCCTATGACGACCGTGATTCCTTCTACCTCAGCACCGATGGTTTGATCGACCAGATCGGTGGTCCCCGTGGCCGCTCTTTCGGCAAGCGGCGTTTTCTCGAGCTGCTCAAACAGAATCGCGGCATTCCGATGCGCGCCCAGGAAGAATCCTTTCGCCGGGCGCTCGAACGCCACCAAGGCGAGCAGCTCCGTCGCGACGATCTGACGGTGTTGGGCTTTACGCCTCATTCATAGGAGACGCCGATGCTCGCTCGCCAATTAATGGACACGCGGGCTGTGCTGCACAGGCAAGGGGTTATTTTTGCATATAGCGGCTATGTCACCGAGCCGGTGCTGAGCGGCGTGGGCGAAGCGTTGAAGCAGAAGCTTACCATCGACGATGCCGACACCAAGACGTTGCGCAGCGTCTTCGCCATCTTCGTGGAGCAGATGCAGAATATCATCCGCTATTCGGCCGAGAAGGCGCGACCTACACCGCCTCCCGTTCCCGACGCCAATGCGCTCATGGAAATTAGCTACGGTATCCTGACCATCGGCAAGGAAGATAACGAGTATGTCGTATGTGCAGGCAATCTGATGGCGTGCTCCGACGTGGAGCGTCTGCGGACCAAGCTCAGCCGCATAAGGAATATGAGCAAGGATGAGCTCAAGGCGCTCTACAAGGAGCAACTTCGGGCGGACCCGGAACCGGGCAGCAAAGGCGCCGGCCTCGGCTTCATGGAGATCGCGCGGCGCGCCTCCAAGCCGATTGAATTCGATTTCGCCGACGTTGACGAGACTTACGCGTTTTTCGCGCTCAAGGCGAGCATCTGAGAGCCGGATCGATGCGAGATAAGATCGACATTGCCGCCACCACCCGCACTCCAGCGGTGACGTTTGACTTCACCCAACATCACCTCAAGATCAGGGGTGAGTCCTATCCCGAGGACGTCACCGAGTTCTACGGACCGGTCTTCACTGCCCTTGACAATTATCTAAGCAAGCTCGGCAAAGGCAGCTGCCGCTTCGATTTCGAGCTCATCTATCTTAACTCGTCGAGCGCCAAGGCGATCATGATGCTGATGGACAAGCTCGAGGCGGCCGCCAAGAAGGGCGCCGAGGTCGTGGTCTACTGGTACTACGACAAGGAAGACGACACGATGCAGGAGCTTGGCGAGGAATTCGGCGAGGACCTCGAGAACGCCAAGTTCCATCTGGAGAAGATGGCTGGCTAATGTCCTCCGACGATCTTTTCGCGGCCGAGGAGCAGGTCATTGCCACGGCTCAGGCTTTGCTCGACGCCGGCCGCTTCGCCGATCGCGTCGACGGCAAGCTCTACGAGGAGTTGCTCAAGGATTACCAGAAACTATTCCGCACCACCCGCCGGTTGATGCGCTTGAGCGACCGGAACGAGGAGCAGCTCAACGCCCTGACCCAAGAGCAGCGCAAGGCAAACGAGATCATCGCGCAGAAGAATCTCGAGCTCGAGGCGCTCTCGACGAAACTGTCGAAATATCTGTCGCCCCAGATCTACCACTCGATTTTCACCGGTGCGCAGAATGTGGAGATCGCCTCGAGCCGCAAGAAGCTCACCATCTTCTTCTCCGACGTGGTCAATTTCACCGAGACCACCGACAAGCTGGAATCCGAGGACCTCACCAACGTCCTAAATCGCTATCTCACCGAGATGTCGAACATCTCGCTCGCGCATGGCGCCACCATCGACAAATATATCGGCGACGCCATCATGGTGTTCTTCGGCGATCCCGAATCGCGAGGCGTCAAGGAGGACGCCCGCGCGTGCGTGCGCATGGCGATCGCCATGTTGAAGCGCCTGCGCGAGTTGCGATCCGAATGGCAAGAGCTTGGCGCTGAAAAGCCATTTCACCTGCGCATCGGCATCAATACGGGTTACGTGACAGTCGGCAATTTCGGCAGCCAAGACCGCATGGACTATACGATCATCGGCAGCTCGGTGAATCTGACCGCGCGGCTGCAGTCATATGCCGAGATCGACGGTATCCTCATGGGGCACGAGACCTATTCGCTGGTGAAGGACGAGGTGGCCGCCGAGGAGCAGGCGCCAATCAAGGTGAAGGGCTTCGCCGAGCCGATCCGCTGCTACAAGGTGCTCGGCCTCTACGACGATCTCGCCGGCGAGGGCGCCGTCATCCGCGAGGAATCCGACGGGTTCAAGCTCCTGCTCGACCTACAGAAGCATGATCGGGCGGAGGCCATTGCGGCTTTGGAGGCCATCGTCGCCCGGCTCAAAGAGTGAGTCCTCTCACCGGAACCAGATGAGAGTGACCGCCAAGAAGAGCGGCAGCAGGATCGCGCCCGACCACAGCAGGTAACCGAAGAAGCTCGGCATCTTGATGCCGCGCTCCTCGCAGATCGACCGCACCATGAAATTCGGCGCGTTGCCGATATAGGTGTTGGCTCCCATGAACACGGCGCCGATGGAGATGGCAAGCAGAGTGGAATGAAGCGGCCCCATCAAAGCTTGCGCGTCGCCGCCGGCGAGATTGAAAAAGGCGAGATAGGTCGGCGCATTGTCGAGAAAGCTCGAGAGGATGCCGGTAAGCCAAAAATAGCCCGCGTCGATGGGTTTCCCGTCCGTTGTCGAGACGAGGCCGAGTAACGGGGCAAGCGGGCCCTCGGCGCCGGCTCTTAGCATGGCAAGCATGGGGGTCATGGTGATGAAGATGGCGGCGAACAGCATGGCCACTTCCTGCATCGGTGCCCAGGTGAAGGCATTTTCGACGCGGATCGACCGCTTCGTAGTCTTCCACGAGAGAAGGGCGACCACGATGAGAATCGCGTCGCGGATAAGGCCGCCGGCCGGCAATTCGATGCCGAGCCCGATGCCGACGGTGGCACTGGGCTTCCAGATGCCGCTTGCCAGAACGGTGAGTGCGACCGCCGCGAGATAGAGCACGTTATGCAGACCATCGATGCGTAACTGACGGGATTCGCCTTTTCGGCCCTTTGCCTCCTTAGCCTCGCGATTCCAGGCGAGCCTGTCGATGACATAGAACAGGCAAAGGAGGACGCCCGACACGAGCAGCATCGGCAAAAGAATCGCCTCGAACGTCCATAGGAAGTCGACGCCCTTGAGGAAACCTAGATAAAGCGGCGGAAACGGCGTGAGCGATCCGCCAATATTGGCGACCAGAAAAATGAAAAAAACGAAGACATGCGCCGTATGCTTGCGATGCTGATTTGCGCCAATAACGAGGCGGATCAAAAGCATCGATGCCCCGGTCGTTCCGAACAGGTTAGCCGACAGGGTGCCGAAAGCGAGCATCGCGGTGTTGGTTCCCGGCGTGCCAACGAGATTGCCGCTGACTTTGATGCCTCCAGCCACCACGAAGAGGGTGAAGAGGAGAATGATGAACGGCAAATAATCGAGCAGAAAGGTGCGCAGGGCCTCTGCCGCAGCCGTCCAAAAGCCGAAGGCAACCGTACACGGCACCAGCAGGGCAATGGCCCAAAAAGCTGCGACCTTGCCGAAATGGTGCTCCCAGAAATGTGGCGCGATCAGTGGGAGCAGTGCGATGGACAGGAGCAATCCGGCAAAAGGGATCGACCAAACAAGGCTGAGCGCCAACCCATCGAGGTGGACGCCATTGGCGATCGCATCGACGGAGCTGGTAAGCCTATCGGTAGCGCTGGTAAGCTGATCGGTCATGACGCATGGAAATCGCCGATTTGCAGGTCCTGGCGCAAGCCCCATCGGCCTGCCCGCGCTGGTTCAGCTAGCCTAGCCCCTGAACCAGATGAGCGTCACGACCACGAAGAGCGGCAACAGGATCGCGCCAGACCACAGCATGTAACCGATAAAGCTCGGCATCTTGATGCCGCGCTCCTCGCAGATCGAGCGCACCATGAAATTCGGCGCATTGCCGATATAGGTGAGGCGCCCATGAAGACGGCGCCCGCCGAGATGGCGAGGAGGGTAGAGGCAAGGGGCCCCATGAGCTCTTGCGGGTCGCCGCCGGCGAGATTGAAGAACACGAGATAGGTGGGCGCATTGTCGAGAAGGCTCGATAGCACCCCGGTCAGCCAGAAATAGGCGGCGTCGATCGGTTGTCCGTCTGGGCCCGAAACGATAGTGAGCAACGGACCGAAAGGCCCCGCTTCGCCGGCCTTCAGCATCGCCAGCATCGGGATCATGGTAATGAAGATGGCTGCGAACAGCATCGCCACCTCCTGCATCGGCGTCCAAGTGAAAGCGTTCTCGACGCGGATCGACTGTTTTGTGGTCTTCCACGAGAGAAGGGCAACCGCAATCAAGATCGCGTCGCGGACCAGCCCGTTCACCGGCATCTCGATGCCGAGCCCCAGGGACAGCATCGCGCCGCGGTTCCAGAAGCCGCTTGCCAGAACGGTCAGCGCGACCGCCAGGAGATAGAGCACGTTGTGCAGTCCGTCGATGCGGAGCTTCCGGGCTACGCGTTTCTTGCCCTCTATCACCGTAGGTTCGCGATTCCAGGCGAACCTGTCGATAACATAGAAGATGCCGAGAAGGACGCTTGACACGAACAGCATCGGCAGAAGCATCGCCTTGAACGTCCACTGGAACTCGACCCCCTTGAGAAATCCGAGGAAGAGTGGGGGGTCTCCGAGTGGCGTCAACGAGCCTCCGATGTTGGACACGAGGAAGATGAAGAACACGAAGACATGAGTCTTCAGCACGCGATGACGGTTCGCCTTGATCATCGGTCTGATCAGCACCATTGAGGCACCGGTCGTTCCGAGAAAGCTCGCCGAGAGCGCGCCGAAGGCGAGAATGGCCGTGTTGGTGGCCGGCGTGCCGATGAGGTTGCCGCTGATGCTGATTCCTCCGGCCACCACGAACAGCGTGAACAGGAGGATGAGGAAAGGCAGATAGTCGTGAGCCAAGACGTGCAAGACCTCCTCGGCAGCCGTCCAGAGGCCGAACGCGATGATGCAGGGCACGAGTAGCGCAAAGGCCCAGAAGGTCGCGACCTTGCCGAAATGGCGCTCCCAAAAATGCGGAGCGATGAGCGGAAGAAGCGCAATTGACAGCAGGAGCCCGGCAAACGGGATCGACCAGAAGAGACTTAAGTCAGCTCCATTGAGATGTGGCACATCGGCGGAGCCCGCGAGCAAATTCATTGAGGGAGAATGCCGATTGCATCGCGCAGCGCAAGCCCGATCGGCCGACAGCTGCTCAAACCTCCAAGCAGGCTTCACTGACTTTTCGAGAATAAAGCCAGGAACCGGCAGAAGCGGAGGAGCGGGGACTAGCGCCGCTCGCGCGGCGCCGGCGGCATGTCGTCATTAGCCGGCAGCCGCCGCGCGCTTTCCTTGAGCGCCTCCTTCAAAGACAGTGGTCTGCTGTATCTCCGCAATAGGTCGGTGAAGGCTTCGTCAGCCAGCGCCTCGATGCTCTTGCCGCTGTCTCGCGCGAGCAGCACCAGCGCCTGCCAGATTTCCGGCCGGAACTCGATCAGCTTGCGCTTGACGTCACTGCGGCGGGTGGGAGCGAACATGGGGATAGCATAACCGATTCGCTGGCTGTCGGGGCATTAGCCAGACTCGCTCGCAGGAGCGATGACGCAGAGCGCGCGTGGCCTCGAGCGGTATTTGAGCGGGGTGTGCAGGATCCTCACCTCGCCATCGAGAGCGACCAGCAGCCGGCTCGTCTTGGCCCCGATCTCCGCCTCCTTGAGCCTGAACGTGTCGAGATCCCGCGCCTGCTCGATGTGGCCGAAGCATAGCCGGCACACCAGCCAGAAAAATTCGAGCGGGCTGCGCGGCTTCACCACGTAAAACCAGAGCTCTCCGCGATCGAGGTGATGGCGGCGCCCGAAAGAGAACAGCTCGGTGCTGTATTCGTTATTGCCGACGAACACACAGGGCGTGCGATAGGGGCGCGCGAATCCTTGCGCCGCGATGCGCAGACGCCGCCGCGGAAAATGGCGCAACATGCGGAAGAAGGCGGGCACCATCGCCATCCATTTGGCGAGCTTGTGGTTTGCTCTGCGCCGCTCCCTATCGATGACCATGTAGGGATAGATGCCGATCGAGGAGTTGTTGATGAAGGTGAAGCCGTTGACCTCCGCCAAATCGACCGCGCGGGCATGACCTGCGGCGATGACGCCCGCCGCCGCATCGGCATGCAAGGGGAGCCCGAGATCCTTGGCGAAGTGATTGAGCGTGCCGAGGGGAAGCACGCCAAGTGGGATGGTCGTACCGGCAAGGACGTCCGCGACGGTGCGGATGCTGCCGTCGCCACCGCCGACGACGACCGCGTCAACCTCTCCGCGCTTTGCTTGCTTGAGCGCCGCCTCTGCGGCGGCGCGCAGATTCTCGCCGTCGACGAAGACGACCTTCGCCGTAACCCCGTGATGGGCGAAAGCCGACGCGAGTTCGCTCTCGATGTCGGCTGCAAGCTTCTGGTTGAAGGCGCCAGCACCCGCGTTCATCAACGCGACCACCCGTCTTATTGGCACGGTCTCCGTCTGGTGATCGTGACGATCGAAGGCTGGGGCTTCCGCCATGGTCGAGGGTCTCGCGCGTTGAGCCGGCGGAACCCTAGCAGCGCGTGCCACACTCAGAAAGGGCACCGCGCCATCTCACATACGCTCGTCGCCGAATTTCGGCTCCAGATAAAGAGCCGTCAGCGCGCCGAAGCGCTGCCGGCGCACCACAGGCGTCGGGGCATTTTGGCGCGGGCGTTTCAGCCAACGTTTGACCGCAAGCTCAAGCACCTTAGGGCCGAGCCGACCGAGGTCGAGATGATAGACGAACCAATACAGCATGAGCGCCATACGCCGATAACCGACACCAAGGCTCTTGGGTTGCACGGGGGTACGGCGAATTTTCGGGGGAATTTTGACAAGAGACTGGCGAAGGCGTGATCAGCCCTTCCGCGCCTCATCGATATAGAGCGCACGGAAGGCGCGCGCGACCGGCCCCGGTCGCCCGTCGCCGATCTTGTGTCCGTCGATCTCGATGATCGGCAGGACGAAGGCCGATGCTGCGGACATGAACGCTTCGCGCGCCACGAGCGCTTCCGCCACACTGAACGGCCGCTCCTCGAGTTTCACCCCTTGACTCTCGGCAAGGCGCAGCACGGCGCGCCGCGTTACGCCGGGAAGGATGTGATGTCCGAGCGGCTGGGTGCGCACCACGCCATCTTGATCGAGGATAAAGGCGGTCGAGGAAGTACCCTCTGTGATATAGCCGTCCTCGACCATCCATGCCTCATACGCGCCCTTCAGTTTCGCCGCTTGCTTGCCCATCGCCTGGGCGAGCATCGCCGTGGATTTAATGTCGCGACGCCTCCAGCGAATCTCGGGAATGGTGATAACCTTTACCCCCGTCTCGGCATAGGGGTTCGCGATCAATGGCCGGCTCTGGGTGAAGGCGACGACGGTGGGTGCGGTGTTCTTCTCTGGATAGGCAAAATCGCGGTCCGCCACGCCACGCGTGATTTCGAGATAGACGATGCCCTCGTTTACCTCGTTGCGCGCGATCAGCTCCGTATGTATCGACCAGAGTTGCTTGTGGCTGAACGGGGGTGTGAGTGCGATCTCTGCCAGCGAACGATCGAGCCTTGCAAGATGCGCCTCGAAATCGAGAAGTTGCCCATCGAGGACCGCCGTCACCTCGTAGACGCCGTCTCCGAACAGGAACGCGCGGTCGAACACCGAGATCTTGGCCTCTTCCTCGGGCACATAGCTGCCATTTACATAGATGGTGCGCGACATTGCTCAGGGGGAACGCCGAAGGACCAAGCGTCCGGCCGCTCTTAGCACGAGGAAGGAGAGGGTTGGATGCTGAGGCCGGCCTCCTCAATCAAAGCGAGGTCGTCGGCCGTATCGTTATTGGCGGTGGTGAGCAGTTTGTCGCCGTAGAAGATCGAGTTGGCGCCGGCGAGGAAGCAGAGGATCTGTGCCTCGCGAGTGAGCGATCGCCGCCCCGCCGAGAGCCGGACATGCGACAGCGGCATGAGGATGCGCGCCGTCGCCACCATGCGCACAAGATCGAGCGGATCGAGCGGAGGAGCATTCTCGAGCGGCGTGCCGGGCACGGCCACGAGTGCGTTGATCGGAACGCTCTCCGGGTGAGGATCGAGGTTGGCGAGCGTCTGGAGAAGCCCCGCGCGGTCCTCGATGGTCTCTCCCATACCGATGATGCCGCCGCAGCAGACCTCGATGCCGGCCTCGCGCACGCGCGCGATGGTGTCAAGCCGGTCTCGATAGGTCCGCGTGGTGATGATCGCGCCATAGAACTCGGGCGAAGTATCGAGATTGTGGTTGTAGGCGGTGAGCCCGGCCTCCGCGAGGCGCCGTGCCTGAGCGGCGTTAAGCATGCCGAGCGTGACGCAGGCCTCCATTTCGAGGGCACGCACGCCCTTGACCATGGCGAGCACGCTGTCGAAAGCCGGACCGTCCTTCACCTCCCGCCAGGCCGCGCCCATGCAGAAGCGCGTGGCGCCCGCCTCTTTGGCGAGCCGCGCCTTGGCGAGCACGTCGTCCACGTCGAGCAAGGTCTCGCGCTTGAGCCCGGTCTCCTTGGCGTAATGGGCCGATTGTGGGCAATATTTGCAGTCCTCGGGGCAGGCGCCGGTCTTGATCGAAAGCAAGCTCGCAAGCTGCACCTCGCCGTCGTCGTGGTAGCGTCGGTGCACCGCCCTTGCCTGATCGATGAGGTCGAGCAAAGGGAGGCTGAGCAGGGTGAACACCTCCCCGCTCACCCAATCATGGCGCAGCTTATGGGCTGGTCTTGGCTCAAGCAGGCTCTCTGCTTGGCTTACCTGGCCATTGATAGGATTCATGCTTTCGACGATGTCTGACACGGTTGGAGCGATCTGATTTGCTGCCGATATCCCGCTTGGCTAATACAGGATGATGGCGGGAAGCGAAAGCAGGTACCAGACCTTTCTCGAGGGGCTCGCGCGCGAGAATTTGCGGCGCGAGCTTGTCGATGTCGAAGGAGTCGACGCGCGCACCATCCGCGTGAAGGGCCGCGACTACGTCAGCCTGGCCAGCAACGACTATTTGGCTCTGCGATTCCACCAGGCTCTGATCGAGCGAGCGGCAGAATGGGCAAAGCGCTATGGCACCGGCTCAGGCGCCTCGCGGCTCGTCACCGGCAATCTCGATCTTTTCGCGGGCATCGAGGCGAAAGTCGCCAAGCTCAAGGGGAAGCCATCGTGCCTGGTGATGGCGTCTGGTTTCCAGGCCAATGCCGCTGTGCTTGCGGCGCTGTTCGACCGCGCCGTGCTCGGGGCGGAGCCTCTCGTTTTCGCCGACCGCCTCAACCACGCGAGCATGCATTTCGGCTGCAAGGCCGCAGGCATTCGCGAGCTCCGCTACCGGCATGCCGATGCCGCCCATCTCGGCGACCTTCTGAGTCAACATCAAGGCGATAGAAGCCCGAAATTCATCCTGACTGAGAGCGTCTTCTCCATGGACGGCGACCTGGCGCCGCTGAAGGAGATCTCGCGCCTGGCCCTTGCGCACGAAGCGTGCCTGATCGTCGATGATGCGCATGCGACCGGTATCCTCGGGGCGGGGGGCAGGGGGCTCTCGGCCGGCGCCGACATCATCATCGGCACCTTCTCCAAGGCGCTCGGAAGCTTCGGGGCCTATGTCGCCTGCTCGGTCACGACGCGGAACTATCTCATCAATCGATGCGGTGGGCTGATCTATTCAACCGCACTGCCGCCGCCGGTGCTCGGCGCCATAGATGCCGCCCTCGATCTCGTTCCCGGCATGGATGCGGACCGCGCCTATGTGGCGAAACTCGCGGCGCGGTTTTGCGCGGGGGCCCAAGCCCTTGGCTACGACACGGGAGCATCGGCCACCCACATCGTTCCGTTGATCTGTGGCGCAACGGAATCGGCACTCGATCTCGGCGAACGATTGCGCCAAAGTGGTTTCTGGGCGACCCCGATCAGGCCCCCAACCGTGCCAAAGGGGACGGCGAGGGTCAGGCTCGCCTTCACCCGGGCGCACACGGAAAGCGACGTCGATCTCCTGCTGGAAGCGATTGCCGATATGGCGAACTCGGCCCCTGCGCGGTCTCGCGCCCGCGCGCATCCGGCCTGATCCATGCGGTTCGTGCTCGTCCATGGCTGGGGCTTCCACGCCGGCATCTTTGCCGACTTCATATCCGATCTTGAGGGAGCCGAGGTTACCCTGGTCGATCTCGGTTTCGTGGCTGGAGGTCCCAAAGCGGCAAGCGAGTGGCCGGCGGAAGCTATCGCGGTCGGGCACTCTCTTGGCCTATTGTGGCTGCTCGAACGAGGGGGCGGACGCTTCAGAGCTCTGGTCAGTGTTCAGGGTTTCGACTGCTTCTATTGCCATGTGGCGCCGTCGCGGCTCGCCGCGTTGAAGCGCGGGCTTGAGCGTGACCCTGGCGAAACTTTGCAGGCTTTCTGGCGCTCATGCGGTGCCTCGGGCTTTGCCTTGCCAGACGCGCTGAACGTCGCGAGACTCGATGAAGGGCTGGATTGGCTGATGACATGGGACGCGCGGAAAGCGAGGCAAGACTTGGCCTGCCCAGTGCTGGCGCTCGCCGCGCGCGACGACGTCATCGTGCCGCCTTCCATGAGCGAAACCATTTGGGGAAAAAGCATCATCTGGTCGCCGGACGGCGGCCACGTCCTGCCCTTGAAGCACCCGAATTGGTGCGCGCGCCATGTCCTTGAATTCGCTCACGCTCTCCCCTCATAGCGCCGAAATCGTCGCGAGCTTTGGCGCGCGGGCTGGAAGCTATGAGCTCAATGCCGGGCTGCAGAAGGTGATCGCTGCACGGCTCGCACGGTTCCTCCCGGCCCTCGACCGGCCCAAAGTGCTCGAGCTTGGGTGCGGCACCGGGCTGTTCAGTCGCCACCTGATCGAGCGCTATCCCGATGCAAGCTTAATCCTCACCGATGCTTCGCCCCCCATGCTCGCCGAATGCCGACGGAACCTCGCCGGTACATCGGGCACTCGCATCGACTTCGGGATTATGGATGCGAGCAGGCCGGGAGGGCAGGGATCCTTCGACCTCATCGCCATGAGCATGGCTCTCCACTGGCTTCCCGACCAAAGAGCGAGCCTCGAGCGACTTCGTAGTCTACTCGCGCCCTCTGGCGTTCTGCTCTACGCCGCGCTCGGCCCAGACACATTCGCCGAGTGGCGCGCGGTGCTGAGCGAACATGGCCTCCCGAAGGGCGTTGCTGCCATTGAGGCCGTACCGGGCGTCGTGCACGAAGAGCGTTTCGCTCCCGATACGACGGCTCTTGCCTTTCTCCGTCGTATAAAGTCGGTGGGAGGGCTCACTCCGCGCGTAGACTACAGGCCTCTGTCGTCCGGCGCGCTCCGCCGCGCCATCCGCGCCGTCGACGCACGAGGCCCCATCACCTGGCACATCGTCTATGGCCGGCTCTCCGCCGCGGCCTAAGTGCCGACCGTGTCCAGGCCCTCGATCATCCCGGCATAGGCGCGAGCGATCTCCGCGTCGGTGATGCAATAAGGCGGCATGAGATAGAGCGTCTGTCCGAGCGGCCTGATATTGAGTCCGTGGGCGAGATACCAATCCCGAAGCGCACGGCTTTGCGCCGACTGATAACCGCCTGCCGCCTTGATATCGAAGGCGAGGATCGAGCCGAGCAGGCGAGGGCGCGTCACGTCGTCCCGCGCGGCAAGCTCGGTGAGCATCGCCCGATGGCGGCTATTGATGCGCGTGATACGCTTAAGCGTCTTCTCCTCCTCGAACAGAGCGAGAGAGGCGAGCCCGACCGCGCAAGCGAGCGGATTGGCGGTGAAGGAATGGCCGTGGGGAAGCGCGCGGTCGAAAGTCTCGCCGAGAAACGCCTCGAATACCGCCTCGCGCGCAACCGTCATGGCGAGCGGCATGTAGCCGGCGGTCAAGCCCTTTGACAGACAAACGAGGTCCGGCACGACGCCCGCCTGTTCCATGGCGAACAGCGTCCCCGTCCGCCCGAAGCCTGTCGCCACCTCATCGAAGATGACGAGCACGTCCGCTTTGCGCGCTATCGCCACCAGGCGCTGGAGGAAGCTCGGCCGGCAGACGCGCATGCCGCCCGCCCCCTGCAACAGCGGCTCGACGATGAGCGCAGCGATCGTCTGCCCCCGGTCGGATAGAAGCGCCTCGAAGGCCGACAGCGCGCCCGCCTCCCGCTCGTCGGCCGCATCATCGCCATCGAAGGTCGAGGGATACGGCAGCACATAGACCTTGCACATGAGGTCGCGGAATGGGGTGAAGAACTGCGAACCGCGCCCGAGCGACATGGCGCCGAGCGTGTCGCCGTGGTAGCCGCCATCGAAGCCCACCAGAACGCGCCGCCTCGGCTCACCGACATTGATCCAATATTGATAAGCGATCTTGAGCGCAACCTCGACGGAGGTCGACCCGTCGTCGGAGAAGAACACCCGCGACAGATCGCCGGGAAGAAGACCTGCGACTTTTGTGGCGAGATCGACGGCCGGCTGATGGGTGAAGCCCGCGAACATCACATGCTCGAACAGGCTCGCCTGTTTTGCTAAAGCCGCATTGATCTTCGGATGGGAGTGTCCATGGGTGCAGGTCCACCACGACGAGACGAGATCGAGGATCTCGTGACCGTCCGCGTCGAACAGGGACGCGCCTTTGGCTCCGGTGAGCACGATCGGGTCGCCCTCGGTGCCATGTTGGGTGAAGGGGTGCCACACATGACGCCGATCACGGTCGAGCACGTCGCGTCCCGCCGCGTCGCCCGCCTTCCGCTTCGGATCGTCGTTCATGATCTGGCGAGCTTCATGAGGTCGAGCTCCGGCTCTATGGTAAGCAGCGTGGACCGGTTCACCACGTCGAGCCAAGGGATTTCGGCGATGACCTCGACCTGGCCGTAGCGCTCGATGGCCGCGCGGTTATGTGGCGTTTCAGGCCCGTTGATCACAACGCCGGCGAGGGGCAAGCCGCGCCGGCGGATCGCTTCGAGCGAGAGTAGTGTATGGTTGATAGTGCCAAGCGTCGAGCGGGCGACGAGGACGAGCGGCAGGTGAAGCTCAGTGGCGAGGTCGATCACGCAGGCGGTGTCTGTGAGCGGCACCATCAGGCCGCCGGCCCCTTCGACCACAAGCAGCCGGTCAGAAATGGGCGGAACGAACTTCGCCATGTCGATCGCGATCCCGGCGCGGCGCGCGGCTTCATGCGGCGCGATCGCCTCAGGTAATACATAGGCCTCGGGCAGGATGCGGTCGGGTTCGATCTCGGCGAGACGGCGCACGACCGAGGAATCGGTTTCGGGCATGACGCCCGCCTGGACCGGCTTCCAATAGCTCGCATCGAGCTTGGTAAGAAGCCAAGACGAGACGAGCGTCTTGCCGACATCGGTATCCGTGCCTGTGACAAAGAAGCCGTTCACGCCGTCCTAGTCCTTAAGATTTCCGAGCGACGGCGGGACTGTATAGAGCCCATCACGCCAAGCAAAGGGGAGTGGACGCGGGAGCGTCTTTCAGGCGACAAGAGCAGCACCCAATGATGCGTTTCCGGCGTTACATCCCCCTGATTGTGTTCTTGGTCCTTGGCCTTATCGCCCATCCCGTCGAGACCAAGACCCTGCGCATGGCCTACGATTCAGATCCGACCTCGCTCGATCCACACGAGCAGCTTTCTGGTGCGACGCTTCAGATGTCGCATCTTCTTTTCGATCCGTTGGTCCGCTTCCGCCAAGACATGACGCTCGAACCGCGGCTTGCCACGAGCTGGGAAAAGATCGACGATCGCACCACGCGCTTTCATCTCCGCCCAGACGTGACGTTCCAGTCGGGTCGCAAACTATCGGCCCAAGACGTGGTGTGGACCGTCGGCCGCCTGAAACAGAGTCCCGACTTCAAGGCTCTGTTCGAGCCGTTCGAAGGTGCGAGAGTGATCAACGACTTGACTGTCGATCTCATCACCAAGGAGCCATATCCTCTGGTCATGAACCTCGCGACTTACATCTTTCCCATGGATCGCGAGTTTTACTCGGGGAACGACGAGCGCGGCCATCCCAAGTCGGAGATCGTCAAGGATGGCTCGTCCTTCGCCTCGACGCATGCAAGCGGGACGGGCCCATTCATCGTCACCGAACGCGAGCCCGGCGTGCGGCTCAAGCTGAAGCGCTTCGCCGATTATTGGGACAAGGCCTCGCCCGGCAACGTCGACGAGATCGTGTTCACGCCGATCAAGGAGCCGGCGACGCGGGTCGCCGCACTGCTCGCTGGCGATGTCGATTTTATTGCCCCCGTGCCGCCGACCGACCTTGCCCGCGTCGGGGCCGATCCCTGCTGCACGCTCATCACCATGCCGAGCACGCGCGTGCTCACCTTCGAGCTGAACCAACAGCGCCAGTCCGCGTTCAAAGACCCCCGTGTCAGGCTCGCCATCAACTACGCCATCAATCGCCAAGGGATCGCCGAGAAGATCATGCGCGGCTTCGCGACGGCCGCGGGGGAGCTGAGCCCCCCGAGCTTTGCCGGCTACGTCTCCGCCCTTGCTCCGCGCTACGACCTCGACAAGGCGAAAGCGCTGATGAAGGAGGCGGGCTACGAGAACGGCTTCTCGGCGACCATGATGGCCCCCAACAATCGCTATATCGAGGACGCTCGCATCGCCGAGGCCGTCGCCGCCATGCTCGCCAAGATCAACATCAAGGTCGATCTTCAGACCATGCCCAAGGCGCAATACTGGCAGCGCTTCGACGAGCGTGCCGCCGATATCATGATGATCGGCTGGCAGTCTGATACCGAGGACTCGGCGAATTTCTATGAGTTCCTGGCCATGACGCCCGATCAGACCACGGGCTACGGCCAGTACAATGCCGGCAATTACTCGAACCCGGAGGTCGACCGGCTGACGCTGGAGACCCAGACTATGACCGACCCCAAGGCGCGCGCCGAGGTGCTGAAGAAAATCGAGCGCATCCTCTACGACGACGCGGCGCTCGTTCCGCTGCATTGGCAGCATCTCTCCTGGGCGTCGCGCAAGAATGTCGACATCGGCGCGGTGGTGAACGTCATCGACATGCCCTATCTCGGTGATCTGGTGATCCACTAGAATGCCAAGCGGCAGCGTCTGTGGAGGCCTCCGATGCTGAAGAAGATTCTCATTGCCATCGTCCTGATCCTCGCTGCGCTGCTCATCATCGTGGCGGTCCAGCCCTCGGAGTTTCGTGTGGAGCGGACGGCATCGATCGCCGCGCCTGCCGTTTCCGTGTTCGGGCAGGTGAATGATCTGCACAAATGGGACGCCTGGTCGCCATGGGCCAAGCTCGACCCCGCGGCGAAGATCACCTTCGATGGACCTGAAGCGGGGCAGGGTGCGGCGATGGGCTGGTCGGGCAACGAGAAAGTCGGCGAGGGGAAGATGACCATCGTCGAGAGCCATCCCAACGACGACATCAAGCTCAAGGTCGAGTTCACCAAGCCCTTCGAAGGTTCGATCGGCTCCGAGTTTGGTTTCAAGACGAATGGCGACAAGACTGATGTGACCTGGGCCATGGCTGGCCATCGCACTTTCGTGCAGAAGGCATTCTGCCTGATCATGAACGGCGACAAGATGCTGGGCAGCGACATCGAGAAGGGATTGGCCCAGCTCAAGTCTGTGGCCGAGCGGGGCAAGAGCTAGTACCGCCGCGGCGGATTGGGTGGCGCGGCCGCGTCTGGGAGCATTAGCGCGTTGGTCAGGCCCCGTGGGGCGAGCTATAGTGGCGTTCGGCTGACGGCACCCGTCAGCGGCTTTCCAGGGGGCGGAAGCACGTTCGGATTTGCCCGCTATCGGCCATGAAGTGGGAGGTCCTCAGGGTGGACATTTTACCGAGGCCGCCGCCATGGCCTCGCGCCGTCGCGACCGCTGCCGGCGTTGGCGTCGTGACCGGGCTGATCTCAAGCCTGCCATCGCCGTTGCCCGATCTCAGATTGGAAGACCCCGACGTACTGATCAACGCCGAGAGAATTCCGCTCCACGCAGGTATCGCTTTTGGGGCCGGAATGGCGGTCATACTCTGGCTGTGGGCCAAGCGCGATCCCGGCAAATGCCTCCTCGCCATGGCCCTGACGCTGATGGGCTGGCTCGCGGCGGTCAACACGGCGAACGACGTGATGCAAGCGGTGGTCGGGTCCGAGCTGTTCGGCACGGTGCAAGGCGCCAAGGCAAGCCGGGAGACGGTTGGATGGATCTTGGCTGGGCTGTTCGGAGGAGCAGTCGGCGCGGGCCTCACCGCCTTCGGGGCTGGTGTCCCTGCCGAATCCGTCAGGCGCCCACAGGCCTGGGGCCTGACCGTCGTCATGGGCACAGTGTTCGGCCTTCTGCTCTACCCCGCGGCCTTGGCGGATTTGGTCGTATTGCTGTTTGTCCCCTGGCAGGCCGCCATTGCCGCGAGCGTTGCCTATGGTCTCTCCCGGCCAAAACGATAAGCTCAGCACTGGGCATCGGGTCACGACCGAACTTCATTGAACTGTCACCGAGCTACGGCTTACTTGCCGTTGTGCGCGCCAGGCGATGACCTGGGCGTTCTTGAATAAGGTAAGGACGGGGCCCCGATGTTTCGCCGCCTTGCGCTCGCAACGCTACTATTTTGCGCCTCAGTCGGCACCTTGTCCGGTCAGTGCTCCGCCGCCCAACTGAGCGACGTCGAGCACATCATCGTCATCTATCTCGAGAACCACAGCTTCGACAATCTGTTCGGACTCTTTCCGAACGCCGACGGCCTTGCAGCGGCCGGCGCCACCAAGGTCCAGGTCGACAAGAATGGCCGCCCCTATGACTTCCTGCCACGCGCCATGCAAGACTTCCGCGACGAGCGAAACGTCAACCAATTCCGCATCGATCTCCGCTTTCCCGACGATCTGCCGAACCAACCTTTCAGCATCGATGCCTACGTTCCGATTGGCGACAACACGGGAGATCCGATCCATCGCTTTTATCACCAGCAAGCGCAGATCGACGGCGGCCTCATGGACAAGTTTGTTGCCTATTCCAACATGGGGGCACTCGTCATGGGCTTCTATGACGGCAGCAAGACCAAACTCTGGGAATACGCCGAACACTACACGCTCGCCGATCATTTCTTCCATGCGGCCTTCGGCGGTTCGTTCCTCAATCATTTCTGGATGATCTGCGCGTGCACGCCTCGATACGAGAATGCGCCGGACACCCTGACCATAGGCTCCGATGTCACCGGCCCTCTTCGCGGACTACCCGACCAGGTCACGCCTGATGGATATGCGGTGAACACCTTGGAGCCGTTCGATCCGCCTCAGAGGAAGGGGGGTCCGAGGCTGCCTTTGCAAACAATGAAGACGATCGGCGACGAGCTCAACGACGCGAAACCCAAGGTCACCTGGGCTTGGTATGCAGGCGGATGGAATGATGCACTCAAGGCCGACCGTCTGGATGAAAACTTTCAAACTCACCATCAGCCCTTCGCCTATTTCGAGAACTATCGCAAAGACTCAGATGGCCGTCGCGAGCATCTGAAAGATGAGGAGGAGCTCTTGCAGGCGCTCGATGGGCTCGCCGACTTCCCGCAGGTCGTCTTCTACAAGCCCTTCGGGAGGCAAAACGAGCACCCGGGCTATGCCAACGTGCTTGAGGGCGATCAGCATGTTGGTGAGCTTCTGTGCAAGATCGAAAAGAGCCAATATTGGTCGAAATCGATCGTCATCGTGACCTTCGACGAGAACGGGGGTTATTGGGACCATGTCCCCCCGCCACACATTGATCGCTGGGGTCCCGGCGTGCGCGTGCCCACGGTCATCATCTCGCCCTACGCCAAGAAGGGTTTCATCGACCACACCACCTACGATACGACCGCGATCCTGAAGCTGATTGAGAATCGATACGGGCTCGATTCGTTGGGGAAGCGCGACAAGAACTCTAAGGACCTCACCGCCGCTCTTGATTTCAGCGAGGCGAACGCGAGCCTGGACAATCGCGTCTGCAAACCCGAAGCCGAGTCTAAGCCCGAGCCCAAGCCGTAGCGCGCCGGCACCGCGCACTGCCCGGGGATCTCACACTTCCACATACGAATTTGGACTATGCTGGCGCGGCCAAAGCTGGGGCTGTGCCATGATTATTGGTTCGCCGCTGATCCCATGATTTCCATCAAAGCGCTTGCCGGGGCGCTCGCCTTCATCGCGCACCGCCTCGCCCAGGCCCTGCTCGTCATGCTGGCGATCTTGATCATCGCCTTCGCCGTACGCTCTGCTCTCGGCGATCCGTTGCGCGAGATCGTCGGCGAGGCCGTGCCGGAAGTCGAGCGCGAGACCCTTCGCCATAAGCTTGGTCTCGACCGGCCCTGGCCTGTGCAACTTGCGAGCTATCTCAGCGGTGCCGTGCATGGCGATCTCGGCACATCGTTAATCTATAAGCGTCCCACGCTCCAAGTCATTCTTGCCAAATTTCCGGCGAGCTTCGAGCTCGTGCTCGGCGCAAGCCTGATCGTGCTCCTCCTATCGCTTCCGATCGGGATCTATTGCGCGGTTCGCCCACGCGCGATCGGCGCGCGGCTGATTTTGGGACTGAGCGTGCTCGGCATCTCGGTCCCCGTCTTTCTCACCGGTATCTTCCTCATCACCATCTTCTCGGTGTGGCTCGGCTGGCTCCCTGCCTTCGGCCGGGGTCAAACGGTGCAGCTGGGGTTTTGGGAGACTAGTCTCCTTACGCTCGACGGGCTTAAGCATCTCGTCCTGCCGGCGCTCACGCTGTCCTCCATCATGTTGCCGCTCTTCATCAGGCTTGTGCGCGGCGCCATGCTCGATGAGCTCGGCCACGATTATGTGCGCACCGCCCGCGCCAAGGGGGCGCGGCCGCTTCGCGTATGGCTCCGCCATGCGCTCCGCAACGCGTTGATCCCGCTCGTCTCGGTGGGCGGCCTTCAGGTCGGAACGCTCGTCGCCTATACGCTGCTCACTGAGACGGTATTTCAATGGCCGGGAATGGGCTTTCTTTTTCTCGAAGCCGTGACGCGCTCCGACATCCCGCTTATCACCACCTATCTTGTCGCCGTCGGATTCCTTTTCGTCTTCGTCAACACCCTGGTCGACATCGCGAGCCTCATGCTCGACCCCCGCATCAGTCTCGAGGGCACGCGATGAAAGGTGAGGCCGCTCCATACGCCGCGCGCGGAGTGCTCGGCTTTGCTATCGAGAATTCCGGCGCGTGCCTTGCCGCGATCCTGCTTGGGGCAATCGCGCTTGCCGCGGCGCTGGCGCCCCTCATCGCCCCGTATAATCCGTTCGATCTTTCGAGCCTCGATGTGCTCGATGCCGAGCTTCCGCCCTGGTGGCGCGAGGGAAGCGATCCGCGCTTCCTGCTCGGCACTGACGCGCAAGGGCGCGACCTCCTGAGCGCGATCCTCTATGGCACACGCATCTCGCTCACCGTCGGCGTGCTCGCCGTCGCCATCCAGGCTGCCATTGGGGTTCCGCTCGGGCTGCTTGCCGGCTATCGCGGCGGCGGCATCGACAGCCTCGTGACACGGTTTGCCGACATCCAGCTCTCGCTGTCGACTCTGATGATGGCGATTATCGCGCTCGCTCTGTTTCGCGCCGGCCTCGGCGGCGATGCGTTAAGTCACTACGCCGTGCCGCTTCTGGTGGTGGTCATCGGCCTTGCCGAATGGCCCTATTTCGCCCGCACGGCGCGCGCATCGACGCAAGTCGAGGCAACCAAGGATTATGTGCGCGCGGGGAGGGCATTGGGTGGCAGCAGCTTCGGCATCGTCTGGCGCCACATCCTGCCGAACATCCTCTCGCCGCTCATCGTGGTCGCGACCACGCAGGTCGCCGGCGCCGTCATGGCCGAGGCCGCGCTTTCCTTTCTCGGCCTCGGTATGCCGGTGACCAAACCTTCCCTCGGCACGCTCATCCGCTCGGGCTACGACCTCATCTTCGCCGGCGCCTGGTGGGTCACCGTGATTCCCGGGCTGGTTCTGATCGTGCTGCTCGTCTCGGTCAACGTTTTGGGCGACGCCTTGCGCGACGCGCTCGATCCGCGGCTAAAGGGACGATGAGCTTGCCGCCGGCAGCCTTTTGCCAGATGGATTGCGCGAGAACCATAAGTTAGAGTGCGCGAGTTGGTCTCGTCGGTAAGACGAGGCGCGTGGTTTGGACCCCCCAAAGCGGGGACGGGTTCAAGGAGCCGTTATGGAGCCCTCGGGTCCGGTCAATCCGGCGCTCGTCTTTTCCCTCCGCCTCGTCACCGAGCGCGCTGCCTGCGCCGCTTTCAACTGGATTGGAAGAGGAGAGGGCGCCGAGGGAGCCCGCGCCGGACTTGATGCCATGCGCAGCGCTCTCGCCGAGATCGATATCGACGCCGTGGTAGTAATCGGCGAGGCGACCAAGAGCGAGGGGTCGCAGCCGCAGCGCGGCGAGCGCCTCGGCCGCCCGGTTTCCTCCTTCAAGGCCGACATCGCCCTCGATCCGGTCGAGGGCACGAGCTATCTCGTGCGCGGCCTTACCAACGCGCTCGCCGTGCTTGCCGTCGCTCCGCGTGGCGCCATGATGAATCCGGGGCCGGCCTTCTACATGGAGAAGTTCGTGGCGAGCCCGCCTGCGCGCGGGCGCATCGATCCGCACTGGCCTCCGGCGAAAAAGCTCGCGATCCTCGCCGAGGCACTCGGGAAGGACATCTCGGATCTTACCGTGTTCGTGCTGGAAAAGCCCCGCCACCGCGACCTCGTCAATGCCATCCTGGAGGCCGGCGCACGCGTTGCCCTCTACCCCGCCGGCGACGTCGCCGGCGCGCTGATGGCCGCCATTCCCGGCTCCGGCATCGATGCCTTGATGGGAACCGGCGGCACACCGGAAGGCGTTATGTCGGCATGCGCCATCAGGGCGATTGGGGGCGAGTTCCTGGGGCGCCTCGACCCTCAGCTGCAGACCGAGGCGAGGGCAGTCAAGGAGGCGGGGATCGATACCTCGAAATGGTACGATCGCGACGAGATCATCGCCTCTGACAAGGTGTTTTTCTGCGCCACCGGGATCACCACCGGCTTGATGCTCGAGGGCGTGGAGCGTTCGAAGACCCATTACAAAGTGCAGACATTGATGATAACGGGATCGACTGGCGAACGTCAGATCATGACGAGCTTCATCCCGAACGATCGGCTTGCGGCCGTCGCGGCGCGCGACGTGGCGTAAAGCCGGCGAGGAGAGGAAATGGTGTCTGGAGTAATCTATGTCGAAACGGGTTGATCATCCGATCATCCTCGGCATCGTCGGCGATTCTGCGTCGGGCAAGACGACGCTCTCGGCCGGCGTCGCCCAGATTCTGGGTGCCAAGCACTGCACGGTGATCTGCACTGACGACTATCACCGCTACAGCCGAGCGCAACGCGCCGCCGCCGGGCTGTCGGCGCTCGATCCACGCGCCAACCATGTCGACATTCTCGAGCAGCATTTGCGCCTGCTCAGGAGCGGAGAACCGATCCTGAAGCCCGTCTACGACCATCGCGATGGCACGCTTGAATCTCCGGAATACGTCAAGCCCAAGGAATTCGTCATCGCCGAGGGCCTGCTCGGCTATGCGACGCGCGCGATGCGCGATTGCTACGACGTGAAGATCTATCTCGATCCTGAAGAAGAACTTAGGGTGAAGTGGAAGATCCATCGCGACACCACCAGGCGCGGTTATACGCTTGATGAAGTGATGTCGCAGCTCCAGCGCAGGGAGTCGCCGAGCCAGGCCTTCATCCATACTCAGCGCACCTTCGCCGACATCGTCATTCGCTTCCAGAAACCCACGGGCGCTAACGGCTCCGACAACACCCATCTCGACGTGCGCCACATCCTGCGCCCGACCTTGCCCCATCCTGATTTCACTCCGCTTCTCGACGGATCGAGCAATGCCGGGCTGCATCTCGAGCTTGCCCGCGACAAGGACGGCAAGCCCGTCGACGTCCTGGAGATCAACGGCAATATCTCCGACCAAAGGGCCGAGCGGATCGAGGATCTGTTGTGGAACCTCATCCCGGAGGCGGGACACCTGCGCGACCAGGTGGGTCAGATCGACGTCGCCAATGGTGCCCGCAAGAGCCACCCGCTGACCTTGAGCCAGCTTCTCGTCGGCTACCACGCGGTCAAGGCGGCAATGGCCGCACGTGTTTATTGAGCGGCGGCCTTGGTGGCCAGATTGCCCTTCTTGCACGGATCTATGGCGTTCTGCACGCGCTTGTCGAGGCCGTCGAGTGTGCTGAAAACCGTAACCTCGATGTTTCCGTCGTCGTTGGCGACGAAGCGGATGACATAGAGTTCGGCGCTCCCCGCCGGGATTTGCTGCGGGACGATCTCCTCAACCTTGCCGGGCGTAACGATCCTGACCGAATGGGTAAAGTTGGGAGGACGTCCCTTCGCCATGCTGTCGTTGAGCTGGGCGAGAACGCAATTCACCGTTTGCTGCAGTCCACCCTTTGATAGCCAGGTGTCGGCCGGGCGCCCGGTACGCGGCGTGATGGCACAAGCCACCACTAAGAGGGGCGCTAAGACGGTCGCCAAGATTCTTCTCACCGTCACCCGAATGAGCAGCCTCGCCATCGTGATCGACGTTCGCGGCCTCCGGGAGGCGAGGCCGCAAACGATCCGCCCGGAATCATTGGCCGGCATTTTCACATTTGCACAGCCATTCCTCCATGCGGCGTGTTTGTGTGATAGAGACGGGGCAGCATTCGAGTCCGTCCTCCCTGGCGCCCGCCAGGATAGTCCTTGGCTCAGCCTAACAACTTGAAATTGCGAGATGTCTTCGACCCGACCCGCATTGATTCAGGATCAACCTGTGCCTGAGGCGTCGCCTTTCGAGATGGCGAACGCTATTCGCGCTCTCGCCATGGATGCCGTTCAGAGGGCCGATTCGGGTCATCCTGGCATGCCCATGGGCATGGCCGATGTCGCCACCGTGCTGTTCACGCGCTTCCTGAAGTTTGACCCGAACCATCCGAAATGGCCCGACCGCGACCGCTTCGTGCTCTCGGCCGGCCACGGCTCGATGCTGCTCTATGCGCTGCTCTATCTGACCGGCTATCCCGACATGGATATCGAGCAACTCAAGGCGTTCCGCCAGCTCGGCTCGCGCACGCCGGGCCACCCCGAATTTGGTCACGCCCCGGGCATCGAGACGACGACCGGGCCACTCGGTCAGGGTCTCGGCAATGCGGTTGGCATGGCACTCGCCGAGCGCATTCTCAATCGCCGCTATGGGGACGACCTTGTCGATCACTACACCTATTGCCTCGTCGGCGATGGCTGCCTGATGGAGGGCATCAGCCAGGAGGCGATCTCGCTCGCCGGCCATCTCAAGCTTGGGCGCCTCATCGTGCTGTTCGACGACAATCACATTTCGATCGACGGACCGACCGATCTTTCCGTCTCCGACGATCAGATCGAACGCTTCAGGGCGTCCAACTGGCATACCGCCCGCGTCGACGGTCACGACGCGGAAGCGGTCGCGCTCGCCATCGAGAATGCGAAATCCGTCACCGACCGCCCATCCTTGATCGCCTGCCGCACCGTCATTGGCTTCGGCGCGCCGAGCAAGGCGGGCACTGCCGCGACCCACGGCTCCCCGCTCGGCGAGGAAGAGATCAAAGGCGCGCGCGAGCGTCTCAACTGGCCTTACGCGCCCTTCGAGGTGCCAGAGCATATTCTTGCGAGCTGGCGCGAGGCGGGGGAGCGTCATCACGCGACCTATGAGGCCTGGACCAAGGCCGCGAGCCGCCTCGATGCGCCCGCGCGCTCCGCTCTCACCGACCCGATCAATGCCGAGGTGACCTCTAGGATCGAAGCGGCGATCAGCGCCGCCAAATCGGCCTTCTCGCAGGAGGGCGCCAAGCTCGCGACGCGGCAATCATCGCAGAAGGTGCTCGAGAAGCTTGTGCCCGTCGTGCCCGGTCTCGTCGGCGGCTCGGCGGATCTCACCGGCTCCAATGGCACGCTCACCAAGCTCCATAGCCTGATCAAGCCTGGAGAGTTTGGCGGGACCTACATTCATTACGGCGTACGCGAGCATGGCATGGCTGCCGCCATGAACGGGCTCGCTCTCCATGGCGGCATCGTGCCCTATGGCGGCACCTTTCTCGTCTTTTCCGACTACTGCCGTCCGTCGATCAGGCTGTCCGCCCTGATGGGCCAGCGCGTGATCTACGTGATGACGCACGATTCGATCGGGCTCGGCGAGGATGGTCCGACCCACCAGCCTGTCGAGCAGCTCGCGGCGCTCCGCGCCATGCCGAACCTCAATGTGATGCGGCCCGCCGACTCGGTCGAATGCGCGGAGTGCTGGGAGATCGCGCTTCTCGCCAAGAGCACGCCCTCGATCCTTGCTTTGACCCGCCAGGGCGTACCGCTTCTTCGCAAGGCGGACAGCAAAGAGAACCTGTCGGCCAGGGGAGCCTATGTGCTGATCGAGGCGGCGGGGAAACGCGACGTGACGCTGCTTGGCACGGGCTCTGAGCTGGCGCTCGCGGTCGAGGCCGCAGGTAAGCTCGCCGAGCAGGGGCTCAAGGCCGCGGTCGTCGCGATGCCCTGCTGGGAGCTGTTCGAAGCCCAGCCCGAGGCCTATCGGAACGAGGTCCTGGGTTCCGCACCCCGCGTCGCCGTCGAAGCGGCTTCAGAGTTCGGCTGGGCAAAATGGATCGGGGCAGGTGGTGCCTTCATCGGCATGCATGGATTCGGGGCTTCTGCTCCGGCGCAAGACCTATATAAGCATTTCGGCATCACGGCGGAGGCCGTGGCATCAGCCGCTAAGGATGTGATTGCAAGGAAGAAATAGGGACTGACATGGCTAATAAGCGCGTCGCCATCAATGGCTTTGGCCGGATCGGGAGGCTCACCTTCAGGGCCTTCCTCGAGTCGGGCCGACAGGATCTCGACTTCGTGGCGATCAACGATCTCGGCTCTGCCGAGATGAATGCTCATCTGCTCGAGTTCGACAGCGTACATGGCCGCTTCAGGGGCAGGATCGCCGCGGCCAATGGTCATCTCAAGACCAACGGCCAGGACGTTGCCGTGCTGGCGGAGGCGAACCCCGAGAAGCTTCCTTGGCGTGATTTCGGCATCGATATCGTCATGGAATGCACCGGCCGCTTCACCGACCGTGAAGGCGCTGCCAAACACCTGGCCGCCGGCGCCAAGCGCGTGCTCGTCTCTGCACCTTGCACCGGCGCCGACCTCACCGTCGTGTTCGGTGTCAACGACGACAAGCTCACCCAGGAGCATCACGTCGTCTCCAATGCGTCCTGCACCACGAACTGTCTTGCTCCAGTGGCGCAGGTGCTGAACGAGGCGGTCGGCATCAAGCACGGCTACATGACCACGGTGCACGCCTATACCGGCGATCAGCGCACGGTCGACACCTTGCACAAGGACCCCTACCGCGCTCGCGCCAGCGCTGTTAACTTGATCCCGACCTCGACCGGCGCCGCCAAGGCGGTCGGTCTCGTTTTGCCCGAGCTCAAGGGCAAGCTTGATGGCGCCTCGATCCGCGTGCCTGTGCCGAATGTCAGCCTGATCGATCTCACCTTCCAGGCTAACCGACCGACCACCGCTCAGGAGATCAACGAGGCAATGGTCGCAGCCGCCAATGGTCCGCTCAAGGGCATTCTCGGCGTGAATGGCAAGCCGCTCGTGTCGAGCGACTTCAACCACGATCCGTTGAGCTCGATCGTCGACCTGAACAGCACCCATGTCGTCGATGGCTCGTTTTGTCGGGTTGTCTCCTGGTACGACAACGAGTGGGGGTTCTCCAATCGCATGAACGACACGGCCGCTGCCATGGGGCGGCTGATATGAACATGGCGTCCTCGCCGGCCGATGCGGCGGAGGGCCTTTCAGGCGGAGGCCTCGACCTCTCGAGCGTAAAAACGATCGAGGGCGTCGACGTCGGGGGCAAGCGCGTGCTCGTCCGCGTCGATTTCAATGTGCCGATCGAGAACGGCGTCGTCGCCGACGCGACCCGGCTCGAGCGCGTGCTCCCGACCATCGCGAGCCTTGCGCGGTCGGGAGCCAAAGTGATCGTGCTCTCCCATCTCGGCCGTCCGGAGGGCGTGGTGAGCCCCGGCACCTCGCTCTGGCCGGTTGCTGAGAAGATGCGCGAGCTGATGCCCGGCACCACGATTCATTTCATCGGCGATTGCTTTGGCGAGGAGGCGCGGCGCGGTGTCGCCGCTGTTAAGCCCGGCGAGATCGCCGTGCTTGAGAACCTTCGCTATTACAAGGGCGAGGAGAAGAACGATATGGAATTCGCCAAGGCTCTTGCTGACCTCGGCGACATCTATGTGAACGACGCCTTCTCCTCATCGCATCGGGCGCACGCCTCGATTGAAGCGCTCGCCCACCTTCGCCCTGCTTATGCCGGGCTTCTGCTGATGGCCGAGGTCTCGGCGCTCGGCCGAGCGCTGGAGAATCCTGCGCGGCCGGTCATGGCCATCGTCGGGGGCGCTAAGGTCTCGACCAAGATCGAGGTCCTCACCCACCTCGTTTCGCGCATGGACCAACTCGCGGTCGGCGGCGGCATGGCCAACACATTCCTTGCCGCCGAGGGAATCGATACGGGAGCGTCATTGGTCGAGCCGGAATTCATCGAGACCGCCAAGGACATAGTGGCGCGCGCCGAGCGCGCAGGCTGCGAAATCGTGCTTCCGACTGACGTCGTCGTGGCGAAGGAGTTCAAGCCGGGCGTTGATTGGCGGGTCTGCCCGGTCGGGGCAGTGCCCGCCGACGCCATGATCCTTGATTTCGGTCCCCGCAGCGTCGCCGAGCTGAAGCGCCGCCTCGCCCAGGTGAAGACGGTGTTGTGGAACGGTCCGCTTGGCGCTTTCGAGACGGCGCCTTTCGGTGAGGGGACCTTCGCGCTCGCCCGGGAGGTCGCTCGGCTGACGAGGGAGGGAAATCTTGTGAGCGTGGCCGGCGGCGGCGATACGGTGAGAGCGCTCAACATCGTCGGCGTTGCCGACGATTTGACCTATGTCTCGACCGCGGGGGGCGCCTTTCTCGAATGGCTCGGCGGCGCAAAATTGCCGGGGGTGGTGGCACTGGCTCAGAGCGGCGCCCGCAGCACCCGCTAACCTCTCCGGTCATGGCGGGGCATGTCCCGGCCATCCACGATTTCCCTGCGAAAAGAGGTGGATGCACGGCATAAAGCCGGGCATGACAATTCTTATTTAGCGGTATTCTGCTCTAAAACGACTCATCGGCTTCCACCAGAGTCAGACATGGCCCGCGATATCATTATTGCCCCGTCGATCCTCTCGGCCGACTTCGCGCGGCTTGGCGAGGAGGTGCGCGCCATCGATGCGGCTGGCTGCGACTGGATCCATGTTGACGTCATGGATGGGCATTTCGTGCCCAACATCACCATCGGACCCGACATCGTAAAAGCTCTTCGTCCCCACTCGAAGAAGATCTTCGACGTGCATCTCATGATCGCGCCCTGCGACCCCTATATCGAAGCCTTCGCGCAAGCGGGCTCCGACATCATTACGGTCCATGCGGAGGCCGGCCCGCATCTCGATCGCTCTCTGCAATTGATTAGGAGCTTCGGCAAGAAGGCCGGCGTCTCGATAACGCCGTCGA
>DATHCZ010000002.1:0-11435 GCA_035319265.1 Methyloceanibacter sp. | reverse complement strand
TTGATGCCCTTCGGTCCCTTGGCAACGACCTTGTGCATCAAGGTGTCCTTGAGGCGGCCATAGACGTTGCGGTCGAGGATGGCGAGCTCGTCGTCGCGGTCCTTGGCGAGACGCTCGATCTCCTCGCGCTCGATGGCCATGGCGCGCTCGTCCTTCTCGACGCCGTGGCGGTTGAACACGCGCACCTCGACTACCGTGCCCGATACGCCGGGCGGCAGCTTGAGCGAGGTATCGCGCACGTCGGAGGCCTTCTCGCCGAAGATGGCACGCAGAAGCTTCTCCTCGGGCGTCATCGGGCTCTCGCCCTTGGGCGTGATCTTGCCCACCAGGATGTCGCCGGGATTCACCTCCGCGCCGATATAGACGATGCCGGCCTCGTCGAGATTCTTCAGCGCCTCCTCCGAGACGTTGGGAATGTCGCGAGTGATCTCCTCAGGCCCGAGCTTGGTGTCGCGGGCCATCACCTCGAACTCCTCGATATGGATCGAAGTGAACACGTCGTCACGCACGACGCGCTCGGAGATGAGGATCGAGTCCTCGAAGTTGTATCCCATCCACGGCATGAAGGCGACGAGCACGTTACGCCCGAGCGCAAGCTCGCCGAGATCGGTCGACGGACCGTCGGCGATGATGTCGCCCGCCTTCACCGCGTCGCCCACGCGCACCAGAGGCCGTTGGTTGATGCAGGTGTTCTGGTTCGAGCGCTGGAACTTGCGCAAGTTGTAGATGTCGACACCAGACTTCGACGGATCGGTCTCCTCGGTAGCGCGGATGACGATGCGGGTGGCGTCGACCTGGTCGACCACGCCGGTTCGCCGCGCGCCGATAGCGGCGCCCGAATCGCGGGCCACCACCTCTTCCATGCCGGTGCCGACCAGCGGCGCCTCGGCTGTGATGAGAGGCACGGCCTGACGCTGCATGTTCGAGCCCATCAGGGCGCGGTTGGCGTCGTCGTTCTCGAGGAACGGAATGAGCGCGGCCGCGACCGACACGAGCTGCTTCGGCGACACGTCGATCAGATCGACCTTCTCCGGCGGCTCGAGCTCGACGTCACCGGCATGCCGGCACACCACCATGTCCTCGGCGAACGTGCCGTTCGGGTTCAGCTTGGCGTTGGCCTGCGCGATGATGTAGCGCGCCTCCTCCATGGCCGAGAGATAGACCACCTCGTCGGTGACCTTGCCCTTCACCACGCGCCGGTACGGGCTCTCGATGAAGCCGTATTTGTTGACCCGCGCATAGGTCGCGAGCGAGTTGATGAGACCGATATTCGGTCCCTCAGGCGTCTCGATCGGACAGATGCGACCGTAATGAGTCGGATGCACGTCGCGCACCTCGAAGCCGGCACGCTCGCGCGTGAGGACGCCAGGCCCAAGCGCCGACAAACGCCGCTTGTGCGTGATCTCGGACAGCGGGTTGGTCTGGTCCATGAACTGGCTGAGCTGGGACGAGCCGAAGAACTCGCGCACCGCCGCAGCCGCGGGCTTCGCGTTGATCAGGTCCTGCGGCATCACCGTGTCGATATCGACCGAGCTCATGCGCTCCTTGATGGCGCGCTCCATGCGCAACAGACCGACGCGGTACTGGTTCTCCATCAGCTCGCCCACCGAGCGCACCCGGCGATTGCCGAGATGGTCGATGTCGTCGATCTCGCCCTTGCCGTCGCGCAGATCGACGAGGGTCTTGATCACCGCGAGGATGTCTTCCTTGCGCAGCGTGCGCACCGTGTCGGGCGCATCGAGGTCCAGACGCATGTTCATCTTGACCCGGCCCACCGCCGAAAGGTCGTAGCGCTCGGCGTCGAAGAAGATGCCCTTGAACAGAGTCTGAGCGGCTTCAGACGTCGGCGGCTCGCCCGGACGCATCACCCGGTAGATGTCGAGCAGAGCCTCCTCGGTATTGGAGTTCTTGTCGATGGCGAGCGTGTTACGGATGAAGGCGCCGACATTGACGTGGTCAATGTCGAGAATCGGAACCTCCTTGAGGCCGAGCTCCCGCAGCGTTCCGATCAGTTTGGCGTCGAGCTCCTCACCCGCCTCGCCGTAGATCTCGCCCGTCTCCATGTTGACGATGTCCTGAGCGAGGTAGCGACCGTGCAGATCGTCATCGCTGACGAGGAGCTCTTTCAGGCCCTCATCGGCGAGCTTCTTGGCGAGACGTGCCGTGACCTTGCGACCCGCCTCGATCGCGACCTTGCCGGTCTTGGCATCGATCAGGTCGCTGGTCGGCTTGATGCCGCGCATGCGATCGGGCCGGAACGGCATGCGCCATCCCTCCTTGGTCGCCTTGAGCGGAATGCGGTCGTAGAACGTCGCGAGGATCTCCTCGTCGTCGAGCCCAAGCGCATAGAGGAGCGTCGTCACCGGCAGCTTGCGACGGCGGTCGATGCGCACATAGACGATATCCTTGGCGTCGAACTCGAAGTCGAGCCAGGAGCCGCGATAGGGAATGATGCGGGCGGCGAACAGCAGCTTGCCGCTCGAATGCGTCTTGCCGCGGTCGTGGTCGAAGAACACGCCCGGGCTGCGATGCATCTGCGAGACGATGACGCGCTCGGTGCCGTTGATGACGAAGGTGCCGTTCGACGTCATGAGCGGCATGTCGCCCATGTAGACGTCCTGCTCCTTGATGTCCTTGACCGAGCGGGCGCCGGTCTCCTCGTTCACATCGAACACGATGAGACGGAGCGTCACCTTGAGCGGAGCGGCGAAGGTCATGCCGCGCTGCTGGCACTCATCGACGTCGTATTTGGGCGGCTCGAAGGCATAGCGGACGAACTCGAGCTGAGCGCGCTCGCCGAAATCGCGGATCGGGAACACGGAGCGAAACACCGCCTGGAGTCCCTCATCCAGGCGCCCGCCCGCGGGCTCCTCAACCATCAGGAATTGATCGTATGACTGTTTCTGAACCTCGATGAGGTTCGGCATCTCGGCCACTTCGTGGATTCGGCCGAACATCTTCCGCAAGCGCTTATGACCGTTCGTCGTCTGCTGCGTCTGCTGCGTCATTTATGGTCCTCTTAGGCTCGTTGGCCCCTTTTCGGGGCTCGTCGCGACGGCTCGCCGGAGATTCCGCGGGTCAAGCAAGCGGAAGCTCAGGCGAAACGTCTGATACAAATTTTGGTGGGTTTGGGGGCCCGGGCGAACCTTGCAATGTGGGGATCGCCCGGGCTCCTTTCAACCCATCGTTACTTCAGCTCGACCGTGGCTCCGGCCGCCTCGAGCTGCTTTTTGATCTTGTCCGCCTCGTCCTTGGTCACGCCCTCCTTAACGGGCTTTGGCGCGCCCTCGACGAGATCCTTGGCCTCCTTCAGGCCGAGGCTGGTGATCGCACGTACCTCTTTGATAACGTTGATCTTCTGCGCCCCGGCGGCGGTGAGAACGACGGTGAACTCGGTCTTCTCCTCGACGGGCGCCGCCGCGGCACCGCCGCCAGCGGCCATCATGGCCACGGGAGCGGCGGCCGAAACGCCCCACTTCTCCTCGAGCATCTTTGCGAGCTCAGCCGCCTCGAGCACCGTGAGCGTCGAGAGGGTGTCCACTATTTTCTGCAAGTCTGCCATTCACTTATCCTCGTAGGTTTGACTCTAATATTAGCTTCTCTGGGCTCACGCCGCATCCTTGCTGCCGTAGGCTCCGAACACGCGGGCAAGCTGAGCGCCGGGCTCATTCAGCGTGCGGGCGATCTTGCTCGCCGGCGCCTGAAGGAGACCGATCAGCTTGCCTCTGAGCTCGTCGAGCGAAGGCAGATCGGCAAGCGAGCTCACGCCCTTGGCATCGAGCACCGTGCTCCCCATCGCTCCGCCAAGGATCACGAACTTCTCGTTCGCCTTGGCGAATTTGACGGCGATCTTCGGTGCCGCCACGGGGTCTGCGGAGAAGGCGAGGCACGTCGGCCCCTTCAGCAAATCCGCGATACCCTTGGCGTCTGTGCCTTCGAGCGCAAGCTTCACGAGCCTGTTCTTCGCCACCTTGACCTGTCCACCTGCGCCTCGCATCTCGCTGCGCAGTTTGGTCATGGCGGAGACAGTCAGGCCCGCATAGTGAGCGACGACGACCACGCCGGTTTTGGCGAAGACGTCGTGAAGCGCCGTCACGACTTCGCGCTTCTCTGCTCTTTCCACTGCTCACTCCGTCTGTTCGAGGCCTCTCAAGCGAGGCCTCAAGCCACGTTCAATGCCGCAAGAACGAGCGGGGACGAGGCAATAGGCCGCCCCGCTCCTTCGAGCGACGCTCCGGTGCCTGTCCGCCCGCGCGCTTAAATGCGCTTGAGCCAACTACGAGGTTCAAACCGATCTCCAGGTTGCGGATCCGCCGCCACCATCGAACCGTTCGTCTCCCGTCTCATGCAGGCCCTAGTGGCTTAAGCGGAACATCCGCACCTGCAATCTCGGACAGGTTCGGATCGCCTCTCATCGAAGCGATCCTTCGGGCCCGAAAACTCGGACCCGAAACTCTTCTAACTCGCGTAACTCGCGCCGCCCGTCAGGCTCGCAGGCTCGATCTTGACGCCGGGGCCCATGGTCGAAGTGACCGCAACCCGCTTCAAGAACGTGCCTTTGGCGCCTGACGGCTTAGCCTTCATCACCGCGTCGGCGAAGGCGCGGATATTCTCGATGAGCGCCGTCTCGCTGAAGGACGCCTTGCCGACGCCGGCATGAATGAGACCCGCCTTTTCGACCCGGAACTCGACCGCGCCGCCTTTGGCCGCACGCACCGCCGGCCCGATATCGGCGGTGACGGTGCCAACCTTGGGGTTCGGCATCAGGCCGCGCGGCCCGAGCACCTTACCGAGCCTGCCGACGAGCGGCATCATGTCCGGGGTGGCGATGCAGCGATCGAACTCGATCACGCCTTTCTGCACCTGCTCGACGAGATCCTCGGCGCCGACCACATCGGCTCCGGCCTTCTTGGCTTCTTCGGCCTTGGCGCCTTTGGCGAACACGCCGACGCGGAGCTTTCGCCCCGAGCCATGCGGCAGCGCACAGACGCCGCGCACCATCTGATCGGCGTGACGCGGATCGACGCCGAGATTCATGGCGATCTCGATGGTCTCGTCGAACTTCGCCTTGGCGCCTTCCTTGACGAGCTTCACCGCGTCCTCGAGCGAGTAAAGCGTCTCGCGATCGCTCTTCGCAGCGGCAGCCCGAAACCTCTTGCCGGGTTTGGTCATGGTCTACTCCTGCACCTCAAGACCCATCGAGCGGGCAGAGCCGGCGATGATCTTCATCGCTTGCTCGACGGAATTGGCGTTCAAATCCTTCATCTTGACCTCGGCGATCTCGCGGAGCTGGGCCTGGGTCACGCTCCCCGCCCCGGTTCTCCCTGGCGCCGTCGATCCCTTGGTGATCTTCGCCGCCTTCTTCAGGAGAAAGGACGCAGGCGGCGTCCGCATCTCGAAGGTGAAGGAGCGATCGGCATAGACGGTGATCACTGTCGGTATCGGCGATCCCGCCTCGAGCTTCTGCGTCGCCGCGTTGAACTGCTTGCAGAACTCGGGAATGTTCACGCCGCGCTGGCCGAGCGCAGGTCCGATCGGCGGCGATGGATTCGCCTGGCCTGCCGGCACCTGCAGCTTGATGTAACCTTCGATCTTCTTCGCCATCCCTGTGCTTCCCGCGGGTATTCCCGCTTACCAAACGCTTCGCGTTAAAGCTTCTCGACCTGCGCGTATTCGAGCTCGACGGGCGTCGCCCGGCCGAAGATCGACACCGCGACCTTGAGCCTTGCTCGCTCCTCATCGACCTCCTCGACGAGACCGTTGAACGAGGCGAACGGACCGTCGGCGACGCGCACCTGCTCGCCGATCTCGAACGTGACCGAGGGCTTCGGCCGCTCGACGCCCTCCTGGACCTGCTGGAGGATGCGTCCCGCCTCCTCCTCGGTGATCGGGATCGGCTTGTTCTCGGTGCCGAGAAAGCCGGTGACTTTCGGCGTCGCCTTGATGAGGTGATAGGTCTGATCGTTCAACTCCATCTTCACCAGCACGTAGCCGGGAAAGAACTTCCGCTCGGAGCTCACCTTCCGGCCGCGGCGCATCTCCACGACCTCTTCCATGGGCACGAGCACCTCGGCGAATTGGTCGGCGAGCCCGGCCGCGGCCGCGCGCTCCTTGATCGACTCGGCGACCTTCCGCTCGAAGTTCGAATAGGCGTGCACGATGTACCAGCGCATGGTCATGGGCTTCGACGGACCTCCTAACGGCCCCAGCCGAGAACGAGCGTGACGATGTTGCTCAGCACCCAGTCGGCTGCGAGGAAGAACAGCGCCGCAGCAATCGACATCGAGATGACCATGATCGTGGTGATCACGGTCTCCCGGCGCGTGGGCCAAGTGACCTTGGACACCTCGGTGCGCACTTGCTGCAGAAACTCGAAGGGATTCGTCCTCGCCATCTCAAATCCTTGCCGCCGCTAACTTCACTCCGGCCGTTTGCCTCCTGCGCCCTCAAACCGTGGCAGGAGTGGAGGGACTCGAACCCCCAACCCCCGGTTTTGGAGACCGGTGCTCTAGCCAGTTGAGCTACACTCCTATCGCCTGCTCCAACCCAACAGCCGCCATTTTCCTCGTCATATCAACCGCCTCGGCGGTCAGTCTTGCTGGAGCGGGTGAAGGGAATCGAACCCTCGTCCTCAGCTTGGAAGGCTGCTGCTCTACCATTGAGCTACACCCGCATCCCTTCTTCTGCACTCAAGAGTGGTGGTGGAGGGGGTAGGATTCGAACCTACGTAGGCATAGCCAACGGGTTTACAGCCCGTCCCCTTTAGCCACTCGGGCACCCCTCCTTGAGCCAGATGGATTGACTGGTGATTGCGACCAAGCAAAAACGCCCCGCCGTCGGCCGGCAGGGTCCGCCAATAGTGGGTTTATGGGTAGCGCTTCAGCCTCTGTCAACTGTAAATCAGCGGTTTAACCGCGAAAACCCGTCGCCTCTCTCCGCAATCATCTGAATCATACTTTCTCTCTCATCCCGTCACGAGACCTGCTTATCCCAATGCCCCGAAGACCAAGGCCGGAAAGACAAGGACGCCGTCCCTGGCGGGGCGCCAACAGGCCGCCGGGACGCGGGTCCCGCGACGCCGATACAGACCACGTGCTCCTGTTCGGCCTCCACGCCGTCGAGGCGGCTCTCGCTAATCCCAGGCGGGAGGTGGCGAGGCTGATCGCCACCGAGAATGCGGCGCATCGGCTTGCGCCGCTTATCGCCAAGCGCGGCGTGAGCGTCGAGCCCGCCTCCCCGCGCGACCTCGACCGGCTGCTCGGGTCTGATTCGGTGCATCAGGGCGTTGCGCTCGAGGCGAAGCAACTTTCCCCCGTCGGCCTCGATGAGGTCGAGAGCAGCGGCATCGTGGTCGTGCTCGACCAGGTGACCGATCCGCATAATGTCGGCGCCGTGCTGCGCTCGGCGGCGGCTTTCGGCGCATTAGGCCTTGTGCTCACCGAGCGTCACAGTCCGCCGCTGTCAGGGGCTCTCGCCAAGGTCGCAAGCGGCGCGCTCGATCTCGTGCCGATCGTGCTCGTCAAGAATCTCGCCCAAGCGCTTGCCGAGCTCGGCGAGATGGGCTTCCTCCGCGTGGGACTCGCCGAGGAGGGAGAGACTGCACTCGAGGCGCTTCCCTTGACGAAGCCGCTCGCCCTCGTGCTGGGCGCCGAGGGCAAAGGCCTCCGTCACCTGACGCGCGAGCATTGCGATCTCCTCGCCCGCATCTCGACGCGAAGCACGCTTGCGAGTCTCAATGTCTCGAATGCCGCCGCCATTGCGCTGCACTGGGCAAGTCTCAACGCGAAGGGCTAGAGGCCTCACCCTTCGAGACGGGCCTTCGGCCCTCCTCAGGGTGAGGTGTGTTTCCTCAAGCTGAGGAGCGCGCGGGGAGCGCGCGTCTCGAAGCATGAGGTCCCTAAGCTAGCTGCAGAAGCGGCGGCCGAACGAATCGTACCAGCAATCTCTGCGGAAATAGCAATTGCCGGGCCCGGGGTAGCAGTTCGTGAATCCCGGCTGCGCCCAATAGGCGTAGAACCGCGTCGGCATATAATAGAAAGACGCGCCGCAAGGCATAAGGCAGGGCGGTGGCGGCGCGACCGCGACCCGACCGCAACCGGTCACGCAGGGAGCAGGTACCGCGACGGGACCGCAGCCAACTGCACAAGGAGCCGCGCGGACTTTGATTTTCCTGAGCGGGATCGGATTGGGGGCCGGAACGAGGACGGCGGGACCGCAGGGGCGCCAAGAAACGCAGCCTCCGGCATTGGCGTGATCGGTGGACGTGAGGCTCAGGCCGAACGCGATCAGAAGCAGCGCGGCGATACTCAGCAGGGCTTTCATCTTGCGACTCCGAACTAGGGCAACCCCCCTCCTGGCCATTGAGTCGCCAGCGGAAGGCCAACCAAACTTACCTATCGCAAGTATCGGTAAGGTTAAGATTGCGTGTTCAGGGAGCCCAGAGCACGACGCGCAACGCCAGGCCGGCGGCTATCTATTTGATTGCCTGGTTGGGCCTTCCGCCTCTCGGAGGCCCCGCTTGATCGAGGTAATGGAAATAGGGCATGCAGCGCGCATTGCCTTCGGGGGCGGTGGTGTAGGGCCGGTAGAACCACCAATAAAGCTTGGGATAGCAATAGAAGCTCTGCACCTTGTTGAAGTGCGCCGTGAGGCGAAGGCTGTTCTCAGCCAAGACCGCCGCGGCGGGCGACCCCATTGTCGCGAACGCCCCTGCGCTTCCCGCCGCCGCCGCTGAACTCAAGATGGCGAGAAGGATGGGGAGACCCCATTTGCTAAGCCTGCTGCCGCCCATGCTTGCCCCCCTCTGAGCAATCACCCCTCACAAGGAGAGACTAGAAGGCTGATGCGCCGGGCGCAAGGCTCCCTCAACCATCAAGACAGACGAGGTGGGCTTTGCCGCGAACCGTTCACTTGACAGTAACGAGGCGCGGACCAAGAGAATGAGCCGACAGGGCCGCTTCCGTGGAACGAAGCGCTCCCGGCCCGAGTTGCCAATGCCTCGCCCCCACGCGTTCCCAAGGAAGGATGCCCCATGCCGACCCCCACCCCCGAAGCGCAAGAGCTTGCGAATCAGATCGATGCGATCCGCGCCGATCTGCAGAACCTGAGCTCGACCGTTGGCCGCATCGCCAACAAGCAGATCAACCGCGCCCAGGACAAAGCGGTGGACGCCGCCAACGAGGCTGAAGCCGCCATCAGGCGCAACCCGCTGTCGGCAGTCGCCATCGCCGTCGGCCTTGGCTTCCTGTTCGGTGTGTTCACCCGTCGCTAGGCGCAACATCCATGCTCCGCTCGGCGCTCGCGCTGCTCTCCTCCCTGCAGGTCGGACTGCGCATTAGGGAATCGATTGAGCGCTCGGTCCGCCAGGCGGCCGTCATCGTCGTCGCGCTGATCATTCTCATTATCGCGGCGCTCTTCGGATTGTTTTCGGTCTATCAGCTGCTCGTCACCCATTACGGGTACACGCCGGCAGCGGCGGCCGGCATCATCGCAGCTGCCCTCTTCCTGCTGTCGATGCTGGTGCTGGCCACCTTGCCTCTCTTCGCGCCAAGGACGAAGCGGCAGGCGCCAAGCATGGCCGTTGCCGCCGGCGAAGGCGTGAACATGATCGACCAAAGTGTCGGCAAGGCGATGCAACAGGTGGGACCGATCACCATGCTCGCCATTGCCTTTGTCGCCGGCATCCTGGCAAGCCGTCGCCGCTAGGGCCGATCCCCTCGCCTTTCGCTCCCACGTCGAAAGCCGCGTCCCAACGCGGCACGTCTCTTAATCTCGCCTTAACCACACGCCTTGCATCCTCTCCGCTGGCAACAGGCAGATTCATAAGGGGCAAGGCGGCCATGCGCAGCGGCTTCGTTCTCGCGGCACTTGTCGCCGTGTGCATCGCGAGCAGTGCCCAGGCGCAGACCGTCGGCGTGCCGCGCACTTATAGTATTCCTCGCCCGCCGACCGTCGAGGTGCCGGCGCCCTTTGCCATCCCCCTTCCGCCGACGACCGAGCCGAATTGGGAACTCGGCGCGCGCTATTGGTGGAGCGAAGGCAAGACCGGCTTCAATTTCACCTCGCAAAAGTTCGACCCACTTCTCGGCAATCCCACGTCGAAATTGACCTATGACGGCATGCACGGCAATTCGGCCGAATTCTTCTTTCGCGCGCAGAACGAAGGCGGCAACGTCTTTGCCAAAGGCTTCGTCGGCGGCGGCTGGCTGAACGACGGGAGTCTCGACGACGAGGATTTTTTCGCCGGCCAAGTGAAGTTCTCCGACACGTTCAGCAAGGTCGAAGGCGACAGCCTTCTCTACGGTACCATCGACTTGGGATACGACTTCAGACTTCTCGACGGCGCGACGAAGCTGACCGTCGGCCCCTTCGCGGGATTCAATTTCTGGCAAGAGACGCAAGTCGGCTTCGGCGCACGCTGCAACCGCGACGAGGTCGACGGCGCGGTGTGCGGGCCGCCCGGTTTCATCGAGGTTCCCTTCTCGACCAAGGTCATCCAGAACCAGCCGAACTGGGCGTCGCTCCGCCTCGGCGGCGAGTTCAGACTGAGGCTATGGGATCGGCTGAGCTTGATTGCCGATGCCGCTGCGTTGCCCGTGGCTTACGTTTGGAACGAGGACAGTCATTTCCTGCGCAAGGATCTTGGAAGCCCTCCCAACATCGTCGACCGCGGCACGGGCTGGGGCTATCAGCTCGAGGGCGAGGCCCGCTATGACCTCACCCCCAACTGGGAGCTCGGTGCCGGCGTCCGCTATTGGTTCGCCGACGCCACCCACGGGAATAGCGAGTTCGTGCACCAGAACATCAAGGTCGAGCTGAACGATTTTTCGAGCCAGCGTTTCGGCGTGTTTGGCGATGTGACTTATAGATTCTCGACCTTCTAGCCTCCGCGAACGCACGGGCTTGGGTGGAAAAGAACGGGCAATGAGGCTAACGATGGTTGCGGCGCGATGAGGCGCGAGCCATTTTCTCGCTATTAGGCCGGCTTAGCTCAGGCGGTAGAGCGGCTGATTTGTAATCAGTAGGTCGGGGGTTCGAATCCTCCAGCCGGCACCAATAAAATAAAAGACTTGGAGCCCTAGAAGCAAATTGATCTCCTTGGAAGGTAACCCACAAGGTAACAAAGACCAAGACGCCCGCGCGCCGAAAGCCAAGCTAAGGACTTGGAGGACATGGCCACAGCAAAGGGCTTTGCTGCGCCTCGTCGGCTTCGGTCGGCGCCCTTTTTGCTATAGGCTTCGCCGATAGCTCTTCCCGGCATGAGAATGTCATGCGCCCTTTTTGACTGGCTTTATCGTTATTGCGATCATCCTTGGCGGGCTTTTGTATGTTGCTGCCCCCGATGTGGTGAATGCCTGGGAAAGCAGGATCGCGTATATGTTCGACTAACTGAACAATGAACCCGCTTCACGCAACAATCGAAGAATTCGCCGGCG
>DATHCZ010000001.1:0-2690 GCA_035319265.1 Methyloceanibacter sp. | reverse complement strand
CGCTGGCGGTGGCGCACGGCGCGCCGCTCAGGCTCCGCGTCGAGCGGCAACTCGGCTACAAAATGGCGAAATACGTGATGCGGATCGAGGCGGTGGACGAGATCGCCACCATTCGCGGCGGCCAAGGCGGCTTCTGGGAAGACCTCGGCTACGAGTGGTACGCCGGCATCTGATTCTTCGCTGCCAAGTTGGAGATGACCCGCGCGGGCCAAGCCGACGCGGGTCTCTCCAATCTCGTCAACCGGCTAGGGCTGGTAACGCCTATTTGCCGAACAGGTGATGCTTCTTGTGTGCCTTCTTCCAGGCCTTGTACTTGGCCTTGCACGCCTTGACGTAAGCGTGGCGCGCCTTGCGATCCTTGGGATACATCGCCTTCGCGGTCTTGTGGCAGCCGCTATGGCAGGCAAACGCCGGGGCGGGCGAAACGGTCACCGTGGCGCCGGCGAGGATTATGGAGGCGGCGGCCGCCAAAAACACTTTCTTAAGCATACGGTTACTCCCGTGAATGATTACGCAACGTTACGCGGCCAGATAAGGCCCTAGCATTGGCGGCCTCGTCAACTTCGATCTTCTGCCTGCGTCGAATTTGGCTAACACTGTTGCTTTTCAGTTGATGCCCGAAACGTCTCGGGACGGGCTCTTCTTTGACTTTGCGAGGCATTCTGTTGCGCGCGTCGAGCCCATTCCACGCCCAAAAATTAAGAGAGAGGGGACGCGGAGCGTCACCTCTCTCCAAGTCCAACTAGGCTCGCATAACTGCTAAGGATCAAGCGGCCTTGGCTGCCTTGTGTTGAGCCCTAAAGGCCACCTTGCACTCGTGCTTGTAGGCGTGGCGGGCCTTCAGGTCGCCCGGGAATTTGAGCTTCGCCGCCTCTTTGCAGGTCAGCGGCGCGGCCGCGGCCGCCTTGGCTGCCTTGGCCGCCTGGGCTGGCTGGACGGGAAGCGCGACGCCAGCGGCGAGGCCACAGATAGCGACGGCAAAGAGCACTTTCTTCAGCATGAGCTTCTCCTTTTTGAGGTCTTTGCTAGAGGCAATGTAGCAGCCCTTAGGGCCTAACAGCCGCGACATTAGGGCGGTTCCCGCCATTTTTCGCCCTAATTGCGGGTGCGGCAGCTTGACCCTCAAGGGTTTCCCCCCGTACCAAGCGCGCCATGAATGATCAGCTTCCCAGGCCGCTCTCCCGCATCCGCAACTTCTCCATCATCGCCCATATCGATCACGGCAAGTCCACCCTCGCAGACCGGCTGATTCAGCTCTGCGGCGGCCTCTCGGCGCGGGAGATGAAGGAGCAGGTGCTCGATTCCATGGATATCGAGCGCGAGCGCGGCATCACCATCAAGGCGCAAACTGTGCGGCTCGACTATCGCGCTAAGGACGGCGAGCTCTATGAGTTGAACCTGATCGACACGCCGGGTCACGTCGATTTTGCCTATGAGGTGAACCGCAGCCTCGCCGCTTGCGAGGGCTCTTTGCTCGTTGTCGACGCGACGCAAGGGGTCGAAGCGCAGACCCTCGCCAATGTCTATCAGGCGCTCGACAACGATCACGAGGTGGTCCCGGTCCTCAACAAGATCGACCTGCCGGCCGCCGAGCCCGACCGCGTGCGCCAGCAGATCGAGGACGTGATCGGGCTCGACGCCCATGATGCGCTCGAGATCTCGGCCAAGAGCGGCAAGGGCGTTCCGGAGGTGCTCGAGGCGATCGTGCACCGCCTGCCCCCGCCCAAGGGAGATGCGAATGCGCCGCTGAAGGCGCTCCTCATCGATAGCTGGTACGATTCCTATCTCGGCGTGGTGGTGCTCGTGCGCATCTTCGACGGCGTGCTGCACAAAGGCCAGCGCATCAGGCTGATGTCGACGGGGGGCGCCTACGGAATCGACCGCGTCGGCATTTTTCGCCCCAAGCAGGAGATGCGCGACCGGCTCGGACCGGGCGAGATCGGCTTCTTCACCGCCTCGATCAGGCAAGTCGCCGACACCCGCGTCGGCGATACCGTCACCGAGGAAAAGCGCCCGGCGGCCGAGCCGCTTGCCGGCTTCAAGCCGGCGCAGCCCGTCGTGTTTTGCGGCCTGTTTCCCGTCGATGCGAGCGAGTTCGAGACGTTGCGCGAGGCGGTCGGCAAGCTCCGCCTCAACGATGCAAGCTTCACCTACGAGGTGGAGACCTCCGCCGCGCTCGGCTTCGGCTTCCGCTGCGGCTTTCTCGGGCTGCTGCACCTCGAGATCATCCGCGAGCGGCTGGAACGCGAGTTCAATCTCGACCTGATCGCCACGGCACCGTCGGTCATTTATCGCGTGCACCTCACCAGCGGCACGATGCTGGAGCTGCACAATCCCGCCGACATGCCGGAGCCGCAGAAGATCGCCAAGATCGAGGAGCCGTGGATCGAGGCGACCATCCTCGTGCCGGACGAGTATTTGGGTGCCGTGCTGAAGCTGTGCGAAGACCGGCGCGGGCGGCAGAAGAACCTGACCTATGCCGGCGCCCGCGCCATGCTGGTCTACGAACTGCCGCTGAACGAAGTGGTGTTCGATTTCTACGACCGGCTGAAATCGGTCTCGCGCGGCTATGCCTCGTTCGACTATCACATCATCGGCTACGAGGAGGGCGACCTCGTCAAGATGTCGCTGTTGGTCAATGACGAGCCGGTCGATGCGCTGTCGATCATCGTCTATCGCGGCCGCGCCGA